>SVQE01000024.1 GCA_015065505.1 Oscillospiraceae bacterium
CGCGTCCCCAGTCGAGCCCTGCAAAATCCTGCTCGGGGTCAAGCTCGAAGGTTACGCCGTCGTATTCAATTCTGCCCGACGCGCGCATACAGTTTATTTTCTGATTATAGTAAAATGCGGTTTCGTCATTATCCCACGGCGTTGCAATAACCATTGAATCCTCGGGCTCCTCACTGAGAGTTATATAGCATCTAATGCCCTTTGAGCCGTTAAAAGAGGGATAATTCATTCTGAGTATTCTTTTTTTGCCGAAATGAAGAAATTCCATGCCGAGCTTATTATTTTTGAAAACAACATTTCCTTCTTTTGAGGAAGGGGGCATTTTAGTTGAGCCCATCGGGAACGGAACAATAATTGAATCCGTTTTTTCCATTGCCGATTTCAAATCAACAAGGCTTACGCTGTGCATTCCGAGATATCCGAGGTCTGATACCGTAAGGCACAGGCAGAGCTTGTTTTTATTGCTCATAATATAGTAGTAATCCCATTCCTTGATTCGGGTTTTACGCTTTTTGATATCATTTCTTGAATATTCCTGAATCAGCGTTCTGCTCCAGCCGGGTTCAATAAGCTTTCCGTTTTCATCAAGAAGCTTGTGGGGATTTGTAACTTCGTGGTTTCGCATAAATTTACTCCTTTCCTGATAGCATCAGTTTTTATTCAGCATAAGCTCAAGCGCTAACTTCGCAGCCGTTTCAAGCTCGCTAACGCTTGTGTATTCATCAACCGAATGGCAGTTATTCATTCCCGTTGCAACAACAAGTCCTTCAACGCCGTGCTCGGCAAAAACATTGTTATCCGAACCGCCGAAGGTTGCAAAAAGCTCGCCCGAAAGACCGAGCTTTGAACAGCAATCCTTAAATCGAACTGCAACCTCGCTGCCGTTTTCAACATTGAATGCCTTAACTGCAATTTCGTATTCTATTTCGCATTTTGCGCCGAATTCCTCTGCCGAGGCTTTGCATATTTCTTCAACCTCTTTGAAGGAATTCATAACCTTTGAATCATCAAAGCTTCTGATTTCGCCCTTGATTTCACATAAATCGGGAACAATATTTGTTGCCTTTCCGCCCTGAATAACGCCAACATTTGCAGTCATACCCTCGGCAATAGCACCGCAGGGAATTTTTGAAACCGCAAGCGCCGCAGGTTTGATTGCGTGAATGCCCTCGGTTGCGGCAAATGCAGCGTGGGCGCTTTTGCCCGTAAATTTAGCAGTATATGAAAGAATTGTTGGCGCCTTTGAAGCCGCGCCGCCGATTTCGCCGTCCATATCAAAAACATATGCCTGCCTTGCTTTAAGACGCGAATAATCAAAGAACGCGCTTCCGCCGCAGTGGGTTTCCTCGCTTACAGTGAAAAGAAGCTCAATGGGTCTGTGGGAAAGGTTATTCTCTTTGATAACCGTGAGCGCTTCAAGGATTGAAACAATGCCTGCAACATCGTCAGAGCCTAAAACAGTGTCGCCCTTTGAGGTTATTTTGCCGTCCTCGTGAATAACGGCGCATTTGCCCTTTGCAGGCTCAACCGTATCCATATGAGCAGAGAAAACAAGGGGCTCAAGAGCGCTGTCGCCATCAATAAATGCATAAAGATTACCCGTTGTTCCGCCCGATTTTTCGCCTGCGTTATCCTCTGTTGCTTCAACACCAAGCTTTTTAAGATAATCCTTAACATACTCGCAGACAAGCCTTTCATCGTGAGAAGGACTGTCAAGCGAAACAATCGATTTGAAATTTTCAATTAATCTTTGAGTATTAACCATAATAACCACTGCCTTTGCTTTGATAATACTAATATATCACTAATTTATTTTTCTTTCAATATGTTATACTTCGTGTTTATTCTCTGAATTATCTTTATGAAGCCCTCGCCGAAGAAAAACAGAAAAACAGCTGTTGCTATTCCGAAGGTGAGATTAAACGGCATTCCTGCTGCGTAGATTGAAAGCACGCCCGAAAGAGTTATGTTATCCCCGAGCGACATAAAAATTGTTGAAATATCAACAATAAGTCCGTAAAGGAATGATGCCGATAAAAAACCGTAAAGCGCAAGCAGATATTTGTTTGTGCTTCGTTTGAAAATTATTCCTGCAATAAAGCCTACAAGCCCCATTGCCGCCATCTGAAACGGGGTCCATATTCCCTGCGAGAAGATGAAGTTTGAAACAAACATCGAAAACGCGCCGACAATATATCCCCTCTCAGCGCCAAGGCAAACGGCTGACGCGATAACAACTGCTGCTATCGGCTTAACCTCGGGTATCAGATAGAACGCCGCTCTTGAAACAACCGCAAGCGCAATCAGGCTTGCAACAAGCGTTATTTCCCTTGCCGAAATGCTTTTCAGCTCGAATGAAACAAAGAACGGAAGCATTGAAAGAACAAGTATGCCTGCCGAAGCTATGTAGAAATTAAGCTTTTCGCTGAAAAACAGCTGCCAAATAATAACGCCCGTAAGAATCAGAGCCATTATAACGAAGAGCAGCGCAGTTTTGAATTTTTTATTCATATTCCGCCGCACTCCTTAAGGTCATCAATGCTGACAATATCGCATTTTGTTATTTTTGCAACCGTGCTTGTATAAAGGCTGAGGGACGAAAAGAACTCTCTTCTCGGTTTTGTTGCAACAATTTTTCCCATTGATAAGAAGGACGCGCAGTCGCAGTATCTTGAAATAAATTCAATATCGTGCGAAACAATCAGAATTGTTTTTCCCTGCTCGCAAAGCTGTTTAAGAAGCTGTGCAAGCTTATCTTTGAGCACGCAGTCAAGCCCGTTAGTTGGCTCATCGAGCAGAATTATATCCGCATTCCTTTCAAGCACCTTTGCAAGCGCAAGTCTCTGCGCCTGACCGCCCGAAAGGTCGTAGGGGTGGCGCTCGGCAATATCCGATATTTCAAGGAAATCGCATAACTCGCCGAAGCTTACTTCATCGGCGCATTTTTCCTTTGTGAAAATATCAAAAACATTCTGCGAGAGCATTGAAATACTTGCTTTTGATTTGATTTTGCCCCTGTAAGGCTTATAAACGCCTGCAATAACCTTTAGAAGTGTTGTTTTTCCGCAGGCATTTGCGCCGAGAATTGCGTTGATTTTTCCTTCATAAACATCGAGCGAAAGATTTGAAAGAACATCCCTGCCCTTTTCATAGGCAAAGTATATGTTTTTAAGTTCAAGAATAGTTTTTAAATCCGCTTTTTGCGGTGAAATCGGATTTATATTCTTTGAAGCAAATATCTCGCTGCACTCTGCAACGGTTGAGGCGTTATCGTAGAGCCTCATCTGAATCGGAATTGCGCCGATTAGCGCGTTATTGTTTTCTTTAAGATATTCAACCGTGCTCTTCGGCTCGGCTTTTATAAGAAGGCTGCCGTTTTCAATAAGCATAATGCTGTTTGCGCTTTCAAAAAGAGCGTCAGCGTTCTGCTCGGCAATAATAATTGTTGTTGAAAAATCGCGGTGCATTTTCTTGATTATATCAACAAAACGCATTGCCGAAACGGGGTCGAGCCTTGAGGTTGGCTCATCGAGAATCAGTATATCGGGATTGTTTATCATAACAGCCGCAAGATTTAAAAGCTGTTTTTCACCGCCCGAAAGCTCTGAAACCTCGCTTTCAAGCTTGCTTTCAAGATTGAAATATGAAGCGCTCTGCGCCACAGCAAGCTCTATTTCCTGCTCGCTTTTTCCTTCGTTTGCAAGCGAAAACGCAAGCTCGGAGAAAACCTTGTTGCAAACAATGCTTTCTTCAACATTCTGCGCAACATAGCCGACTCTGCCGAAAGTGCTTATATCACCGCTTAATTTTCCATAGGGTGCAATCTCTTTTTTCAGCAGCTTTAAGAGTGTTGATTTGCCTGCTGCGGATTTGCCCATAACAACGCAGAGCTCGCCCTTTTCAACGGAAAACGAAACATTATTCAGCGCATTATATTCACTTTGGGGATATGCAAAGCTCAGCTTTTCGCATTTGATAGCTTCCATAGCATTTCCTCCCATACTTCAACGATAAACGGAACTGTTTGAGATAAGCAAAAAACGATGAACACAGGCACATCAAAGCTTTTAATTATGATAACGGGGTCGAAAATAAAACTTATATTCCCTGCCGCCTTTGAATAGAACACATAGGCAAAGGATAATATCAGAAATACTAAAATAATAACATCCTCTTTGCAGAGCTTAAATCTTCTGAAGCTCAGCGCGCCTGCTTTATATCCCCTTGCGCTCATAGAATCCGCTGTTATAATACTGCTCTCAAGCGAATAGCTGATAAGCGCCGAAAGATTGTTTACAGCTGAATTGAATTTAGCTTTTATTCCCTTTGGCTTTTCGCCGCCGTCAAGGGCAAGCCGGGCTTCATTTATTTCCTTCATCTTTTTATTGAATCGCGGAATGAAGCCGAGAATCATTGAAAACATAAGCGAAAGCTTAGGCGCAAAGGAAAAGAGATATAACACCCTGTCGCCGTCGGAATTAAAGCTCAGCGCGGTAAACCACAGCAGAACGGACGCAAAAACCAAGCCCTGATTGAAGCCGTAGAACAGAGCCTGAAGCGTGAAATCGGTGTGGGATATTCTGAATAAAACATCCGCGCCGTAGTGTGCGAAAAGCATATTGAAAACACTTACAATCAAAACGATGAAAACAACTAATTTCAGGTTTTTAAGTATTCTGTTTTTGCATATAACCGCGGTATATAAAAATGCGCCAATAAGCGAAGCAAAAGAAAAGAAGGGATTTGAAGCAATTAAAACAAATATCAGAGAAAACGCATAAAAAACGAGATGCGTTACAGGATGCAGCTTTGAAAATCTGTTCATTTCTTCCCCTCCTTTTTAAAAATCTGTGCGAAGCTGCTAAAAGCTCTTCACTCTTAATTTTAACAGGGCTGCAAATGCAGCCCTGTTATCAGTTAATTCTAACATCTTCCTTTGTTTTAAACTGATAACCGTAGTTATCAAGAATGTGCATTTTATTAAGCGCAACCAAAGCGCCCTTTGAAACGCACAAACCGCCCTGCGGAACAACTCTAACATTGAGGTTGAGCGCATTTGAAAAGAGCTTATCAAGCCCGTAAAGCTCTGCAGAGCCGCCTGTTAAAAGCACCTCGCCCGAGGCGATATCCGCAACAAGCTGCGGCGAGCTTCTTTCAAACATAGCCTGAGCCGCCGTTGTTAATTCCTTTAAGAGAGGCTTTAAACAATGACAAATATCATTAGAGCTTACATCAACGGTTTTGGGCATTGAATCAAGAGCGCTTCTGCCTCTGACCGTCATTGTTACCTCTTCATCCCTTGCAACGGCACAGCCGATTGTTTTTTTAACTTCCTCTGCTGTTCGCAGTCCGATTAATATATCGTATTTTTCCTTTAAGAATTTTGCTATTTCGGCATCAAAGTCATCGCCTGCGATTTTAACCGTTTCGGTTTGATTCATTGAGCCCTGCGAAACAACCGCCATATCTGTGTTACCGCCGCCGATATCAATGATAAAAACGCCGTTTGGCTGAAGGGGGTCAATGCCTGCGCCGAACGCAGCGCAAAGAGGCTCTTCAACAAGGCAAACAGACCTTGCGCCTGCGGAAATAATAACCGAAAGCACAGTTCTTTTTTCAACCTCGGTTGCAAGCGCAGGAACACTTGCAACAACCCTGGGTCTGAACACATTCTTTTTTATTACTCTGTTTATAAAAAACTTAAGCATCTGCTGGGTTAGCGAATAATTGCTGATAACACCGTTAACAACGGGCTGAATAACAGCAACGCCCTTGGGCTCTCTGCCCTGAAGATAATATGCGCGTCGCCCTGCATAAAGTATTCTTTCAGTTTCAATGTCATAGGCAACATAGCTCGGCTCGTTCAAAACCACTCCCTTTGAGGGAACGGAAATAACAACCGTGCTTGTTCCCAAATCCAAACCTAAATCGTATCCGAACATAGCAATCCTCTGTTTGTTAGAAATATATAGTAATTATATTATATATCCTCATTTGTTTCAATAAAAAATTTAAGAGCAGAAAACCTTTTTGCTTTTTTATCGTTTTCAACCATTGTTTTAATTCCCTGCTCGTTTCCTACAAGAACAAGAAGCTCCTTCGCCCTTGTTAATGCGGTGTAGAAAAGATTTCTGTAGGCAAGCTTCGGCGGTGTTGCAATAACGGGCATAACAACTGCATTAAATTCGCTGCCCTGGCTTTTGTGAACCGTCATTGCATATGCAAGCTCTATTTCCTTAACATTTTCCCTTGAATACATTGCCTCTTTATCATCGAATTTAACATTGATAATATCGTTTGCAAGGTCTATTTTTGTAAGTATTCCGATATCACCGTTAAAAACGCCCTGACCGTTATCGTTTGCCTTGAACCACGGAACATCGTAGTTATTCTTTATCTGCATAACGCGGTCGCCCTCTCTGAGCGTGTAGCCCTGATAGCGGATTTCCCTTTTTTCCTTTGACGGAGGATTGAGCCTTGATTGCAAAAGCGCATTGAGATTCTGAGTTCCGCACTCACCCATTCTGCTCGGGCAAAGCACCTGAATATCGCTCATAGCGTCGTAGCCGTAGGATGCAGGAAGGCGTGAGGTTACAAGCTCAAGAATCTTTTTCGGCGCATTATATCGGCTGTCCTCTTTAAGAAGAAAGAAATCCGACTCATAGCTGTTATCAATAACGGGCATTTCGCCCTTAACAACCCTGTGCGCGTTGGTAACAATTCTGCTTTCCATCGCCTGACGGAAAACCTTGTCAAGCGTTATAACATCAATTATATTGCTCTGTATTAAATCGTATAAAACATTTCCTGCGCCGACGGGCGGAAGCTGGTCCTTATCGCCAACCATAATGAGCCTGCAATGAAGCGGCAGCGCGTCGAGCAGGGCTGCAAAAATAGTTACATCAACCATTGAAAGCTCGTCAACTATAACCGCATCGAAATCAAGCGGATTTTTCAAGCCGTGAACAAAGCTCGGCTTTTCACTGTTCTCGCTGTATTCAACCTCAAGCAGACGGTGAATGGTTTTAGCCTCGTATCCGCAAAGTTCTTCCATTCGCTGCGCTGCTCTGCCCGTAGGCGCGGTTAAAGCAACTCGAAGTCCCCTGTTTTTCATCAGCGAAATAATTCCCCTGAGCGTTGTTGTTTTTCCCGTTCCGGGTCCGCCCGTTAAAACAAGAAGTCCCTTTTCAACGGCAATTTCAATGGCTTTTCGCTGTTTTTCATCAAAGCTGATATTGTGAGCTTCCTCAAATGCATAAATTTCCGAAGTGAATATTTCGTTTTCACGCGGCGGGAAATGCACCATAATATTTATTCTGTCTGCAATGGAGCGCTCTGCGTGGTATATATCGGGAATAAAAAGAAAATCCCTGCCGTCAATTTCTGCTTGAACAAGCATTTTATTTTCAATCGCATTATCAAGCGCGATATCAACATAATCCTCCTCGCAGCCGAGAAAGTCGCACGCAGGAGCAAAGATTTTATCCCTCGGAATGCAGGTGTGGCCGTTTTGCAGATTATGCGAAACAATGTGAACAACGGCTGCCTGAGCCCTGTAGTCATACGGAGGCTTAACATCAAGATTATCGGCAATCTCATCCGCCTTATCAAAATTAATTCCGAGCTGAGAGCCAATCATAGCATAGGGATTTGCCTTAATAAGCTCTATTGCATCGGATTTGAAAAGGCTGTATGCCTTAAGCGCCTGATGCTGGGTAAGCCCGAGAGCAGTAAGCTCAATTATTGCCTCGCGGGAAGCGAATTTGCTTTTGAAATCATCGCTTATCTGCCTTGCCTTTGTTATGCTGATGCCCTTAATCTGAGCCAGCCTTTCGGGCGAGTTTTCAATAATCTCAAAGGTTTCTGCACCAAAGCATTCAACAATTTTCTGCGCGGTTGCGCCCCTAATTCCCCTGATAATTCCCGAGGAAAGATATCTTAAAATGCCCGATGCATCCGCAGGAAGCGTCTGATGAACAACCTGAGCCTTGAACTGCCTGCCAAATGAGGGATGCATATCCCAGCTTCCCTCGCATTCAATCTCTGCGCCGACAGCAATTTCACCAACCGCACCGACAACGGTTATTCCCTCTCTTCCCGTATTAATGAGCGCAACACAAAAACCGGTATCCTCGTTATAAAAGGATACCTCCTCAACCGTTCCGATTAACTTTTCAAGCACTTCATTTTCCATAGGTTTATTATAGCATAAACCAATTAAAATTCAACTTTTAAAAACTTTTTTATAAAAACCGAGCTTTTTATGCTATAATACTAAAAACGAGGTGATGGTAATGTCCTACAATAAGGTTTTAAACTTTTGGAAAAATAAAAATATAAGAAGCTCCGATGAGCTTGCCGCTGTGCTTGAAAGCTATTCGGTTCACTTTGCATATAATTCAGGGAATATAGAAAACAGCGAGATAACATACCACGATACAAGAGAAATATTTGATAAAAACGGTGTAACATCATATACAGGCTCGACAAAAACACTCTTTGAAATTCAAAATTCAAAGGCAGCGTATGAAAAAATATTGTCATTATTTGACGATAAACCGCACATTGATGAAAGCATGCTTAAGGAATTTCACAAAATACTGACCGTCGGAACATACAACGAAAGAAGATTTGCTTTAGGCGAATGCCCTGGTGAATATAAACACCGAGATTATGTAACAGGTAAAAAAGAAGCGGGTGCACTTGCCGAAGATGTGAGCGAAGAAATAGATGAGCTGCTTAATGAGCTATCGGATATTGACGATGAAAACGCACTTACCGCAGCTGCATATTTCCACGCAAAATTCGAAAACATCCATCCTTTTTCAGACGGCAACGGAAGAGTCGGAAGATTGCTTATGAACTATATTTTACTGATTCACAATCATCCGCCGGTAATATTTTTCACTGAGGACAAAAAGGATTATTACAGTGCTCTTGAAGAGTTTGATGAAAAGCTTGATTTGAAACCGTTAATAGAATTCATCAAATTTCAGACAGAAAAGACATGGAAAAATCAAATCTCAAGAGAAAATACGGATTGTTCAATTACTGATTTTATTAAATAACAACAATAAAAAACAAGTGTCAATTATTGGCACTTGTTTTTTACAATAGACAGAGGGCGTGATGCCCTCTGTTATGCGTTTTCGTTTATGATGTATTTTTTCAGCGGTTTAACGGATATCAAAGCTACACAGACAATGGTTGTTATAATTGTTTCGGGGAGCATATAGCTTCCGTTATATATAAATGAATAGCCAACCATGAGAGAGTAGCCCGAAAGTCCGCTGAGAAGCTTCGGTGCAAAGCCTGCATCAGCATAACTGCCCCAAACAATTACGCCCGAAACAAAATGCGCAATAAATCTTAAAAGGCAAACGCAAACCGTGCCGAGTGCTAAAGAAAGAGTGTTATTCTTGATTTTGTTTTTAAACATTCCCGAAAATCCGAGCGCTGTGAAAGCAACAAAGAAATCAAGAATCAGCACAAGGATAATCTGAACAACCATTTTTGCGCCGCTGCCCGGAACGGCAAACGCGCCCGATGCTGTTGCGCCGATAACAATCTGAATAAGGCTCAGCGCAATTCCCGAGAAAAAGCCCCATTTCATTCCGTATTTATAGCCCAGGATAATAATCGGTGCCATAGCGGCAATGGTTACTTCGCCGTCGTACGGAAGCGGAATTATCGGAAAGGCAAATAAAACCGCCGATATTGCAAGAAGCACTCCCGTTGTTGTTAGTCTTTTTGTTTTGAAACTCATAATTTTCTTCCTCCTTATTACCAAAAGAAAAACCCCGACATTATATCGGGGTTTAATGGTTATATCCGTCTTTGAAGTTCGCATTACCGAACTCCTTATGGGTATAATCTCAGCCACAGCTATGCCGCAGCACCCCTGACTTATTAAGTTCTTTGATATTATAGTATTCCGCTTCTTATTTGTCAATACAAATCGGAGCGAAGCGACCCAAAATTCGTAATTCGTAATTCGTAATTCGTAATTAATATGTTGAGTGTGCCGTATAGTTAACCTTGCCGTCAACCTTTCTCTTCAAGGTGAAGTGGTTACCGCTTCTTGTAACATTAAGGTCAACCTTCTTTGGGGAAACATCATAGCAAACATAGTATGAGCAGGTGAGCGAACCGCCGCCGCAGCTCATTTTTATCTTTATGGGATAATTGCTTGTGTTTTTGAATCTGAAATTCTCGCTGCCCCAGAAGATTGCGGCATCCCTGCCGAGAGGACAGTAGGTTACTCTCTGTGCGTGCTGATGGCGTTCAACAATCTGGAAGTTTGCTTTAAGAGCAGCGTTGAACATTGTTGAAGCAACCTGGCAAACGCCGCCGCCAAGACCCATTGCGTGGCTGTTGGGACCTGTGAAAACATATGCTTCCTTATAACCCTTAGCCGATGTTCTCTGACCAACTGTTGCGTTAAACGAGAAGGTATCTCCGGGATAAACGATTGTGCCGTCTATTGCCTTGCAGGCAAGCTTTAAGTTTGTTGTTCTGTTTGGATTGTTAACATACTGGGTTGTGTAGGTTGCATAGAGCTTGCTGTAGTTTGAAGATATCTTATAGCTTTTCTTGCCGTAAATAGTGGTTTTATCCTTATTATATCGTCTGAAAGCGCGAACTCTTGCATAATAGGTTTTGTCGCTGCTTTTGATATTAACGGTTTTTGAGGTTTTGCTTTCGCCCTTTACGGTGAACTTCTTAACATCCTTTTTAAAGCTTTTATCTGTTGAATATTCAACCTCATATCCTGTGCAGCCAACCTTATCCCACTTTATTGTGAGTTTTTTCTTATCCTTTGATTTGGTAACAGAACGCAGTGAAACGGTGGCGGGCTTAACAACGGTTTTGAAAATCTTGCTTGATTCGCCCGAAATAATTGAGCCATCCTTCTTTTTGATTGCTCTTACATAGAAATAGCAATATTCGCCTGCTTTTTTATCGGTTACATTGCAGGAATTCTTATCAACGGTTTTATAAAGCTTTGCATTTTCGCCCTTTTCGTTGCAGGTGTAAACCCTGTAGCCGTTAACACCAATATCGCTCTGTGATTTCCACTGGATTTCAACCGAGGAGGTTGTTCTGCTTTTTGTTGTAAAGCCCGTTACCTTTTTGGGATAAATATTGATTTTCTTCTCTTTACTGCCCGAATAGTTGCCCTTGCCCTCAACAACAAGAGTTGCGGTTTTTATTCCAACCTTATCGTTATTTTTAACAGAAACGGTGTAGTCAACGCCTTCGGTGAGTGCGGTTTCCTTGTATGCAACCTTGAAAGCGGGAATTTTATTCGGATATGCTTTCTGAATATCGGTAATCTTTATATCCGATGCCTTCATAGCGCACGGAATTATTGAATAATCTGCTGAAAGAATTCCCGTATAGTTTCCGATGCCCGTTGCCGTAACAGTTGCAGTTCCCACATTAAGGTTATTCACAAATTCAAGTGTGAAATCCGTGTTTTCAACAAGAGTAACAGTTTCGTTCTCAAGGGTTTCGGGGTTTGTCTGCGTTATTTTAACGGTTACCTTCTTAGGTGTTCTTGCTTCGCCCGTATATTTAAACTCGTAGCCTGAAAGAGTTATCTCGCCCGATGAAATATCAACGGGTGCTTCGGCAAACGCCTCGGGTGCAAAGCCGAAGCAGGTGAGAAGCATAATTGCCGCGAGTAAAAGTGATGATATTTTTTTCTTCATACCGTTCTCCTATTTTTGTCCGTAGTAAGCGTTTTTGCCGTGTTTTCTCTGATAATGCTTATTCAGAAGATAATCCTCAATTCCGATATTATACGATTTATCAAAGGATGCAATGAGCTCGGTCTGATGAGCCATCTTTGCAACCTCTTCAAGAATTAAAGCATTATCAACAGCCTTAAAAGCATCCTTGCCCCAGGTGAAGGGTCCGTGGCGGTGAATCAAAACGGCAGGGCATTCCTCGGGGGAAATGCCTCTTTTTGCAAAGTCTTCAATAATAACCTTGCCCGTGTTGAGCTCGTATTCGCCGTTAACCTCTTCCTCGGTGAGTCCCCTTGTGCAGGGAATATTTCCGTTTGCAAAATCCGCATGAGTTGTTCCGTATGCAGGAACATCCCTGCCTGCCTGAGCCCATGAGCAAGCCCACGGCGAATGAGTGTGAACAACGCCGCCAATTTCGGGAAAAGCGTTATAAAGCGCCATATGCGTCGGCGTATCGGATGAGGGATTAAGCCTTCCCTCAACCTTGTTGCCGTTTAAATCCATAACAACCATATCATCGGCTGTCATTGTTTCATAGGGTACGCCCGAAGGCTTTATAACGAAAAGTCCTTTTTCTCTGTCTATACCCGAAACATTGCCCCAGGTAAGAACAACCAAATTATAATCAACAAGCTTTAAATTAGCTTCAAAAACCTTTTGCTTTAATTCTTCTAACATATATGATTAATCTCCGAATATTATTCAATTACATTCCGATTTTGTATGCAACATCATTAAAGAATAATTCTTTTCTGAATTCGTTTATTTCGGTGTCTTTATTGATGTGAACAAATTCAATGCCCATAATCTCGGCAAAATCGCGCATATGCTCTGCGGTGAGAGTATATGAAAGCACGCTGTGATGTGCGCCGCCTGCATAAATCCACGCTTCAGCAGATGTCTGTAAGCACGGAAGGGGCTTCCACAAAACGCCTGCAACGGGAAGCTTGGGCATATCATTAACCTGCTCTTTGCATTCAACATCATTAACTATCATTCTGAGTCTGTCGCCCATATCAACAAGGGTTACAACAATGGCATCGCCTGTTTGCGCCTTGAAAACAAGACGGGCAGGGTCCTCTCTGTCGCCTATTCCGAGGTGGTGAACCTGAATCTTTGCTTTTTCTGCTGCGATTGTGGGGCAAACCTCAAGCATATGCGAACCGAGAAGCATTTCGTTGCCCGGCTCGAAATGGTAGGTGTAGTCCTCCATAAATGCAGTTCCGCCGTCCATTCCCTCGCTCATAAGCTTCATAATTCTTGTCATTGCGGCAACCTTCCAGTCGCCCTCTGCGCCGAAGCCGTAGCCCTGACGCATTAAGTCCTGAGCAGCAAGACCGGGAAGCTGACGAAGCTCCTGCAAATCCTCAAAGTTTGTGTGGAATGCACCGAAGCCGCCTTTTTCAAGGAATTTCTTAAGTGCAACCTCTTCCCTTGCCTGATAGCGAACAGACTCGATATTATCTGTATCAATAACATAATTTGCTTCGTATTCAGCCATCTGAGCGTCGATTTCTTCCTCGGTTACGGCGTTAACGCACTTGATGATATCGCCTACACCGTAGTGGTCTACCTGCCAGCCGAGCTTAATCTGAGCTTCAATCTTATCGCCGTCTGTTACTGCAACATTTCTCATATTATCCGAAATACGAAGAACGCGAAGCTTTCTTGATTCCATAGCGCCTACGGCAGCTCTCATCCAGATGCCGATTTTATTCTGGAAGGCTTCATCCTTCCAGTAGCCTGCTGCAACCTTCTGCTTCATTCTCATTCTTGCGGTGATATAGCCGTGCTCTCTGTCGCCGTGAGCTGACTGATTGAGGTTCATAAAGTCCATATCAATATCGCCCCACGGAATATCGCGGTTATACTGCGTATTAACATGAAGGAAGGGCTTTTCAAGTGCGTTGAAGCCTGCAATCCACATCTTTGAAGGTGAGAAGGTGTGCATCCAGGTGATAACGCCTGCGCAGTTCGGATTTGTGTTTGCTGCCTGCATAACATCAAGGATTTCCTTTGAGGTTTTAACGCAGGGCTTTGCAACAACCTTGCAGGGAAGCTTTGCGCTCCACTCTGCAGCCATCTCTGCTGAATGAGCATCTATTGTTTCAAAAATCTCTTCACCGTATAAAAACTGTGTTCCTACAACAAACCAAAATTCATAATCTTTAATCATAATTATTCTCCTTTAGAATTTTAACCATTTCTTGCCTCCCTTTACCAAAGGGAGGTGGCGAGCTTGCGAGGCGGAGGGATTGAACTTCATAAATAGCATTCATAGCCGAATTAATCCCTCAGTCACTTCGTGACAGCTCCCTTTCGCAAAGGGAGCCGAGAATAGGTTTTTCGCTTCGCTCTAAATATTCTTATATGCTGCTTTTTCTGCTTCAAGTGCAGCAACATATGTTTTCATATAATCTTCAAAGCCCTGAACATCCTTTGCATCGGGTTCAATAGTTGTGCTTTTGCAATCAGAAAAAACCTTATCGCTGAGGTATTCCTCAAGGGGCTTTTCGTTTTCTGTTGCATATTTCGCAAGAACTGCCATACCCCAGGCACCGCCCTCGCTTGCGGTTTCCATAACCGAAACGGGTGCATTCATTGCGCCTGCCATAAGCTTCTGACCGACAACGGGGGTTTTGAAGAGTCCGCCGTGACCCATGAGTCTGTCTATCTTAACGCCCTCGTCCTCAAGGAATTTCATTCCGATTTTGAGGGTGCTCATTGTGCTGTATATCTGAGCTCTGAAGAAGTTTGCAAGATTGAATTTACTGCCCTGACTTCTTAAGAACATCGGTCTGCCGTCCTCGGTGTGTGAAACGGGCTCGCCCGAGAAATAGTTTATGTTAACAAGTCCGCCGCAATCTGCGTCGCCGCCGAGCGCTGCTTCATAAAGCAAATCGTAAATCTTGTATTTCGGCATATCGCTGCCCGCTGCCTTTGCAAACTCTGCAAAAACATTAACCCAGTAGTCAAGGTCAGTGCAGCAGTTGTTGCAGTGAACCATTGCAACATCGCTGCCCGTCGGGGTTGTTACAATATCAATTTCCTCATAAACCTTTTCAAGCGGTTTTTCGAGAACAACCATTGAGAAAATAGAGGTGCCTGCGCTGACATTACCCGTTCTTTCGGTTATGCTGTTAGTTGCAACCATTCCCGTTCCTGCATCACCCTCGGGCGGACACATAAGTATTCCTGCCTTAAGTCTGCCGCTCTTATCAAGCAGAGCCGCGCCCTCTTCGGTGAGCGCGCCTGCGTTTTCACCTGCAACAAGCACCTTCGGAAGAATATCGCGTATATCCCAGCTGAGTCTTTCAACCTTTTCAAGCACTGCAAATTCGGAAAGCATTTCAACATTATAGTCCTTTGTTTTGCAGTCAATCGGGAACATTCCCGAAGCCTCGCCGATTCCGAGAACCTTTTCTCCGCTGAGCTTCCAGTGAACATAGCCTGCAAGAGTTGTTAAAAATGCAATATCGTTTACATGCTCTTCACCGTTTAAAATTGCCTGGTAAAGATGTGCAATGCTCCAGCGCTGAGGAATGTTGAATTTGAAAAGCTTTGTAAGCTCTTCGGCTGCCTCGGCTGTTATGGTGTTTCGCCAGGTTCTGAACTCGGCAAGCTGATTGCCGTCCTTATCAAAGGGAAGATAGCCGTGCATCATTGCGGAAAAGCCGATTGATGAAAGAGAGGTAATGTATTCACCCGTCTTTTTGAAAACATCCTCATTCAGCTCCTCATACGCCGTCTGCAAGCCTTCCCATACCTGGGACAAGGGATAGGTCCATATGCCGTCCTTGAAGCTGTTTTCCCACGTGTAGCCGCCAAAGGCAACGGGATTGCAGTTATCGTCTATAAGAACTGCCTTAATTCTTGTTGAACCGAATTCTATACCAAGAGATTCGCGTCCGCTGAGCCTGAAATTATCCAAGGCGCACCTCCAAATATTATATATTACAAAAAGTCATTGTTATTCTACACTATAATATATTAATTTGCAAATACAATTTAATGACTAATTATTACAAATTGAGATTTGTTGAGCAAATCTCAATTTAAGTTTCAAGTGCCAAGCCCCGAGCTCCGAGTTATCGGGTCGCTTCGCTCCGATTAAAGCTAATTGTCCGAGCGCAGCGAGTAACCTTAACTCGGAACTTGCAGCTCGAAACTCGCAACAAAAAATTCAAGAAGGGATTGCCGAGCAATCCCTTCTTATTAAACCTTAACGGCTGCGCTCCATGCTCCGTAGTATGTTTTGCCGTTATATTTTGATGTGGCTCTTACTCTGAATTTCTTGCCTGCTTTTGATTTGGAAACAGTGCATTTCAGCGTATTGCCCGAGGTTACGGTTTTAACGGTTACCCATTTTCCGTTTTTATAGGTCTGAACCTGATAGCCCTGAGCTCTTTCGGGCTTCTTCCAGCTTACCGTGTAGCTCTTTGAGGTTTTCTTTACCTTAACACCGGTTACCTTATTCGGTGCAACCTTCTTGGTTTTTGCAGTAATTGAAACATTAGCATTTTTGAAAATAATAGATGCTTTTGTTGAATTATCGCTGAGCTTAACGCCGTTTGCACTTATCGATGTGATAACGTATCCGCTTTCGGGTGCAACATTGAAGGTCAGCTTATCACCGTACGCATAATACGGCTCGTAAGCGCTTGAAATATATGCGTGAGTCATAGCGCTTTCGTCAAGCTTTGCATAGCTGTTTGTAATGCTGTAGCAATAGCCCGCAAGAAAATCCTCTTCGCTTTCTTCACCGCCGACATAATTTGAGCCCGCTGTTCCGACTTCCTCTGCATCCTCTATCGGATAGCCAATAAAGCAGCCGGGCAGAGTTGTTGCAATAAGCTTGCCCCTGCCGATTTCATTCGAGAAGGAATATTTTGAAGCGGTTAATTTATCCGTTGAAGCATTGTAGTTATATGTATCGCCGTAGCCATAGATATATGCGCCGTTAAGATAGAGTCCGCTGCCGCTGTAGCCGAGATTACCGTAGTAAACATTGATTTCGTTATCGAAATAATAAGTGTCATAATCGTCGCTTGCAATATTCAGAGCGGAGGTGCTCCACTTGCTGCCGTCGAAGGTTATGAATTTCGGAAGCTCGCCCGTTTCGTTTGCGCCGTATGCGCCGATAAGTTTGCCCTCGAACTGAATGAAGCTTGTGAAAGCTCTGCCTTCGGGAAGTGAATAAGCGGTTTTTGAAAAGCTCTTCTTTGAGGTGTTGTATTTATAAACATCCTTTGAGAAGGTGTTGCTTTCCCAATCGTATCCGCCTATGAGATAAAGCTCGCCGTTATAAACCGCAAGCGTTTCGCCGAGCGCCGTTGCATCGGGTATTTCGCAGAGCTTAACGGTTTTTCCGCTGTTTAAATCATAATATCCGAAAACGCCCTCATATCCGATAACAACATCCATATAGCTTGAGAAAACCTCATTGAGCGCGGTGAAATATATCTTTGAATCAAGATAAGCGGCTGTTTTGAAGCTTACCGCCTTCGGCTCCTTGAAGAGCTTTGAGGAATCAAGCTGAGGGAATACATCCTCATAGATATAGCCCTCTTCCATTTCGTCGTAATAAACCGAGCCGATTTCGCCCGTTTCGCCTACGAAATACGACTTTGTTCCTGCAGGAATACTGATGGCGCCCATCGGCATATAATAACCCATTCCGAGCGGCATCATCGGCGAGCCGATAAGCTTTTTGCTCTTTTTGGGTGTGGGCTTCTTTGAAAGAAGCACGCTGATGCTGTCTGCACCGAAGGCGTTTTCTGCGGTGATTTCAACCTTTTTGGTGTTGTATGAAGTATCCGCAAAAACTGCCTTGCCCGAGGTTATTTCCTTAGGCGTTACAGCGCTGCCGTTAATGCTGAACGAGGTATCGTTTTTAAACGAGCCCTTAACCTCAACATCGCCTGCTTCGTTATATTTTGCAGATGTTATCATTGAAGGTGTGTTCTCGGAATTATCAAGGGAAAGCACCCTTGAATTTTCGGTTTTGCCTTCAAGTGATGATGAAATTCTTCCCGTGTTTTTAACAATATTTATAATCTCTGCAGCATCCGCATCGGGATATGCGTTGCTGACAAGCGCAACCGCACCCGAAACATAGGGCGCTGCCATTGATGTTCCGTTATAGAAATCATACTTTCCGAAGCTGTCCGCAGAAGCAGACTGATTGCTTACTGCGAGGTCATCAAGCTGAAAATATGTGTCTGTTTTATATGATTCAACAACGAAAACAAGCTTTCTTTCCTTGCCCTTATACTTCTTTGGATAGCCCTTTTCAGACTGATTAACATCAATATATTGGTGCTTCCAGTAACCGCCGTCAGAGCTGCCCCAGAGATAGTCGTCAAAGGCAGCATCCTCGATATTCTTTGCAATATCGAAATCTGCAGGGAAATCGCCGACAACGCCGAAAAGGTCGTTATCAGCCTTAACCATAAAGCTTATCGAATATGGTTTGGTTTCATCGTCGAGAGTGAACGGAATTTCAAAAGCATAAACGCTGTAGTTTTCATAATCGCCGTCGCTGTTTTCATTAACAACAATATCCTTGAGATTGATTCTCATTGCTTTTGAATCAAACCCGAAGCCGTCGCTGCTCTGAGTAACCTCTTTGCTTACGCCTAAGTGTTCATAAAGCTCGCTGCCTTCATTTGCAACAGGGAAAAAGCTCGGATAGCCGAAATCACCTGAAGTGTATGCGCCGTCAAAATTCTGAAAGTTTTTGCAAAGCTCCGACTGCTGCTCTGCCGAATAAATGCTCGGATTGAAGCAGTTATATGAAACAGATGATAAAATATCGCAACCCGGAGCTGCAATATCAACAAAATCGGTGCTGTAGTTAGAGAAATCGGCAAGCTCATCCTTCTCGTTGGTTGCGGCAACGGTAAGGCAGTATTCACTCAGAGAGCTTGCAGGGGTGGTTCTGTAGTTTTCGCCGTACCAGAAAACCATTTCTTCATCATCGTATTCCGATAAATCGGTGCTCTCATTACCTGCCGAAACAACGGAAATTGCGCCCTTTTCACCGAAGGCATCAAAAATCTCATCAAAAAGCTCCTGCTCGGCAAGGTCGCCGACACCGCCCCAGGAATTGTTTATTGCAACAACATTTGTTCCGAGGTCGATTGCCCTTGAAATATATTCAAATGCGGCAAGCGCTGCATCAGTTGAGCCGAAGCCGTCTTCATCAAGGAATTTGCACGCCATAATTTTTGTGTTTGCTTTGTTAATACCGCTTATTCCCTTTTCGTTATCGGCACTCGCAGCTATAATACCTGCACAATGTGTTCCGTGACCGTTGTCATCAAGAGGCGAGCCGTCTTTTATTGTTCCTGTGAAATCATAGCCGTATTTACCGACAAGCTTTGAGCCGTGCGGATTTTCCCAGAGAACATCCTTCAAATCCTCGTGGTTATAATCAATACCCGTATCAACGATTGCAACAACACGCTCTTTTTCGGAAGCGGACGCCTTATCCCAGAGTGAATCTGCATTGGTGTCGAGCCCGGAAGCTCCGCCGTTGATGCCCTTATTATCAAGCGCCCACTGATAATTGCTGTATGTATCATTTGTAATCGCGCTCGCCTTAACAACATAGTTCGGGAACGCATATTTAACCTGCTCGTTCTTTTTCAGCTCTTTAATAATATCGGCAGTTTTTCTGTTATCGGATTTAAGAACAAGCGCTCTGATTTTGCCGTTTTTCTTATTATATGAAAAACTGCTGTTAACCTTGAGCCCTTTGCCGTAATTCGATACAGCCCTGCCTGCCATTAAATAGCTTTTCGGTGCGGTTTCTTTTAAAACAACAATAACCTCACCCTCGATATACTCTGCTTTTTTGCCCGACTGTTCAGGCTTTTCGTACGCCATTGCAGGCGTTGCAACAGCGCAAACAGCCATTAAAACAGAAAGAAAAGCAGCTAAAACCTTCTTTGTGAATTTCTTCACTCATACCACTCCTTTTTATTGTTTTCAAATAAATCATAACACTATGTTTTTCGCTTTTCAATAGGTAAAATATAAACACTTTGTTATATTATTAATGATGTTAATTATTATTGTGTTTGAGAGTTAAAAAGAACGGAAGATTTTACATCGTCCGTTCTCTTTTTCATTTCATCAGCTTTTCAATTCTGCTTTTGTATTTCAGATTATACAGCTTTATAACCGCACCGAGCATAAACTCATAGAAAATGAAAACAAGGTTTGCAAGGGCAATCAGAATTGCAATTCCCCACCTGCCCCACGGGTTATCAAGCGGAACGCCGAAGGCGTATATTAACAAAAGCTGTGATGAAATAATGCCGATATTATAGATTAAAAGCTTAATCAAAAAGCTCAATACTTTCGGCTTGATTATTTCAAGCTTATCCTTGATGATTACATAGTATCCAAAGAAAAACGCAAAGGTGAGCGCACATTCCTTATCGGGAAGAAATGCCGTGCATATAATTGAAACCGCCGCGTATGTTATAAATGCGTGCTTTTTATCGGTTATATCGCAGATAATCATCATAATAAGCGAGCTTAAAAGCGGCGCAATATAGGCAAAAATCCAGATAACCGAGCCGAGAAACATTACGGTTATTATCAGCGCCGCAAGCACTCCGCAAAATGCAATTTGTTTCGATTTTTTCATATATAATCACCAAACCTATTATCCTTCCCCCTCGGGGGGAAGGTGGCTGCCAACGGCAGACGGATGAGGGGAATTACCTAAGCAGCATAGTTTTATTCACTATGCACTAATTTTAATCTTGGTTTAATTTTACTATAGTAAATCCAAATTGTAAAGAATATGAATTATTCGTAAAAAAATTGTTCAAATAATGTAAAACTATTTACTTTTTAAATGGTTAAATATATAATTGAACACAATAAAACAATTCTCAGAGAGGTGTTACTTTTGAAAAAGATAATTGCAGTTCTTCTTTGCTTAACTTTTGTCTGTACGGCATTTGCGGCTTGTAAGGGCGAAGAAAAAACGGACGACGGCGGACTTGAAGCTGCCAATGAATACGGCTTTGAGGATGTTGAAGTAACCGATGAAAACGGAAAAACCGTAACCGAAAAAAACGGCGATAAGGTTACTACCCAGGTTGCTGTAGTTTACGAAAAGAATAAGGACGGCAAAACCGTTGCAAAGGTTCTTGATGAAAACGGTGATGTTTTAAAGGATAAGGACGGAAAAGAAGTAACCGTTAAAACCGATTATGAAATAGACGATTCTGCGGATGTTACACAAAGCACCAAAAAGGGCGATAAAACAACGGAAGAAAAAATCCCGACAACAAAAGAGCAGAAAACAACAAAGTCGACAACAAAGAAAAAGGAATCGGGCGAAGCAACCACTCAAAGCGAAATAACAACCATCGATTATAAAAAGGACAAGGTTCCAACCATTTCCGAGGCTCGCAAATCAACAAGCAAAAAGGCTGTTACCTTTGATTCATACGACCAGCAGATAGTTAAAAGTATGCTTGAGGTTCCCTATCTTTACACCCACAGCTATGAAAATAAGGACGGCGTTCCGATTGAGCTTGCAACACACGCAGCGCTCTGGATGGCTGAAAGAGAGGATTTAAACACTTCAACATTCGCTTCGGGAACAATAGTTCTTGACTTATTCAAATTCTTCGGACAGACAGTTGTTAACTTCAAATCAAAGTGCAACGATGAAGGTAATAATGATAAGATTAAATATAATAAGAAAAACGATACCTTCACAATAACCGATTTTGAAAACCCGACACACACCGTAACCCTCAAGAAGATTGAATACATCGGCAACAACAACTATTATCTTGTTACCGCAAATGTTGAGGGCGCGGATAAGAAAACAAAGGTTTACGCAATCATTCAGAAAAACAAGCTTGATATCGGACTTGGATTCAGTATCAAAGCACTTAAATGGGAATAAAAAAATCCTCTCACAAGTTGAGAGGATTTTTTAGTTGCGAGTTTCAAGTTGCAAGTTGCGAGTTCTCGGTTACTCGCTTTGCACATTCGATGATGTACAAAAAAATTACAATTTTAAAATAGGGGTTTCCATTCCAGTAACCCTTATTGACTTTACTGATTTTAACAATTATAATATACAATGGTATAAAAATTTGTTTGATATTTAGCACTTCCCATTGCAAAATATGCGGTCAGCAAGCAAATACCAGCAAACTGAAGCGTTGAGAGCTAAAAACCTCACGCACAAAATAAAATAATTATTTATGAAAGGATATAATTAATATGAAAACAATTAAAAAAGCCATTGCGGTTATCTTAACTGTTTTAATGGCGATTGGGGTGATGCCGTTCACGGCTCTTGCTGACGATGTATCTTTCACAAAGGTAACGAGTGTGGGTGACATCACGACTGAAAACATCGGCACATGCACAGCTGAAGACGCGAAGGCATGGGCGCTTGCAAACTGGGATGTTGCACACGACTACGCTTATGATACACATCTCGCTTTCTATTCAAACACCGGCGAATTGAATGTTGTGCTGGTGGACTACGGTATGAATGAACATAGTTTTTCGAAAAATTTCGATTATTGTATTAATACAAGTTATTCAATCGTTCACTTAAAAACATGGTATGCTGATGGTGAAGCTATTTGCATTTGCACAGCGGCAGCTCCGGCACCGGAAGAGCCTGCAGAGGGCGCTGCAGAGGACGGCCCGTTGGTAGGTACTGTTATCAAGATTGGCGACACACTCACACTTGACGGTGACTATTTTGAGTACGCTCCGGGTCTAAAAACTTCGACAACAGCGGACCTTGAACTCTATCAAATAAGTTACAATGAAGATTTCAATGCTTGGTTATTTGCTTTTACGCCAAACGGTGTATTTTTGGTCGAGGGCGACGAAACACCTAAACCCGACGGCTTCTATGTTTCCGGCGGTAACGGTACAGAGAGCCATCCTTATACCTTTGCGCTCCACTACGGTCCTGCTCCTGCAGAGCCGAACAACGGCGCAAGCATAACAGTTGCGGAAACCATCAGCGAGAATTTCTATCTTGATGATGATTTCTACGGTGAAACAGCATATGTTTCATTCACATATAACCATAACAGTGATACAAGCGAAACTGCTGATATTTCAACCGATGTTAAGGCTATGTCATCTCTTGACGATGCAACAGACGGAAGAAAAGTATTCTCTGTAACCCAGGCTCCTGCTCAGGCAACAGAGCCTATCACAATTAATGTTTACGCAAATGCTGACGACGCTCAGGCAGGAACAAACGCAATTGATACAATTGATTACAGCGTATACACCTACTGCCGTGATATTATCGAAAACTACGACGGCGAAAAGGCAGACGAAATGAAAGCCCTTGCAAAGTCAACTCTTGACTATGCAGCAGCCGCTCAGACATATTTCGGCTACAATACTGATAATATGGCAACAAAGGACGCAACAGGCGATTTCTACAACGATGTTGCAAATGCTGATTTAAGCAATGTTGTAGGCGTAAGCGCAGCACCGAGCTGCATTAAGAGCGTTTCACTCGTTGTTAAATCGGACCTTGAAATCAATCTTCTTTCAACCGAGCCGATTAGCGTAACAAACGCAAGCATTGATGCAACAAAGGGAACTGAAAGATTTGCTGTTTCAACAAAACAGAACGGTGATTACTATGTTGTTCATATCGCAGGAATAGAGCCTGCAAATATGGGCAAGGAAATAACAATCAACACCGATAGGGGCAATATTGTTATGACTGCAAATTCAGTTGTTAAGATGTTTGCAAACAGCAATAATGCAAATCTTTCAACACTTGCAAAAGCATTGTTTGAATACGGCAATGCAGCAAACGCATATTTCGGTTAAGGAGGGATAACAAATGACAAAGTTTTATAATGAGCCTGAATTCAAGGTAGTAATAACAAACTCTGAAGATGTTATCACCACCTCGGGCGAAACAACCTACGAACCCGACAGTTTTGAAACGGAAAACATTCCGTTCCCACAGTTGGGAGTATAAAAAAGAGCGAAGCTTCGGCTTCGCTTTTTTAATTAAGAGTTAAGAGTGAAGAGTTGTGGGGCGCGGAAATGCGCCGAAGGTTTAGTATTCATATCATTTAACGAATTTGTAGGGCGCGACGCCCTCGACGCGCCGTTGCAATAACGCATTTGTTACAATAGCGGATGAATGAAATGAACTCTTCTCTGCGGTGCGTCCGGGGGTCGCACCCTACGAATTGATTAATTGACCGAGCGCAGCGAGAAACCACAATTCGTAATTCGTAATTCGTAATTTGTAATTTTTAATAAACCTTTTCTCCGTTTTCAATCGCTGTTATCTGGTCCACTCTCGTCTGATGGCGTCCGCCCTCAAATTCGGTGTAGATAAAGGTGTCAACAAGCTCAAATGCAAGTCCGCAGCCGATAACTCTTGAGCCGAGGCAAAGGCAGTTTGCATCGTTGTGAAGCCTTGTATACTTTGCGCTGAAATAATCGCTGCACGCAGCGGCTCTTATTCCCTTCACCTTGTTTGCAGCCATTGAAATGCCGATACCCGTTCCGCAGCAGAGAATTGCTTTTTTTGCTTCCCCGCTGATAACCATATCGCAAGCCTTCTGGGCTGCGATGGCATAATCGTATCTTTCGGGAGAATAACAGCCGACATCAACAAATTCAATTCCGTTATCCTCAAGATGCTTTTTAATTTCTTCCTTAAGCGGAAATCCTGCGTGGTCCGAACCTAAAACTATCATACTGTTTTCTCCTTTTTCTTTAACAGAAGCATCGTAAAGCGAATCCAAACACGGTTTAAAATGGCTGATTCGCCTTATCTCTGTGTTAAATATACTCGGAATACGAAAGTATTCCTGTGTTATTTGCCTTGACCTAAGCCAAATCAGCTCATTTTAAACTGCTTCGCACCTAAAATGCTTGGAGTTAAGATGAAATTTGGATTTTGAGGTCGCAGCTTTGCCGGCGCAAAGCAAGAGTGAAAAATACGAATTTCGCTTAAAAACTGCATTTTAGGCGGTTTGGATTCACTTTGCGATGCTTTAGTTCCCTTTCAGCCTGCGATTGCCTGAGATATACGGGCAAAAGCTCTGAAGCGGGAATTTTTTCTTTATTCTCAGCCGCCCTCGCAACCGAAACGGCATTTTGATACATCTTTTCTTCATTGGCAAGCACTGCGTTTTCGAGGTTTAGATTTTCAAAGCACAGTCTTGCACCGTCGCCTGCAATAACAACCCTATCAAACGCTCTGAGTTCTTCTCTTAGGTCGTCGATTGGAACTGCCCTGTCCTCGCAGAGTCTTATGCACTGTCCGTTTTTTAACTCAAACAGCGCGTTATAAAACTGCATTCTTCTTGCGTCCATAACCGCGCAGACTATGCAGTTTTCACCGATAAAGTTATATGCAATAGCTTCAAGAGTTGAAATGCTTATGCAGGGGATATTATTCTTGAAGGCAAGTCCCTTTGCGCTTGCAACGCCAATTCTGACCCCTGTAAACGAGCCGGGGCCTGCGGTTATTGCGATTGCGTCAAGGGATGCAAAATCATTGCCCTGCATAACTCTTTTTATCATCGGCATAAGAGTTTCGCTGTGGGTTAAGCCTGCATTAACAAATTCACTTTTAATAACCCTGTTTCCGTCGGTAAGCGCCGCAGATGCGGTAACCGCGGAAGAGTCAATAGAAAGAATCATCACATCTCCTCCGCTTCAGCTTTATTCATAACCGTGAAACGCCTTTCGTTTTCACCGAGCTTATCTATTCTTATAATAATCGAATCATCGGGCAGCGCGCCGAAAACATTTTCGCTCCATTCAACGAGAATGTATGCTCCGCTGTCAACGCTGTCGAAAAAGCCCGTTGAATATAAATCGTCCCAGCTTTCAATTCTGTACATATCATAGTGCAAAACACGGCTGTTTTCGCCTATGTAATCGTTGCAGATTGCAAAGGTCGGCGAGCTTACATCAGCATCAATGCCGAGTCCTTTAACAAAACCGCTTGTGAACGCCGTTTTGCCTGCGCCGAGGTCGCCGAGAAAGCCGATAACGCAACCTTTATTCAGTGATTTTGCAAGCTCGGCGGCTTTTTGGGTTGTTTCTTCAACGCTTTTTGTAATAAATTCCTGCATCAGAAAAGCCCCACGGTGTTTCCGTTTTCATCAATATCAATATTATATGCCGCAGGTGATTTTGAAAGACCGGGCATTGTCATAACTCCGCCTGCAAGGCAAACAAGGAAGCCTGCGCCGTTTGAAAGGTTTGCATCTGTTATAGTAATCTTTATTCCCTCAGGTCTTCCGAGCTCTGAAGGACGGTCAATCAGACTGTACTGCGTTTTTGCAATGCAAACAGGAATTTTGTCCGCACCGAGTTTAACGAATGCGTCAATTTTCTCTCTGGTTGCTTTGGGGAAGTGAACGCCTGCTGCGCCGTAAACCTCTTTTGCGATAGTTCTGATTTTATCATAAACATCCATATCAAGAGGATAGAGCTGATGGAAATTGTTTTCCATTTCGCAAGCCTTTGCAACCTTCTCGGCAAGCTCGATTCCGCCTGCTCCGCCCTCTGCAAAGGACTTTGCAACGGCACACTGAACGCCCTTTTTCTCGCAAACGCTCTTAACAAATTCAATTTCAGCCTCTGTGTCTGCATAGAAATGGTTGATTGCAACAACAACATTAACGCCGAAGTTTTTGAGGTTATCGATATGCGCTTCAAGGTTAACGCTTCCCTTTTCAAGAGCTTCAAGGTTTTCCTTTGCAAGCTCATCCTTCGGAACACCGCCGTTATACTTCATTGAACGAACGGTTGCAACAAGAACAACGCAATCGGGCTTAAGATTTGCAAAACGGCATTTGATATCCATAAATTTCTCTGCACCGAGGTCTGAGCCGAAGCCTGCTTCAGTTATTGCATAATCGCCGAGCTTGAGGGCAATCTTTGTTGCACGAACCGAGTTACAGCCGTGAGCAATATTTGCAAACGGACCGCCGTGAATAAGAACGGGTGTATTTTCAAGTGTCTGAACGAGGTTAGGCTTGATTGCATCCTTAAGAAGAACAGCCATTGCGCCGTTTGCCTTAATATCGCGGCAGTATACGGGTGAGCCGTCGTATCTGTATGCAACAAGGATGTTGCCGAGTCTTTCCTTTAAATCAAATATATCGCTTGCAAGGCAGAGAATTGCCATAACCTCGCTTGCAACGGTTATGCAGAAATGGTCCTCACGAGGAATACCGTTAAGCTTTCCGCCGAGCGAGCACACAATATTTCTAAGCGCTCTGTCGTTCATATCAAGACAGCGCTTAACAAGAATCTGACGCTGGTCGATATTCTGCTCGTTGCCCTGCTGAATATGGTTATCAAGCATTGCGCACATAAGGTTGTTTGCAGAGGTTATTGCGTGCATATCGCCTGTGAAATGAAGGTTGATATCCTCCATCGGAACAACCTGCGAATATCCGCCGCCTGCTGCACCGCCCTTAATTCCGAAAACAGGACCTAAGGAGGGCTCGCGAAGAGCAATAACAGCGTTCTTGCCGATTTTGTTCATTGCCTGACCCAAGCCGATTGAAATAGTTGTTTTTCCTTCACCTGCAGGGGTTGGATTGACTGCAGTTACAAGAATCAGCTTGCCGTCCTTTTTATCCCTGAGCTTATCAAAAACGCTTTCCGAAAGCTTTGCTTTATAGTGACCGTAGGGCTCTATATCCTCTTCTGATATTCCGATTTCCCTTGCGATTTCAGTTATTCTCTTCATTTTTGCCTGCTGAGCAATTTCTATATCAGTTAACATAATATTGGCTCCTTGAAGGTTTCTGTCATTTTTCGGGAAATATTATAACACAAAAGAACTAATATTCCAACAGTTAATTATAATAAATTGTGATTTGTCGCTGAGTTGCCGGAACTGAAGTAAAGAGGTCGCGTCTATTCGTTCGCCATGGGGACGCACCTCCGAACGCGCAACAAATAAGAACGGTTCGGTGGAGGAACGTCCCCGTGTGCTGTGGCGGAAACGCCCAATTTGTTCGCCGATAGAATTGCGTCTCCAATGACACAGGGGGACATTCCTTCGCAGACGGTGTGTCCCCCTGCGTCATTCAGACTGCTCGACAAATCATAATTTGTATATTTCTTTTAAATATTTGTTGAAAATCGGTTAGATTGATAATATAATAAATACACTAACGCAGAAAGGAGAAGAAATGAAAAACTCAATAACTAAAGATAAGTCGCTTTCTCATTTTCTGAAGGGCACTGATTTCATCACTCTCTTTTCCGCGATAATTGCCTCGGCTTACGGTCTTGCGCTTGTATACAGCGCAACATATAAAAACCTGAGCGCAGGCAAGCTTATCACCTCGGATGTCAGGGCAATGATTGTTTCGGTTACAATGGGCTTGATTATTGCAATAGTCGTTTCAAATATAGACTATGAAATTATTTCAAAGCTGTGGCCGATAATTGCCGCAGGATGCGTGGGACTTATGATTTTCACCCTGTTTTTCGGCGTTGCGCCGTCTGCAAGGCAGGATGCAAAATCGTGGCTGGATTTAAAAATCTTTTACTTTCAGCCTTCCGAGCTTCTTAAGGTTGGTTTTATTACCTCGTTCAGCTACCATCTTGATTTGGTCAGGGATAAAATCAACAAGCTCAAAACAATTATTCCCCTCGTTATTCACGGTGCAATCCCCGTTGGACTGGTTATTCTCACGGGTGACGCAGGAAGCGCGCTGATTTTCCTTGTTATGTTTATCGGAATGCTTTTCTTTGCAAGAGTTCATATCGGATACTTTATTGCAGGAATCTGCGCGATGGTTGTAGGCTTTGCGGTTGCCTGGAGAACGGGCATAATCAGCGGTATTCAGAGGCAGCGAATTGTTGCGCTGTTCTACCCCGAGCAATATGAGGATGTTATGTATCAGCAAACTCAGGGAAAGATTGCAATAGGCTCGGGCGGTCTTTTCGGTCAGGGCTATCTTCACGGTGATATGACTCAGGCAAAGGTTGGCGGAGTTCCCGAAAACCAAAACGATATGATTTTATCGGTTGCAGGCGAGGAGCTTGGATTTATAGGTGCAATAGCAGTTATTCTGGTGCTCGGATTTTTAATTATCAGAATGCTGAAAACCGCAACGGGCGCAAGGGATAATGTTGGTTATCTGATGTGCAGCGGAATTTCGGTTATGCTTTTTGCCCAGGTGCTTGTTAATGTCGGAATGGAGCTTTCGCTTCTTCCCTGTATCGGAATAACCCTTCCCCTGTTTTCATCGGGCGGTTCATCGTCGCTTTGCATATATCTTGCAATCGGAATAGAGCTGTCGGTTTACCGATATTCGCAAACATCAAAGGAAACGCTTTTCTATACGAAATAAAAGCTGTGCAGTTTTTTTGCACAGCTTTTTAAGTTGCGAGTTTCGAGCTTCGAGTTCCGAGTTCTCGGGGCTGCGCCGCAATTATATTAAGGGTTGAGGGTGGAAGGTGTGAGATTTTAAAATAATATCATCAAAAAAGAGCTGCAACAGCAGCTCTTTAATACTCTTAACTTATTGTCCGAGCGAAGCGAGTATCCGAATACTCGGAACTCGGAACTCGGAACTCGAAGCTTAGTAATTATAAGTGATAAATAAGGTCGTCGCTCTTCCAGTTGAAAATAATCATACCAACTGCAAGCGTTCCGATTGAAACGGCGCTTCCGTAGAGAAGAAGCTTCCAGCTCAGAGGCATTCCGTATAAAACGCTCTGGCGGAACAGCTCAATCATTGAATAAAGCGGATTGATTTTTATAACCATAACAATCCAGTCGCGGTCGCCGTCTTTATTGATATTCTGCATCGGATAAAGAATCGGAACCATATAGAAAACAAGTCTTATAACAACATCCCAGATATATTCAATATCTCTGAAATAAACGCATAAAACCGAAAGAATCAAGCCAACACCGGTTGAGAAAATAAGAATAAGAATCATCGGAACAAAGAACAAAAGCGCATGCCAGTCAATAGTTAAATTGGCGCCGCCGCTTATTCCCGTAAGCTTAAAGAATATCCAAACCGTTATATAACACAGAATCGAAATCGAAAAGGTTACAAAGCTTGAAAAAATTGATGAAAGCGGATACATATATTTAGGCACATAAACCTTTTTTATGATTGCCGCGTTTCTTCTGAAGGAAGTCATTGCCTGCTTTGTTGATGTGCTGAAGAAATCATAAAGCAGTCTTCCTGTGAATAAGAACACAGGATAACAGATTATATATTCGCTGTGCTTTCCGAACAGTCCGCCAAACACAACAGAAAGAACTATCATATTTAACAGGGGCTGCAAAAAGCTCCAGAATATACCGAGCCAGGAATTTCTGTATTTAAGCCTTACATTCTTTCTTGTCAGCTCTTCAAGAAGGTATTTATACTTCTTAAACATACTGACATTATGCTTAACCAGAGTTCCTTCCTCATATGTTTTACTACTCATTAAAACACCTCTCAAAAGGTAAAAAACTTATTAGGTACATTTCAAATATACGACATTATATCACATATGGTAATTTTTTTCAACATTTTTTAATTCATAGCACTTATCTGAAGGTTTCAGCGATATCAAGCGCAGCTTTTCTTGCGGATAAATCGCCGTCTATAACATAGTCTGCAGCGGCAAGATATTTATCTTTTCTTTCGTTATAAAGCTGCTCGGCTTTTTCCCTGTCCTCAAAAAGAGGTCGGTTGTGATTTGTGCCTATTCTGTCGCAGATAACCTCAAACGAAGCATCAAGAAAAACAATCTTTCCGCCCTCTTTGAGCACCTTTGCGTTTCTTTCAAAGGTAAGCGCACCGCCGCCCGTTGAAATAACGCAGTTTTTCATTTTTGAAACCTTTTTGCAAGCCTCGTATTCAAGCTCTCTGAAATAGTCTTCCCCGCGAGACGCAAAAATTGCTTTAATAGCAATTCCCTGTTCTTTTTCTATCAATTCATCGGTGTCGATAAATTTTCTTCCCATTATTTTCGCAAGCTCTTTACCGACAACGGTTTTACCGCAGCCCATAAAGCCGCATAATATGATGTTATTCATACATTCCTCCTTGTAGGTGGATCATTGCTAAGTTTCAAGTTGCGAGCTACAAGCTGCGAGTTCTCGGGTGCTGCGCACTGCTATTAATAATTATTGTTCGAGCAAAGCGAGTAACCGACAACTCGGAACTAGAAACTCGCAACTCGCAACTTATCTATGATACTCTCAATCTCTTCCTTCTCAAACCTGACGCCGTTCCAAATCTCCTGCGCTGCTGCGGCTTGCCAGACAAGCATTGAAAGCCCGTTCTGATATTTAATTCCCGCTTCTCTTGCATATCTGAGCAAAATGGTTTCATATGGATTATAAATGGAATCAAAAACGGCTTTGGCACTTTCAACCGTTTTTCTGTCGAGTGGACAGCCGTCAACATTCGGAAACATTCCGAGCGGCGTTCCGTTTATAATAAGATTATAGCCGCTGCCTGCGTCGCTTAGTAAAACGATACTGCACTCAGCGCCGAGCTTTTCTTTAAGCTCGTTTTGAAGAACTCTGCATTTTTCAAGGCTTTTTTCCCTTACTGCAAGTGTTACCTCACAGCCTGCAAGCGCGCTTTCAAACGCAAACATTCTTGAAACGCCGCCGCAGCCGCAGATAAGAACTCTGCCTTCAAGCGCAATATCGGCTGAATCAAGCGCATTTAAAAAGCCCGTGCAATCGGTGTTGTGCCCCGTTAATATTCCGTCTTTAACTTCAACTGTGTTCACCGCACCGAAAAGCGCTGCTTTTTCGGAAAGCTTATCAAGATAAGGAATAATCGCTGATTTATGCGGAATGGTAACATTGAAGCCGCTGAGCTTTTTAAGCATTTCTATTTTATCGCAGAGGCTTTCGGGCTCGATTTCCAAAAGCTCATAAATCCCCTGCGTTTTTGAAATTTCAAACAGCTCTTTATGAATAATCGGGGAAAGCGAATGCCCCAGAGGGTAGCCTGTTAATGCATATCTTTTTTCACAACTCATATAATCACCAAAAAAATCATTGACAAAACAAATCAAAGTTTATAATATGATAACATAGAAATAAATCATACACAACAAATTTTTACGGGAGTGTTATTTATGATATTCGAAGAAGTTAAGGAAATACTTGTTGACCAGCTTGATATCAATGCAGACGATATTGAAATGACATCAAATCTTGCTGACGACCTCGGCGCAGATTCGCTTGATGTTATTGATATTGTTATGACGATTGAGGAGCAGTATTCCATCGAGGTTCCCGATGAAATTATCAAGTCGATGAAAACCGTTGAAGATGTTGTTTCCTTCATTGAAAGTAATATTGACTGATTGAAAAATTAGTAAAAATTAAGATTTAATTAATTTTTATGTAATTTTTTACAAATCTGACTGTTAATTTTCGTTACTTTGGTTTGTTGACACTATAATATTTAAAGAGTAAAATAAAGATTAGGAGTTTTCCTGATCTTTATATTTTTTTATTTTGGAAGAAATAAAACAGAAAGAGGAATGTTTATGGAAAAATATATTATGTCGCTTGACCAAGGAACAACAAGCTCACGCGCAATTATTTTTAACAAGCAGGGCGAAATTGTTGCAAAAAGGCAGAACGAATTCACCCAATACTATCCTAAAAACGGATGGGTTGAGCACGACCCCAATGAAATTCTTTTTTCAATGGTAAGCGCTATGATGGGCTGTATCAGAACAACCGATATCAAGCCCAGCCAGATTGCAGGAATTGGTATAACAAACCAGAGAGAAACAACCATTATCTGGGATAAGGAAACCGGAAACCCGATTTATAACGCAATCGTTTGGCAGTGCAGAAGAACTGCTGATTACTGCGAGGAGCTTAAGGCTGACGGACTTTCGGACTATATCAAAAACACAACAGGTCTTTTGATAGACGCATATTTCAGCGCAACAAAAATCAAATGGATTCTTGATAATGTTGATGGCGCAAGAGAAAAAGCAGAAAAGGGCGAGCTTCTTTTCGGAACAATCGATACCTGGCTTATCTGGAATTTAACAGGCGGCAAGGTTCATGTAACCGATTATTCAAATGCCTGCAGAACAATGCTTTTCGATATTGATAAGCTCTGCTGGGACGAATATCTCTGCAAGAAGCTCGATATTCCGATGAACATTCTTCCCGAGGTTAAGCCCTCAAGCTGTGTTTACGGCGAGGTTGGACATATTACGGGAATTGAAGAGCTTGCAGGTATTCCTATCGCAGGCGCTATCGGCGACCAGCCCGGTGCTCTTTTCGGTCAGGCTTGCTTTGAAAAGGGCCAGGCTAAAAACACATACGGAACAGGCTGCTTCCTTCTTATGAACACGGGCGAAGAAAGAATTGCAAGCAAATCAAATCTTCTTTCGGGTATTGCCTGGGGTCTTGACGGAAAAATTACCTACGACCTTGAAGGCTCTGCATTCAACGCAGGCTCGGTTATCAAATGGCTCAGAGATGAGCTTGAGCTTATTTCTACGGCAAAGGAATGCGACGACCTTGCAGAAGAGGTTGAGGATACAAACGGCTTATATCTTGTTCCTGCATTCACAGGTCTCGGCGCACCCTATTGGGATATGTATGCAAGAGGAATTATGATTGGTATCACCCGTTCAATCAACAAGCGCCACGTCTGCCGCGCAGTTCTTGAAAGCATAACCTATCAGATGACCGACCTTCTTGAAGCTATGATGAGCGACAGCGAAATTATGCTTAAGGACCTTCGCGTTGACGGCGGCGCATCAATTTCAGATATTATGATGCAGATGCAGGCTGATATGACGGGCTGCAATGTAAACCGTCCCGTAAACCGCGAGGCAACCGCGCTCGGCGCAGCATATCTTGCAGGTCTTGCAACAGGCGTTTGGAAGAACACCGATGAAATCGAAGAAAACCGCAAGGTTGACAAGATTTTCGTTCCCTCAATGCCTTCGGATGTCAGAAATAAGAAGTATGCCGACTGGAAACGCGCTGTTGAGCGTTCAAGAAACTGGGAAAGATAAAAAATTATTAAAGAGTTTTTAATTAGTTCTTGATATTATAAATCACTGTGATATAATAAAGCGAATTTAATTTAAGGAGTATAAAACTATGGCAAAAATGGTATGCCCTTGGGGATTAATCACTGATTTTGTAACCGACGCTTTTGTTGGCTACGGCATTCCCGAGGAAGAAGCAAAAATGTGCACAGACGTTCTTCTTGAATCAGATAAAAGAGGAATTGAAAGCCACGGCTGTAACAGATTCAAGCCCATTTATTTAGACAGAATCAAGGCAGGAATCCAGTCACCCACAACCAACTTTGAGATTCTCAAGGAAACCGAAACAACTGCAGTTGTTGACGGTCACAACGGAATGGGTCAGGTTATCGGCACAAAGGCTATGCAGATGGCTATTGATAAGGCTAAGAAATACGGTATGGGTATGGTTGTTGTTCGTAATTCCTGCCACTACGGTATTGCAGGCTACTACACCTCAATGGCAACAGAAAACGGCTGCATCGGTATGACGGGAACAAATGCGCGTCCCTCAGTTGCACCCACCTTCGGAACAGAGGGTATGTTCGGAACAAACCCGTTCACACTCGGCGTTCCCTCGGACGAGGCATTCGACTTTAACTTTGACTGCGCAACCTCAATCACCCAGAACGGTAAGATTGAATACTATGCAAGAATTGATGAGCCCGTTCATCCCGGAACAATCATCAATATCGACGGAACACCCGTTGAAGGCGACGCAGGCGTTGCACTCGGCAAAATCAGAAACGGCACAGCTGCTTTAACAACTCTCGGCGGTATCGGCGAGGCTCTCGGCGGCTATAAGGGCTACGGCTTTGCTATGTTCGTTGAGTTCTTATCCTCAGTTCTTCAGGACGGCGAATACGGAAAGGCACTTGACGGTAAGGACGAGGAAGGCAATATCAGACCTTATCACCTCGGCCACTTCTTCATCGCAATCGACACAAACCACTTCCTCGGCGAAGAGCTTTGCAGAAAAAAGACAGGCGATATTATCAGAACTGTTCGCGCTTCAAGAAAAGCACCCGGCGAAGAGAAGATTTATATCGCAGGCGAAAAGGAATACAACATCTGGAAAGAGCGCGAGCCCAGCGGTGTTCCGATTAATGAAAGCGTTCAGGGCGAGCTTAACGCAGTTAGGGACGAGCTTGGTCTTGACTACACATTCCCGTGGGAAGAGGGATATAACGGCTACGAAAGCGATTATGTTCCTTCAGCACATATAGAAAGAAAGTAATTAGTGAAGAGTGAAGAATGAAAAGTGAAGAGTTTCGGGACCTGCGGTCGGCTATTATAATCGGGCGCGGGCAGAGCCCGCCATCAACTCTTAACTCTTAATTCTACACTCTTAACTATAATAAAACGAAAGGTTTATTATTTATGGATTATCGTAAGGAATCACTCAGACTTCACGGCGAATGGAAGGGCAAGGTTGAGGTTGTTGCCAGAGCTAAGGTTGGCGACAGAGATGCTCTTTCACTTGCATACACCCCCGGCGTTGCAGAGCCCTGCCTTGCAATCGAAGAGGATTACTCAAAGAGCTGGGAGCTCACACGCCGTTGGAATATGGTTGCCGTTATTACAGACGGCACCGCAGTATTAGGTCTCGGCGACATCGGTCCCGAGGCAGGAATGCCTGTTATGGAGGGCAAATGTGTTCTTTTCAAGGAGTTCGGCGATGTTGACGCATTCCCTCTCTGCGTAAGAACAAAGGATGTTGATGAAATCGTTGAAACTATTTACAATATCAGCGGTTCATTCGGCGGAATCAACCTTGAGGATATTGCCGCACCGAGATGCTTCGAGATTGAAGAGAAGCTCAAGGAGCGCTGCGACATTCCGATTTTCCACGACGACCAGCACGGAACTGCAGTTGTTGTTTCTGCTGCACTTATCAACGCAACAAAGCTTATCGGCAAGCCTATTTCACGCTGCAAGGCTGTTATCAACGGCTCGGGCGCTGCAGGCGTTGCAATCGCTAAGCTTCTTATGACACTCGGTCTTAAGGATGTTATTCTTTGCGACAGAACAGGCGCTATCTATGAAGGCAGAGAAAACCTCAATCCTTCAAAAGAGGCTATTGCAAGGGTTACCAACAGAGGAATGACAAAGGGCGGTCTTGAAGAGGCAATCAAGGGCACTGATATTTTCATCGGTGTTTCCGCACCCGGTGTTCTCACACAGGAAATGATTAAAACAATGAATCCCGACCCGATTGTTCTTGCCATGGCTAACCCCACACCCGAAATTATGCCCGACCTTGCTAAGAAGGCAGGTGCTAAAATCGTCGGAACAGGCCGTTCGGACTTCCCGAATCAGATTAACAACGTTGTTGCCTTCCCCGGCATTTTCAGAGGTGCGCTCGATGTTCGCGCAAGCGCTATTACAGAGAATATGAAAATCGCTGCCGCTTATGCTATCGCATCACTTGTTGATGAAGACAGACTTGAGCCCGATTACATTCTCCCCTACGCTTTCGACCCGAGAATTAAAGACACCGTTGCAAAGGCAGTTGCAGAAGCTGCAATCAAGGACGGCGTTGCAAGAATAAAGAAATAAGTTAAAAAGCCCGCAGGAAAAATCCTGCGGGGTTTTTATTATTCCGGTTTTTCATATTATTTAAAAAAGCGATATATTGCGCGAGACGCAATGCGATATTTTGAACCTTGTTCAAAGCGATATTGTTTGCAAAGCAAACAGCGATATTTTTTGCAAGCAAAAAGTTAATATACCAACAACCGCAAGGGTATAATTGTAGGCGCGGCGCCCTACAAATCGTTAAATAATATGAATACTAAACCTTTGGCGCATTATCGCGCCCCGAGAACGCGCAACTCGAAACGCGCAACGCGCAACTATGTATACAGGGGTCAGACCCCTGTATACGCTAAGGCGTTGTTGCAACGGCGCGTCGAGGGCGTCGCGCCCTAC
>SVQE01000025.1 GCA_015065505.1 Oscillospiraceae bacterium
TCGCTTTCATTGTAATTTCTTACATTGTAATCCGAATACCTTCCGCTCTGCTCTATTGCGCCTGCTGCTTCAAGATACGCGTTTTTGAATGCATTCCAGCGTTTTTCGCTCCATCTGCCGTCGCGGTTATCCGCTTTGAAGATATTTCCTACCTCTTCATCACCCTCAACTGCTGCGTGAAGGCTTGCGTTATTTGCCGCAGGTGATTCAAGAAGCTCGGTATATGCATTCCACAGATTTGTATACCTTGTCTGGCACGCGCTTTCAATATCCTCCGCGGTCATATTTCCGTAATCCATATCAGCTCTCGCTGCCGAAAGTGCTGCTGTGAAATTATTCCACGGTGTTATCTGATAAACCTGCTCCTTATCCTCATATACTCTGCAGCGGTTTATCAGCTCTATCAGGGGCGCTATGTTCATTACATAGGTCGTTTGGGTGTAGGCGTTTCTGTCGTGGGAGTAGCCGTGCCACAGAATTGAAGTGTTGATATATTTCCAGTAGTAAACCATACCTATATTCGATTCAAGCGTGTGCGCCGTCATTTTGGGAACAGTTGATGCAGAAAGCGTTTTTTTCGGCTCTCTCGGTATTGAAACGGTGAACTGACCGTTAATATCCGTATTGCCGTGACGAGCGGAAACAATACCCTTTAAATCGTTATATTCACAGCCCTGGGTTGACGAAAGCACCTCGTCGAATAAGAACGAGCTGTCGTAAACATCCGTGCCGTCGATTGTTCTTCCGAGTCTGTCCGCAGAGGAATAGCTTACAGTCAGATTTTTAATCTTATATGTGCTGTTTTCCTCGGTTGACGCCGAAAGCATTCCCGGGAAATTCTCTGCCTGGTCCTCAATCGAAACGCCGTCAAGGCTTCCGAATATCTTATACTGCCTTGTTCCCGACTTTATTTCGCCTACTCTGTTATCGCCCACATCATAGATGTTGATTGTGTCGAGATGTCCGTCGTGGTCCTTATCACCCGAATACCATATGAATTTAGCACCGCCGAGGTCAACTGTGAAGGGGGCATATTCCGTTCTGAAAACAACAACATTATTATTTCTTACGAAATTAAGAGTCCATCTGTCGTCGTTATCATCGGTTGACTTAACCTTTGTTTCATCGTTTGAGGTGTAGCTTCCCCAGGTTCCGTTTGTTATTTTATCAAACGCAGGCCGAAGCAGATTAATCGCATTTATAATTGCCTTTGTTTTTTTCTTATATTCGCTGATTTTGTTTTCAATGCAACCCTTTGACGCATTGTTAACGGTTACAACAAAGCTGTTTGCGGCTGCAACCGCCGAAGCAAGCTCGGCATAGTTGCCGTAGTCCTCGGACGAATAATTTGAAGCCCACGCAATCGCCGAATTCATCGACTTATCATCAAGCGAGCTTATTGTTGCATCCCTGTTGATTTTCAGCTTATATATCGCCTCTTTAACGGCGTTAATCTGATTAGTAACAGTTTCGGTGCTTTCATCGCTGAGATTGAGCTTATATTTAGCATTGGGATAGTTTTCCTCTTCGCCCCAGACAGCCGTTTGAGCTGCCGAAACAACCGCTTCAATATTTGATGCTTCATATGAAGCTTCGGTAAACATCGTTATGTTTGCAGCGGCATAATCCGCTTCGTTAATAACGGTTTCAAGCTCAAAGGAATCAACCTTATCGTAAAGCGTTACAAGCTCATAAGCATTGAGCTGGCTTGCTGCCTGAGCGGCATATTCGCCCGTTGCGGTTTCATCGGTTTTGCTGTTATAGCCCGTTTGCTGAACATCTGCAAAAATCCTTACAGCTTCATTATAGAGCGCGGAAAACTCGCTCCAGGATTCAGCCTTATAGCCCTCCTCGCCTGCTTCATATATGCGCTTTTTGGCGTTGATTGCTTTTCGCAGATTTTCGTAGCCGATTTCATCAGAGCTAACCTCTGCGCCGTCAAGCGCGTTGCAGGCATTTTCAATATCCGAAGCAATTCTGTTTAAATTTGAGGTATCTGAATAATCATAGCTGCACGCATTAACCTTTGTTGCAATATCATATGCTTCAAGCAGAGGCTTCAAGCCGCCCTGGGTATATGTGTTTTCGGATACAGAAAGATATGCAATATTATTAACGCTGTTAATTCTTTCAAGCAGCGGCTTAACATTAACAACATGAATCTGATTTGAGGGGCTCATAACCCTGAAATCGCTGATGTCGTTGCCTGAAACGCCGTACCAGTCAACAGTGTAGGATTTAACATATTCGCTCTGATTGCCCCTGAATCTCAGCGTGTTTGCAAAGGATGCCCAATAGTTTATTGCGCCTGCGCCGAACATACCGTCGTTTCTTGAGAGATAAAGGCGCATATCCGTTGCTGTTGCACCTGCTTCACCCTTAATGTAGCCAACATCCTCACCCGTTTTCTGATTAACGGTCCAAATCCAGTTATGCGTTCTGTGTGTTTTTCCGTTTGAGCCGTACCAGCGAGTATCCGACGATGTTCCGAGCTTGAAATGCTCGCTGTTTGATATATCCTCTGCCGAAGCGCAGGGATATAGCTGATAAACATATCTTGTGCTTGAGGTGTCTCTTTTCGCCATACCCAAAACGGGCATTGCAGGCGCGGTTATTCCGTCGAGCAGAAGCACCGTATTCATCGGGTACCAGAGCTCAATAACGCAGTCGGCGGTTTCGTTTGAAAACTTTGCGCCGTCGTTTTCATACGGGCTTCCCCAATAGATAACATTTGCAACGCCGTTTTCGGCATATGCGCTGTTATCGCCCGTATCGCCGTCGAAATACGGGGTTACGGTTTCGGCCTTATATTCCCATTTTTCAAGTGAATCGGTTTTCTCATTGAGAAGCGAGGCATAAAAATCAAGGTCAACCTCGGCGTTTCCGTATTTATACGCATCATATGCCTGATTTGCCTTAACATATGCGTCGTAAGCGTCCGCCATATCAAGATAAACTGTGCCGTTCATCTTCTTTTCGTATTTTGAAATTGCCTTAACCAGTCTGCCTGCAGGGGTTTGGGGAACATCGGTTTCTTCCTCGTCCTCACCCTCTTCTCCCGAGTAGAAGGTTATATTTCTGTATTCAAGTCCTTTGAAGAAATACTGATTATCGTCGTCACCGATTTTAATGCTTGAAATCGTTGTGTCGTTGATATTATTAAGGCGCGAAATAAAGGTTTCTTCCGTTGTTTCGGCTATGCTCTGAATAAGGTTGCCGCTTTCATCGGTTATATATGCCTTAAAGCTGTTGCCCGTAAATTCGGCAATATAGTGATAGTTAACGCCAACGGAAAGATGCCCGTTGTTTGCAGTAATTGAGGTTGCCTTTGACTGCGTTCCTGCGTTATGGCCGTCGTTGTCCCACGAGTAGCAAACGCCGTTTGCATTCTGAGCAAAATAGCAGAACGCCGCATTCTTTTCGGCAGGGGCGCTCAGATTATCGGTGTATACATACATCTTGATGAAGGAATATTCATCGCTGTTATAATAATCTGCGCTGTCGGCAGTTTTGAATCTGAAGCCGAAATCAAGCTTCCACCTTGATGCGCCCGTTATCGGAACAGAGCCGCCCTCATAACCCGAAAGATACATATATCCGTCGGGGATATAAACAGCGCCGTCCTCCGAATTTGAAGCGCTGCCGTTATTTGTGTAAACGCCCGTTGACCAGGTCATAGCGCTTCCCATATTGTTATAAAGCGCCGCCTCGCCCATACTGCCGTTTGTAACAGCTTCGCTCTGCGTGAAATCGCTTGACGCAATCGGGCTCCACACCGTTGGTGCAGGAATCTCCTCGCCCGAATAGAAGGTTATATTTCTGTATTCAAGTCCTTTGAAGAAATACTGATTATCGTCGTCGCCGATTTTCAGCGCGGTTATTGTGTTTGAATTGATGTTGTTAAGGCGGGAAATGAAGGTTTCTTCCTCGGTGTCGGCTATTGTCTGAACAACAACGCCGTCCTCATCCCTGATATATGCCTTAAAGCTGCTGCCCGTAAACTCGGCAATATAATGATAATTAACGCCTGAAAGCAGATTGCCGTTGTTCGCAGTTAATGATGTTTCCTTCGATTTAGTGCCTGCATTGTGGCTGTCGTCCTCCCAAGAATAGCACAGCCCGTTAGCGTTTTGAGCAAAATAGCAGAACGCCGCATTCTTTTCGGCAGGATTGCTGAGATTATCGGTGTAAACATACATCTTGAGGAAGGAGTATTCATCGCTGTTATAAAACTCATCGTCGCCGCTTTCGTTCGTTTTGAATCTGAAACCGAAATCGAGCTTCCACTTTGATGAACCGTTTATCGGCGCAGCACCGCCCTTATAGCCTGAAATATACATATATCCGTCGGGAATCGAAACAGAATCCTCTGTGACCGAAGGATTGCCCGTCCAGTCGAACAAATGCCATGTTATCGTGTTACCCTTGCCCTTATAGGTTGACGGGGTAATATTTGAATCGTTTGAAATGCTTTCAATGCCCGAGAAATCCGATGACGCAACCGCGGTCCATTTTATTGCTGCCTCAGCGACAAAAGGAACGGCAGACAGCGTTGACACAAGCAACACCGCCGAAAGCATTAACGATATGACTTTTTTAACCGATTTTTTCATATTTTTATCCACCAAAATTAATATTTTAAAATATTGATTCAGTTTTATTATATAACATATCAAGCATACAGTCAACAAAATAAAAAAGCAGGCAGCATTTAATACTATCTGCTACCTGCTATCTGCTACCTGCTACCTGCTATCTGCTAGTAAATCGTATTTTCCGAAATTGTGCAATCGGTAATTGCGCCGCCGCTCACAATGCCTTCAACAAGAACAAGCGTTCCGAAGGCAGGCAGCTCATAGTCGCCCGAAATCTGAATAGTCCACGAGCCGTCGTAATACGCATCCTCAAGCGTGCTCTCATCAAGAACTCTGCCGTAGCCGCAAACGCTCTTGCCCTCGAATTCATCGGGAAAATTAACAATGTTTATAACCTGAACTCTTTCAAGCGTGTTGCTCATACTCTGCATATCAATGTCCGCATCCTTTTCGGCGAGCTTGCTTTTAACTGTTATTTTCGGATTAATAATCCAGAAGCCGTCGAGCCCTTTTTCGTTCACCTCGTATGTTCCCTGAACGGATATGCGCGAGCCGCAGGGCGGAAGCGACGAAGCATCGTCAATTTTAAGCTCCCACTGCCAGTCACAGCACTTTGTCTGGTCGTTATAGCCCCAGACATAATATCTTTCAACGCCGCTGTAGGCATCATGGATTTTTGTGAAAATACCGTCCTTGTTTGCAGGCTTGCCATCATAATCATCGGCGGTGTCGTTATAAAAAATATTCTGATATAAGGTGTATTCAGCGGTGTTTAAAACCGTTTCCATCGTTTCTGTTGCAGCAACTTCGGATGATTTTTCTGCCTGCTTTGATTTTTCGTCCGCTGATTTAGAACAGCCGCAAAAAGCGCAAGCAAGCATCAATGCGCTTAGAGCTATCGCAATAATCTTTTTCATATTAACCTCCTATGCCTTAGCTGCGCCGCGTGAGAGCGCGCCGATAATCCAGAACAGGAAAAACGCGAGCATATCTATTGCCACTATCGTTGAGCCGACAGGCGTTGACGCAAGAATTGAAACAAATATTCCGAGCGTTGTGCATATAACCGAAAATATTGCCGAGCAAATTGTTACCGCCCTGAAATTCTTGAACACCCTCATTGCCGAAAGTGCAGGGAAAATAACAAGTGCCGAAATAAGCAGCGAGCCCACGAGATTCATTGCAAGAACTATTATAACCGCAATTATAACCGCAATAAGCAGATTATAAAGCGAAGCGTTTGTTCCCGTTGCCCTTGCAAAGCTTTCATCAAAGGTTACTGCGAAAATCTTGTTATAAAACAAACAGAAAACAATAACTACAATAATCGAAAGAATAACGCAAAGCCAGACATCAAGCTTTGAAAGCGTTAATATCGAGGTTGAGCCGAAAAGCGTTGTGCAAACATCGCCCGAAACATTGCTTGAGGTCGGGAACAGATTCATAATCAGATAGCCTATTGCAAGCGAGGCAACGCTTATTATTGCAACGGCGGCATCGCCCTTTATTTTTCTGTTTTTGCCCCCTGCAAGAAGCAGAATTGCCGAAATAATTGTTATCGGAAGAACTAAAAGCATCTGGTTGGTTAAATTTGTAACCGCTGCAACAGCCATTGCGCCGAAGGCAACATGGGAAAGTCCGTCGCCGATAAATGAAAATCTTTTTAAAACAAGCGTAACGCCGAGCAGCGAGGAACAAAGTGCAATCAGCACGCCAGAAATCAGCGCATATCTTACGAAGGGATATTCAACAATATACATCGTTATTTTTGAAATAATATCAGCCATTATTCAGTCCCTCCCGATGCAAAAAGCTTTGAGCGCTCGCTGTTTAAATATTCTTCCTTCGTGCCGAAGAAAACATCGCCCGACATATGAAGAATATGGCTTGCATATTTTACCGCAGCCGAAATATCGTGGGAAATCATAATAATTGTTATGCCCGATTTATTGATGCTTTCAATAAGCGCATACATCTCGGCAGTAACCTTCGGGTCAAGCCCCGAAACGGGCTCATCAAGAAGAAGCAGCTTTGAGGTTGCGCAAAGCGCCCTTGCAAGAAGAACTCTCTGCTGCTGACCGCCCGAAAGCTCGCGATAGCAGCGCTTTTTAAGGTTGGTAATTCCCATTAATTCCATATTGTATTTTGCATTCTTTTTATCCGCTTCGGAATAAAAAGGCTTGATTCCGCCGCGCGAAAGATTGCCCGAAAGAACTATTTCCCAGACGGATGCGGGGAAATCGCGCTGAACAACGGTTTGCTGGGGCAGATAGCCTATTTCGTTTTTCTTAAGCCCCTCGCCCCTGATTATCTCACCGCCGAGCGGCTTTTGAAGATTTAAAAGGGTTTTCATAAGCGTTGATTTGCCCGAGCCGTTTTCACCGACTATACAAAGATAATCGCCGCTGTTTATTTCAAAATTTATGTTCCTTGCAACAATGCTTTTATCGTAGCCGAGAACAAGATTTTCACATTTTAATATCGACATAGTTTTTATTCCTTAATTTAACGCTGTTTTCAGTGTTTCAAGATTTTCCTGCATAATACCGAGATAGCTTATGTTATTTTTCAAATCATCTGCGGTTATTGACTGCATTGAATTCATTGTTAAAATCTTTGCATTTTTTGATTTCGAGCTGTTTATTATAGTTTCGGCAAGCTTATGCTCTGTTCCCTCAAGAGTTATAACATATTTAAGAGAAAGCTCATCAAGCTTTTTTGCAAGAAAGCTTACTGTTTCAAAGCTTGCCTCGGTTTCCGCCGAGCAGCCGATAAACGCCGCATAATAATCTATATCGTAGTCATCGGTTAAATATCTGAACGGAAAACGGTCGCCGAAAAGAAGAGTTTTGGTTTTTGCCGAGCTTACACAGCTTTCATATTCATCATCAAGCGCTTCAAGCTTTTCTTCATAAGCCTTTGCGTTTGCTTTATATGCATCGCTGTTTTTTGAATCAACCTCGCAGATTGCCTCGGTTATCTCTTCAACAAGCTCATCGGCGTTTTTAAGCGAAAGCCAGATGTGTTCATCGTATTCGGCTTCCTCCTCGCCTTCTTCGTCTTCTTCCTCTTCGCCCTGCATTCCTTCAACAAGCTCTTCCTCTTTTGCGCTGTCGCCGAGAAGCTCGAGCAGATTTAAAGTCCTTTGTTTTTCATTCTGAGAGTTTTCGGTTGCATCCTCTGCCCATTCATCGCTCTCACCGCCGACATAAATGAAAACATCGCTTGTCTGAATGCTGATAATATCATCAGCCGAGGGCTGAAAGCTGTGAAGGTCGGCACCGCTGTTTATAAGCATACTCACTTCAACGCCGTCAACACCCTCTGTTATATTCTTAACCCAGTCGTAAATCGGGAATATTGTTGTTACAATTTTAATTTCCGCATTCTTTTTGCCGTTTTGCTCATCAGAGCACGAAGCAAGAATTATCGAGCCGATAAGCAAAACAAGGCAGAGAAAAACGCTTACTATTTTTTTCATAAAAATAAACCTCCAAAAAAACACACCGAGAAAAAGGCGCTATACGCCCTTGGTCAGCAATTATCATTTCTTTAAATCAGATAGTAATTGCGTGTGTTAATTTGAAAGTTTAACTTTAAGCTGTGTTAAAGATTTTCTGTTTGCTGCAGAGTGCACTGCCCCGATAACCGAAATAACTGCAAATGCAAGCAAAACGGCAAAGCCCTCGGTTTCGGGCTTCGGGGTTATCTTGTTTAATTTGCCTATGCAAAGGTTTATCTGAGCGCAGATTTCGCAATCATTGCCCGAGCATTTATGCTGAGAATTATGAGCAATAAAGAACACGGAAAAAATCAAAGCAAAAGCCATGGCAAAAGCAGTTATAAATGCAATTATCCGTTTCTTCTTTGTCACATTCTCACCTCCTGCAACGCTTTAATTATATCACTGACGGAATATTTGTCAATGTGTTTAGTTTATACTTGACTTATTATCGGGACTGATATAGTATTGACTCGAAACGAAATTGTGAGGTTTTGTTATGAAAAAAAGACGAACGCCCATTGATAAACTGCACACACTGCTTTTCGGCAAGGATTTAAGAATAACCGAGGGTGAAAGATTTGAGGAGGAGTATGAGCTTGACTACACCTCATATCTTCCGCTTGAAAGCTATATTCATCCGCAAAGAACGCCCGAGGAAAACGCATTTTACATAAAGGATTTCGGTGCTATACCGAATAATAAAGAAATTGATAATGCAAAGGCTATAAACGCCTGCATTGATGAATGTGCAAAAAACGGAGGCGGATATGTTGTTGTAAGCGGCGGAGATTTTACCACTAAAACCGTTGAGCTTAAAAGCAACATCACTCTTTTTGTTGAAAGCGGCAGCTCGCTTGTTGCCGAGGGAAGCGGTGAGAGCTATGCTCACCCAACGCTTATTTATGCAAAAAACTGTGAAAACATCTGCATAACGGGCGGCGGAACAATCAACGGCAACGGTCACCTTTTTGGAAGAAAGCCCCTGCTTGACGCAAATGTTACCGAAGCACCCGATGTTATTGATGTAATAGAAATGCGGCGCACATCACGCGCGCAGCTTCGCTTTGCACATCCCTCTAAATACGGCAGACTTGTTTTAATTGAGGACTCCGAAAACATAAAGATTGAAAACATCATTCTTTATGACAGCGCATACTGGACCTTGAAGCTCACAAGGTGCGACGGTGTTTCAATCAAAAATCTTGTTATTAATGATAACCGCCATGTTGCCAACACCGACGGAATTGATATGCTGCAAACAAGCAATGTTGAAATAAAACACTGCTTTATTTCCTGTGCCGACGACGGAATCTGCCTGAAAAACGCTGTATGGGAACACTGCGACGGAGAAATGAAAAACATTCATATTTCCGACTGCGAGGTTATCACAAGAGCAAATGCATTTAAAATCGGAACAGAAACAACCCACGGCATAAGCGATATAACCGTTGAAAACTGCAAATTCTATATGACGGATTTATACCCCGGAACCGTTTCTGGAATTGCCGTTGAAAGTGCGGACGGCGCCGAGGTTTCAAATATTAACATTAAAAATATTGAAATGAACAGATGCTGCTGCCCGATTTTTATTCGGCTTTGCAACAGAAACAGAGCCGCCGAGGTTGACGAAAACAGCGCTTCGGCTATCGAGTTCGGCAAAAAGGTCAAGGGCAAGGGCGTTGACAAAAAAACCTATGATATGAAGGGCGAGGTTCACGATATCGTGATTGAGAACATATCTGCAAAGGATGTTGAAATACCAGTTATTCTTGCCGGTTTCAAGCAAAAGGGAAAAATAAAAAGAGTTAAAAATATAACTCTTAAAAACATTAGCCTTGAATACAGAAACGCAATAGAGGTTATCGATAAGCGCCTCTTCATTCCCGAATACACAAAGGTTTATCCGGAATGCACAAGATTCAGAAATCTTCCTGCATACGCAATCTGGGCACGCCACGCTGAAAACGTTAAAATTGAAAACTTCACCTGCAAGCCCGCACCCGATACTTGGAGAAAAGAAAAGATATTTATTGATGTAATATAACAGTTGCGAGTGCCGAGCTCCGAGCTCCGAGTTTTCGGATACTCGGCTTCGCCTCAAACAAATAAAAGTAGGCATTATGGAATCGAAACAAAAAACAGGCGGAAAAGGGGCACACGCAATAAAGAAGGTTGACTGAAAAATCAGCCAACCTTCTTTATATTTACTCTGCAATATAAAACGCCGGCATTAAGTTGTTGTTAGGATATTTACTAATAACTGTTTGAATATAATCAACTATTTCCTCAATCGTTTTGTTTTCAAATCCATCATCATAAATCTGCGTTTCGGCATACATATATTCAGGATTTTTCTTATCGATATAACCGCCAGAGCTAAGAGAGTTTTTTTGTTGGTTAATCAATATATATTCAAACCACAATATTGCTTCAACCTGACCGTTGTTTTCATATAGAATTTTCAAAAAGCTGTTCCAATCAGTGAACAGGTATTCTGCACACAGTTTATTTTGCTTTATGTATTCTTCTATTATACTGTTCATAGAAAATCCTCCATACAAATTATAACACAATTTATGTTCTTTGCAAGACATCATGTCACAGATTGCAGCGAGCATAGGATTTGTACTGCAGCACATTCAGAAAAGAAAAAGGCTTCCCCTTGAGGGGAAGCTGTTGAGCGAAGCGAAACTGATGAGGTGGAAATAAACAATAACAACTAAAACTTACACCTCATCCGTCTTGCCTTTGGCAATCCACCTTCCCCTCAAGGGGAAGGCTTATTATACTTTTACTTCTTTATGACGCCCACCCTAAATCCGCCTGTTTTTTTAAAGCATATTTTCAATTTTCGGAAGCTCGGGTAGGTTATCAAAGCCGTAGAAATTCTTTGCATTTTCGAAAAGGAATTTCGCTTTGTTTTCTTCGCTGATTTCCTTTGATTTGGTTACGAAATCATAGCTCATTTTATAGGTTATTTCAACCATTGTTCGCGGATAATCACTACCCCACATCAATTTGTCAAAGCCGCAGATTTCAGCTGCTTCGTTGATTGCTTTGATTGCCGAGGGATAGGGGTAAAACTCCTCATTAAACAGCCAGGTTATACCGCCGCTTTCAACAAAAACATTTTTATATCTTGCAAGCTTGATTTGCTCGAGCCAGTTTTCCCTTGTTACCATACCGAAATGACCTATGGCAATTCTTAAATCGGGAAACTGCTGAATAATTTCCTTCATTTCGCCCGTCTGCGCGTCGCCGTCCTCAAGCTCGATGCAAACAAATTTGTTTTCCTTGTTTGCCTTTTCAAAAACCTCGATATGCCGCCCAATACCCGGCTGCTTAAACTTGCAGGCGCATATTTTTATGCCGTCGAAGCCGTCAAGAGTATAGGGGTCGCCGTCGTCATAAAACGCACAAATTTTTAATCTGTCGGGATACTTGGCTTTAGCTGCTTTAAAATACTCGTTCTGATTGCCATCCATAACCTCGGTGACGATAACTGCGCCGTTAACGCCTGCATAGTTCATATTGGCTATAAGCATTTCAGGCGAGTTTTCGCCCGTTATCATATACGGCGGCATCATCTGTTTTATTTCACCGCCAAAATCGGAAAGACCGTTTTCAAGAGTGCGAACAGGGCTGTCATCCCTTCTTCCCGTCTGGGTTTTCCAGAGGTGAACATGTGCATCAATAATCATAACATTTCCTCTAATTAAAAGTTTTTGGTCAAAATGAATTGACTTCGTCATGAATTGGTTCCCGTGAATTGACTTCGTCATGAATAGAATTGCCCATATCAAAAACGAAGTCAATTCTATTCATGCACATATGCAATTCATGAACGCAGTTCAATTCATGCCCCGGGCAATTCATTGAATTTAATCATTCCTGATTAAACTCTATCAGCAGCTTTGCAAGTGAGCCGTCGTTGTTTGCAAGAGCATCGAAGGCTTCTTTTGCATTTTCTGCGCTGTAAACGCCGCTAATCATCTTTAAAACATCAACCTTTCCGCTTGAAACGAGGTCGATAAGCTCTTCAAAATCCTTTGTGAAAGCGTTTCTGCTTCCGAAAACATTGAGTTCCTTTTTAAGAAGGATTGAATGAACAAAGGTTGTTTCTCTTTTGCCGTTGCCGATGAGAATAATATTTGCACCGTGAGCGGCAGCGTCTATGCAGGAAAGGAAGGTTACGGGTGCGCCGCAGGCTTCAACGCAGACATCAAAGCCCTGAGAGTTGGTAAATTCCTTGCATTTTTCATCAAAATTATCGGTTTTGTTGTTGATAATGAGGTCTGCGCCGTATTCCTTTGCAAGATTAAGGCGGCTTTCAAGCAAATCGGCAATTGCAACTCTTGCGCCCATTGCCTTTGCCTTGATGAGCGCAAAAAGTCCGATAGGACCTGCGCCCATAATCAAAAGGTTGTCGCCCTCTTTAACCTCGGCTCTTGAAAGAGCGTGAGCAGATATTGAAAACGGCTCAATAAGTGCAAGCTCTTTAGCGGTTAAGCCCTTGCCCGGGATAATTCTTTCAACGGGCATTGTTATGTAGTCCTGAAAGCTTCCGTCGCGCTGAACGCCCATTGTCTGATTATCGTGGCAGGCATTTACTATTCCTCTTTTGCAGGCATAGCACTCGCCGCAGTTAAAATACGGATTGCAGGTTATAATGTCCCCTGCTTTAAGTCCCTTATCATTCTCGGGGATTTCAACTATCTGAGCCGAAAATTCGTGGCCCGGAATTCTCGGATAGGTTGTGAACGGCTGATTGCCCGTGTATGAGGCAACATCTGCGCCGCAGATTCCGCAGTAAAGCACCTTTAAAAGCGCTTCGTCCTCTTTCGCCTTGGGGGCTTCTTTTTCAACAACTTTAATATCAAATGGTTCTGTTATCTGAACTGCTTTCATTTTCTTTCTCCTTTGTTAGTTGCGAGTTGCGAGCCCCGAGTTCCGAGTTCTCGGTTTCTCGCTGCGCTCAGTCAATTAATTATAATTGCCGACCGCAGGTCCCTCAATTCGTAATTCGTAATTCGTAATTCGTAATTATTAACTATTCCATATATTCTTTATTCCAAACAACCGCAGTTTTAAGCGGTGCGGCTTTGGAATAGATTTTGTTTAAATAAGCATCTATCGGGTCGCTGATAAATTCATCCTTATCAATAAGCTCAACAACCTCGCCGAAACGGCTTTCGGCAAGAATTTCAATAGCCTCTTCCATATGCTTCTGAGTGAAGTTGATTGATGCTAAGATAACCTGGTTTTTGAAGCCGAAGGGCATTGTGTCGAAGGTTACCTTCGGACCGAGCGAAAAGCTGTCGTAAATTCCGTTGCAGCCAAGAGCGCTGTGCTCAAACGCAACTCTGTGTTCAACCGCGTTTCCGCTTGTTCCTACAAAGCAGGTTGCAGGCGCGCCGAAATAATCCTTGATAGCCTTTGCAGCTTCTTCCTCATTGAGATTTCCTGCGCAGAGATAATCTGCTTTAACAACCTCTTTTGCAAACTGAACCTTTGGGCTGTTTTCGTCGCTTCTTGCAACAAAAAGGATTTTAGCCTCGGGGTGCTTTCTTCTAATCTGGTCGCCGATGAAAAGTCCCGTTGTTCCGAGTCCGTAAATAACGGTGTTGGTGAAGGTTTCCTCGGTTGCAAGCTTTCTTGCCTCTTCCTCAGAGCATTTTTCCCTTGCCATAACAACGCGGAAATTCTGAGCAGAGCCGATATCGCGCATTCTTTCCTCCTGGAAGATTGCACAGGCATAGGGGTCGCAGAAAACAAGCCTTTTTGCAAGCTCTACTGGCAGCTTTTTCATACCCTCATACTTTGCAGGAAGATGCAAAAGCATATCGGGATTGAAGAAGTTTTTATCTGAGAACAAGCCGTCAGCCTGGTCGCAGCCGTATTCAAAATAGGTTTCGTCCTCGGTAAATCTTGTTGGGTCGAAGCTGTCGCCGCCGCGGATAAGAACAATGGCAAAGCGGTTTTCAGAAGGAACCCAGACAACGCCCTCATGGCCGTTGATAAGCCTTGTTTCGCCCTCGGGGAATTTCGGGCAAAGCTCGCCCCTCTGCCCCATACGCATAAGCTCAAGGTCCGTTCCGCAGAAACCGCAGAAAACGGGAATTGCTTCAACTCCCTCTTTTGCTTCCTCGCCTCTGAGACGCTTTCTTTTCGGGTTTATTATATTGATTTCGCCGTATCGAAGCGGCTGCTTTTCATCATTAACAAAATAGGTTGCATTAACTTTCATAATGTGCCTCCTTTTTGCAGAAATTATAGCACAGTTAATTTGCTTTATCAATATTTATTTTAGGTTTCAGCCGTCAGTCGCCTGTCGTCAGTATAATTATAATAGCCGTCTGCAAGACCCTCAATTCGTCATTCGTAATTCCGACCAACGGTTCCCAAAATTTGTTATCGGCTTGGAGCGCCGACAAATTTTGACCGTTCGGCAGTTCTTATTGTTCGCTTCATCTGCCACCGGCAGCGCTCACAAACGAACCGTAATTCGTAATTTAACTATGCACTATGCACTATGTATTATACACTATAAAGCTCCTTGGACTTGAATACATCCGAATACTCTGTTATACTTAATTAATAAGAAAGGCGGTGAGGGATTGAAGAAAACCAATATAAAGGCGGCGTCAGCTGTTTTTTTGCTTATTGCGGCGGCGGTTTTATGCCGGAGAGCTTCATACAATATTTCACTTCCCTTTGCCGCGAGAATTTTTGATTTCACAAGAACGCTGATATATATCGGTTTATTCTCAGTCTGGGGCTTTTCGATTAATAAAAGAGTTGTTCACAGGCAGACAAAACGGCTTCTGCTTGCGGTTTGCCTGCTTGAAATATTCTGGCTGACAATAAGGGAATTCAAATACCGCTTTGTTTTTGACGCCGACGCGCTCAGGGGACTTTGGTATTTATACTATATTCCCACGATACTCGTTCCCCTGCTCGCCCTTTATATCTCAATGCTTCTCACAAAGCCCGATGGCTACAGGCTGAACAGGAAATCAGCTCTTTTCGCAATTCCGAGCATCGCTTTGCTGGTTCTTATGCTCGGCAACGATTTCCATCAGCTTGCCTTCAGATTCCCCGAGGGAGCGGTTAAATCCGAGCAGAGCTACACATACGGCATAGTCTATTTTTTAACCGTTATCTGGGCGGTTATATGCTCGCTTTTATCCTTTTCGGTTATGCTGATGCGTTCGCGTCTTCCGAAAAACAGAAAGAGCATTCCCCTGCCCCTTGTTCCCATTGCGGCGGCGCTTGTTTACAGCGTTTTATACGCGCTGCGTCTTGAATTCATATTAAGAGCCTTCGGTGATGTCGCGGTTGTTTTCTGCCTTGTTTTCACAGCCTTTTTCGAATGCTGTATTCAATGCGGACTCATTCAGACAAACACGCGCTATTCCTCTCTTTTCAACGCAACCGAGGGTATTTCGGTTATCATAACCGATAATGACTATAACCCGAAATATGCCTCGCGGGACGCCGAGAGCTTTTTACACGAGGATATGAAAAAAGCCGAAAAAGCGCCGATAATTCTTGACAGCAAAAAGCGCCTTAACAATATGAAGGTTTACGGAGGAAGAGCGCTTTGGAGCGAGGATATTTCCGAAATTCTTGAACTTTCTCAAACACTGAAGGACACCCACGAGGAATTAAAGGAGCTCAGCTCTCTTTTGCTTCTTGAATACGAAAAGGAAAAGGAGCACAAAACCGTTGAGGAGCAAAACCGACTTTATGATTTGCTCCAGAGCAAAACCCAGCCCCAACTCAATCTGATTGATTCATTGATGCAGAAATATAAAGCTTCAGAATCCGAAAAGGAAAAGCAGAAAATTCTCGCAAATATTCTTGTTATAGGAACCTTTATCAAAAGGCGCAAGGATTTTGTTTTATCAATGGAATATGCAGATGAATTCCCGGAGCTTATGCTCAGCAGCGCGCTGAATGAATCGTTCAGGGCGCTAAAGCTCCTCGGCATAAAAGGCTCATTTCTGGTTAATTCAAAAAGAGAGCTTGTTTCATCAAAAGCCCTCAGCCTTGCATATGATTTCTTTGAGGATATTGTTGAGGCGGTTATAGATGAGGCGCGCTATATAAACCTTCAGTTCTGCGAGGTTGGCGGAAGGCTCAGAATAAGCATTTTAACCGATTGCAAAAAGGAAGCAGCGGCGCTTGCTGCAAAATATCCCGATATGATAATAAGCGGCGATGATGATTCCCTCGCGTTTCTCCTGAAACTTGAAGGGGGTGAGGGAATATGACATATTTCGCCGAGCTTTCTCAATCGCTCAGGTCCGCAATATCGGGCGCGCTTTTTCTTGCGGTTATGAGCCTGCTTTGCGCGGTTATCTACACCTTTATTAACAGAAAGCGCACAAAAAGCTTTTATTTCAACTGCGTTTTGTTTACCCTCAGTCTCGCTCTGGCTGCGCTTTTATCCTCAGCAAGCTCCCTTGATTTCAGTTTGAATATTCCCTGTATCGTTTTGATTCTTTTCACCGCAGGGCTGTTTGTTTATTCCGCCTTTATAATTATCAACGAATATAAAATCAGTCGAAACAGCCTCTCCCCGCTATCGGTTAAGCAGGCGCTCGACAATCTTAATTCGGGAATATGCTTTTCCGATGAAAACGGCAGAATCGTTTTGATAAACCACACGATGAGCAAGCTTATATCAAGCCTCACGGGAAATTATCCTCAAACGCTTGACGAGATTAAAGCGGCTCTTGAAAAGGCTAAAAAAGAAAACGACACCGAGGGAGCATATCATTTCAAAGACGGCAGCGTTTGGAAATTCACAATTCTTGATACAGGCTCAAGCGAGTTTTCGGGCTTTCATCAGACCTACGCTCAGAACATCAGCGATTTATATGAGGTTAACACAAGACTGATTGAAGAAAACGAGGAGCTTAAGAAAACAAACAAAAAAACAAGAATTATGCTTGAACGCCTTGCCGACAGAATCCGCGAGGAGGAAACGCTGAGGCTGAAAATGCAGATTCACGATGATATCGGAACAAGCCTTATCAAGATTTCAAAGATTATGCAGGGCGACAAAAGCGAGGATATGCAGCGGCAGCTTTCGCTTCTTGAAAACGCAATAAGCTTTTTCTCGCAAAACAGGGCGCTGAAAACAAAAAACCTTGCCGACGCCGAAAGCAAGGCGGATTCAATGGGCGTTAAGCTCAATATCAAAGGCGAGCTTCCGAAAAATGAAGGCGCGAAGGATTTGCTTTTCTCAGCGGTTTATGAATGCCTCACAAACTGCGTTATACACGCAAAGGGAAATGAGGTTTTTGTTGAAATAAATGAAAGCGAAATCAGCTATAATATTGATATATCAAATAACGGAGCGCCCCCCGATAAGCCCGTATCCGAGGGCGGAGGATTAACCTCGCTGAGAAGAAAAACCGAAGCCGAAGGCGGAAAAATGAGCGTTTCCTCCGACGGACAATTCATATTGCATTTATCAATTCCGAAACAGGAGGCACTATGATAAACACAATAATTGTTGAAGACAATATCTATATTCAAAACCACCTTGCTGCAATGCTTTCGGCTTATGAAGCCTACAGCGTTGTTGCCGTTTTAAAGGATGCCTTTGAAGCGGAGGAAATCTGCAAAAAAGGAAAAATTGATTTGGTTATTATGGACGTTCAGACCCAGCATAATCATTCGGGACTTGCTTCCGCCGAAAGAATCAAGGCAAAAAACAGCTCAATAAAAATAGTTGTTGTCACCTCCCTTATCGACCCCAAGGTTCTTCAAAGGGCAAAGAGCGGAGCCGCCGACAGCCTTTGGTATAAAGACCACGGCGAGGAGGAGCTGATGGAGGTTGTTGAAAAAACGATGGGCGGCGAGAACATTTTTCCCGACACCTCGCCCAATGTTGAAATCAAAAATATGTTTTCAGGCGAAATAACCCCGCGCCAGATAGATATTCTTCGCCGTTTCGTTCAGGGAATGACCTATGACGAAATCGCCGAGGAGCTGAACCTTTCAAAAAACGGCGTTCGCTGGAATCTCGACCAGATTTGCGAAAAGGGAGGCTTTGACAACAAGCATGAGCTTCTCGCGGCGGTTATTGAAAACAAACTGATTGTTACAACGCTGATTGATTAGTGGGCAGCGCATAGTTAATTACGAATTACCCGCTGTCCACTAAAAAGTTACTGGCACTTGTGCCAGTGACTTTTTATTTTTGTTATATTATAATATAATTTGCAGAAAACTATTAATTTATTAAGAAAGGATGGTTTTATGAAAAAGACATTATCATTAATCCTTGCATTTGTAATGCTTCTCAGCGTTACTGCAGGACTGAACATCACCGTTTTTGCATCGAATACGGTTTCATCCGTTTATCTTTGCAATGGTGACGGTCAGAAACTGGATTTAGGTCCGATAGACGGCGAAAATCCGTGCTTCAACATTTATGAATCAGATAACAAGGTTGTTGTTGACACGGAAAGCGAAGCTCGCACCTACACAAACGGCGTCAGGTGGCAGGACACGGCAACCTATCAGATGCTTCAGCCGACGGACACATTTGAGGCAAATCACACTTACGAGCTCAGGGTAATTCTCAAATGTGCTGACGGATATATTTTCAACACAAAAGAGGGTCATATAGATGTTAAGGCACACCTTCGCCATACAATTGTTACTGACACAGTTGCAACCTTCTATGTTGAAGGTGATGTTGAGGAATATAATGCAGACACCATCATTGTTTCAAAAACCTTCACCTGCCCCGGTATTCAGGATATTGCCGAAGCAGAGATTTCAATGACCGCACCCCAGGATGGCAAAAGAGCTTTCTATAACTCAAATCCGAGCGGCAGTAAATTCTATATCGACGAAACCGAAAGCAGCACCTTCCTCGGAAACAAGATTCGCTGGTATAATGTGACCGAAGGCTGGTTCCTCACCGAAGAGGATGTCTTTGAGGCAGGAAATGTTTACGAGGCATATGTTCGCCTGAGACCGAATAAGGGCTATCAGTTCACAGAGGACACGGTTGTTAAATTCGGCTCGACTACTGCAACTATTCAGAGTCAGGCGGCAGATTATATCACCGCTTATGTTGATTATACGCTCTATTACTCTGTTAAAGATGTTGAAATGACAATAGATGTTGACTTTTCACCAAGCAAGCCCGCTGCATTCTTTGCAAATTCAGAGGAGCCCGACAGATATTACTGCTATGACTATAATGACGACGCATTTGTCAGCGGCGTTTGCTACAAGGATTTAACAAACGACAGCTATATGGAGGTAGGCGGACTTCCGTTCTTCCAGGGACACGAATACTCTGTTACCGTTGCAGTTACATGTCAGGATGCAAATAAGTTTTCGGGTCTTAATGTAATAACCTCAAGCATAAACGGAGTTGATGCTGAGGTAAGCGCAAGGTCACCGTTCGGTGAAAGAGTTGAAGGCGTCTACTTCTTTACCGCTAATCTCGGCACCTGTGCAAAGGATTTAAACGATTGCACGGTGGCTTATCCTAAAAACGCAAAATATGTTTATAACGGAAAGAAACAGAAGCTTCAGGTTATTATCACAGACAAAGGCGAACTTCTTGTTGAAGGCACGGACTATGAAATTCTCTATATGGGAAGCCACACCAATGTTGGCAAGGTAAACTTTGAAATCATCGGACTCGGTGAATACAAAGGCTCAAAATCAGGCTCCTTCAATATTACCGCAAAACCGATGTCGTCCGGTGCTAAAATCAATATTTCGGGCAAAACCTTCACCTACGACGGCAAGATTAAACAGCCCACAGTAACAGTTTACGACGGCAGCACGAAGCTTAAAAAGAACACCGACTACACTGTTTCCTACAGCTACACAAAATCCAAAAATGTCGGCGAATACAGCGTTAAGGTTACCTTCAAGGGCAATTATTCGGGTAGCAAATCCATTACCTACACAATAATTCCCAAGGGCACAACGCTTCTTAAAACCGCTTCAACGGGCAAGGACTGGATTTCGCCTCAGTGGAATAAGCAGACCACTCAGACCACGGGCTACGAGATTATGTATTCAAAGTCGGCAGGCTTCAGAAGCGGAAACAAAACCGTAACCGTAAGCGACAACAAACAGACTGTCAAGAAGATTAAGAGCTTGAAGAAGAATACAAAATATTATTTCAAGATTCGCACCTATAAGAAGGTTAAAATCAACGGAAGATATAAAGTTTTCTATTCCTCCTGGTCACCTGTTAAGGAATTCAAGACAAGGAAGTAATAATTAATTAATACATGGCAGGCATTCAGCTTCCCAACCGAAACCGAACGCCTGCCGCTTTTTAACCCCAATGGCATTTACAGAAAGGAAAGGATGTATGAAAAAGAAATTATTCAGCTTGTTATTGGCGGCAATGATGGTTATATCAGTTGCTCCCCTGCAGCCGTTTGCAGCATATGCAAGCGATAGAGAAGATGCGGTCACCTGTCCCCTGTGCGGTCACGAGAGATGGGGAAACTGGCTTTGCGAGGAATGCGGAATCTGTTCGGAAGAAGCCGACACAGACTGCTTTGTTGAATCGCACTGTGAGGACTGCGGCACCTGCCTTGCACTTGAAGGAATTTTTTGTTCGGAGTGCCACAGCTGTGAAGGCTGTATGATCGGCAATGAGGACCATTGCTCTGAATGCTATGAATGCTACAACGGCGATTCTGATTCGCTTTGCTGGCTCTGTCGTGTGGGTCCCTGCTGCAGAGACATCTGCGATGACTGCGGACTTTGTGAATACTGCCAGGAAAGTATTCACGCACACTGCCCCGAATGCTACAGTTGCTTTCAGACAGTTGATTACTGCCTTGACACAGGCACAACTTATCATTGCGAAAACGAATGCATTATATGCGACCAGTGCGGCACCTGCCTTTATGAAGAAGGCATAGACCTCTGCGAGGATTGCAACCTTTGCCCCGACTGCTGCAGAGAAAACGCTGAGGCGGAAGGCTGCTCCTGCGGTGAATACTGTATTGAAAGCTCCGATTGGTTTGAGCATATCTGCGAAAACTGCGGTGTTCCCTTCTGCGATACTCCGCAGTGTGAAATCTGCGAGCTTTGCATTAATTGCTGTGAAGAAAACAGCGAATGCGACGACGGAATGTGCGTTGAAGACCCCGATTATGAAGACCATTTTTGTATGGAATGCGGAGATTGCTTCCATATCGTAAACCAGTGCGAAACCTGCTCTGAAAACAATGAAATGCGCTGTGAAACCTGCTGTGCAAAGCTTGTTAAAGAAGCAGGATGCACCTGCGATGACCAATGCATAAGCCAACCCGGCTTTGAAAACCATCTTAAAACCGAACACAGCAGCACATATATCAAAAACCACGGCGCAACTCCCGAAAGCCGCTGGGACTATGACGCAACATATCACTGGCTCAACTGCTCCTACTGCGACCTTGAAAGCCACCGCACAAAAAAGGCAGCTCACGATTTTGATAAATACGGCAACTGCAAAATCTGCGGTGCAAGTAATTCAAGCGCAATGGTTATTATGCAGCAGCCGAAGGACGCAAACAGCGCTGTTCCCGATTACAACAGCATCAGCGCAGAGGATAAATATCACGAAAGCAATCTTTCCGTCAGATTCTACACCGCTGTTTATTCCGTAAGCAAGGTTTCATATCAGTGGTATCAGAAAGCGGGCAGCGGCAGCTGGGTTGCTCTTAAAGACGATGTTGATAAAATCGGCAATGTAACATATCCCATTGTTAGCGGAGCCAAAACCGCAACGCTCAAAATCTGTCCGCCCGTTGATGCCTGCTATACGGATTACTCCTATAAATGCGTTATAACAAACACCAAGGGCAACAAGATTGAAACGAAGACGGCAAGACTTTTCGCAAGTCATATCTATGATAAAGCCGAGTGGGTTGGCGCCCACAAGGGACAGATTAAGCTTGCAAACGGCAAAACCGTTCATATTTATGAGGATAAGGGCCACACAATGGCGTGCCACGGCGACGGCTGTGAAGCTGTTAAGAAAAAGGTTTACCGCCACCGCTACGGCTACACCGCCGGCAAGGACAGCAAGGAAATCGTTACCGATGAAAAAGGCGGAAAATGGTGGGTGAGAACCTGTAAGGACTGCGGATTCAAGAAATACCTTGTTCAGCACGACCACGATTTCCACAATGCAGAAGTTGATTTCACCTACGACAGCTATTCACAGCATAAGCTCATATGCACCTATAACGGCATAAGCGGTTCCTGCGAGGAAACAACTCTTGAACCCCACGCTTGGACAAACTGGCAGAATGTGGGCACTCCGTGGACAAATAATGAAGGAGTCGGCGCTGCATACAGAAGCTGTGTTGTCTGTTCGCACTGGAGCAAGGATTATCAGTATCGCTATGTTGACGGAACATTTAAGAAAACACAATGGACAAAAAAGAACGACCTTGTTTATGTTCAGTACGGCACAGCGACCTCGGATATTGTTGTAAACGGCGATAATATTGATATTATCTTCTCGCCCTCCGATTACGAAAAAACCAATCTCATAAAGAAGGCAAATCCCTATTGCTACGGCTGGAAGGTTTACTACACTCCGAAAAAGTCCCATATGGACGACAAAACCGATATTGATGTAACAAAGTATTTCACCTTCACCGAGGCTTATCAGGGAAGCAAATACAAGGTTTCCTGCAATATCACAACCAATTTCAGCGGATATAAGGGTGGCGGCGTGTTCTCCTTTATTCCTAAGATTTCAAATGATAACTGTAAGCACACAGGCGCCACCGAAACCGTTTTGAAAACCGACCCCGTATGCGTTAAAAACGGCTATACAGGAAATGTTATCTGCCTGCAGTGCGGCGGCGTAAAAGAATACGGTCACGTTATCCCCGGAAGCGACACCCACACAGGCAATTTAACCGTTATTCCCGGAAGCGCGAAGACCGGAGACTGTTATAACTACGGACACGAAGCAGATAAAAAGTGCGACAAATGCGGACTCAGGGTTCCCGGAAAGATAACGCCCAAGGTTCACAAAGAGGTTGTTAAAGACGCAAAGGCGGCAACTCTAACCGAGCCCGGTTACAGCGGCGACACCTACTGCAGCATCTGCGGAATACTTGTTAAAACAGGTAAGGAAATACCTCAGCTTTCAAACGAGATTAAAACTGTTGAACTTTTCCACCTTAACGCTCCGAAGGAAAACGCTTCACCCGATTACGATGTTACAAAGCCCGAAAATGTTAAATACGGAACAAAGCTTTCTCAGTATCCGATTATCTGGCGCGACGAGACAACGGGAACCGTGATGAATAAGGACAGCAAATTCGTTGCGGGGCGCGCATATTCCGTGCTCATTCCTGTTTTTGCAGCCGATAAATATATTTTTGCAAACTACGGCGATTTGCTATCGGCTGTAAACGCAACAATCGACGGCAAAAGAGTTTCGGTCAGAAGATATGAGGATAATTCGCTTGATGGTGTTATCGGCGTTTACTGCTATTTCGGCGAATGCGATGATTCGGTTGTAAATGAGGTTAAGCTTAACAATGTTTCAGTGCCCGTTGCAGGACAGACTCCGAAATACACGGGCGATGTTATGGGCACGGGTTATGTGAGAATGGCAGCTAATCTTCAAAACTGGCAGGTTCAGGGAATGAATTGGCGCAATCATGTTAAAGATTATATACTTGATAAAACCGATATCATAGAACCAAACGGAGTTTATATCTGCCATATTGAGCTTGTTGCTCAGGACGGCTACACCTTTGATAACAAAACAAAGGCTTCCGTAAACGGAAAAAAAGCAAATGTTGTAGAGCAAACTGCAACAACAATAAAAATTGAATGCACATTTTTGCCACAGATTCAGGTTATGGATACAATTTCCGTCTCCAATATCAAGGAGCCCGTTGTCGGCTCAAAGCCCGAATATGATATAACACTTCCGAAGGATGCCGTTTACACACTTGATACAAGCTTCAACAATGAGTACACGGTTAACGGCATTATGTGGGGAACTGTTACAAACGGAAATCCCTCATCGTTCTCACGAATTGCAAAAACAGATAAATTCGTCAGCGGCAAGCAATATGCAATTTCCCTTGACCTCTATCCGAAGGAGCTGGACGGACAGCCTGTTTCGAAATTTGACAGAAGCAATCCCCCAACCGTTATTTTCAACGGCGAGGTTATAACACCTTCATTGCTTGATGTCACATACGGCGGTTCAAGCGCTTCATTAATCTATGTCTTCCCCACCCTGCATTCTCACAGCTACTCCTGGGTTAAGGCTGAGAACTCACACTATAAGGAATGTTCCTGCGGTGAGAAGAAGGATATCGGCGTTCACGTTTACGATAACGATAAGGACACAACCTGCAACACCTGCGGATATGTGAGAACCATTAAAGATACTCACTCCCACAGCTACACAACGCTTAAGCACAACGGCGATTACCACTGGTATGAGTGCTCCTGCGGAAACAAGGTATCATTTGAAGAGCATATCTATTCAAACGATAAGGACGCAACCTGCAATGTCTGCGGCTTTGACAGATACCACACTCATTCCTACGATACTAAAAAATCAAACAGCACTCAGCATTGGTACGAATGCTCCTGCGGTGCGAAAAAGGATATAGAAAAACACGAATATCTGGAAATCAACTCCTGTGCAACCTTATCAAAGAACGGCAAGATAAGCAAGCGCTGCGCGGTGTGCGGCTATCAGCCTGCCGACACGGTAATCTATATGCCCAAGACCTTTACTCTTTCAAAGAGCTCGTTTACCTATGACGGTAAGGCGCACAAGCCGACTGTTACGGTTAAGGACAGCAAGGGCAAGGTTATTGATAAGAGCAACTACCTCCTTGAATATTCAAAGGGCAGAAAGGATGTTGGCTCCTACACGGTTAAGGTTATCTTTGACGGCGATAAGTACTACGGCACTAAAAAGCTCACCTTCAAGATTAATCCGAAAGCAACCGAGCTTTCAAGCCTCAGCGCCAAATCAAAGGGCTTTACTGCAAAGTGGAAAAAGCAAACAACTCAGACTACGGGCTACGAAATTCAGTATGCAACGGATTCAAAATTCACGAAGAACAAGAAAACCGTAACCGTTAAGAGCAACAAAACCACAAGCAAGGCAGCAAGCAGCCTCAAAGGAAAAACAAAATACTATGTAAGAATAAGGACCTATAAAACGGTGAACAAAACAAAGTATTATTCCTCGTGGTCAAAATTCAAAACCGTTACAACCAAAAAGTAAAGCTAACAGGCATAAAAAATAAGCATCGATTTCTCGATGCTTATTTTTTTATTTTAAACTATTTCCAGGTTCTTGTTGACCTGATTGCAGACCAGGCTGAATATTCCTTCTTGCCGTTTACGGTTTTATAACCTCTTACTCTGAAGAAATATTCTTTTTCAGCCTCAAGCTTTTCAACCTTAATGGTTGTATCATCGCCTTTGGATTCAACTGTTTTATTATCCTTATCAAAGGCATTGTTTGTTGCATACTCAAGCTCATAGCCCTCGTATTCCTCCGAAGCCTTATAGCTTACTGTGAAGGATTTAACGCCCGGATAAATAGTTGAGAAGAGAACTGTTTTACGAGCTTCGCCGTAGTAAACAGGAACCTTCTTGCTGAACAAGCCGTTATTGTATTCGGGAATCCAGTTCTGACCGAGGTCGCAGGTTTCCTTGAACTTTTCTTCCTTTTCCTGAACGAAAACTTCGTTAAGACCTGTAAGCTCTTTTGTGTCCTCATCCTTATAAACAGCTTCCCACATCAGGTGGTGACCTATTTCCTTAACAGATGAAGGAATATAGATATAATCAAGCCCTCTGAGGTGATAGAAAGCATCCGAACCGATTGTTGTAACTCCATCGGGAATTGAATGATAGAACTCTGTTATCTGAGGAAGCGCATCGTTATAGAAGGTTCCCTCAATCGGGGTTTCGGTTTTATAAGTGTAGATATGCTTTAATTCTTCATCCTTGAATATTGCCTGATTATCGATTACGGTAACGCCCTCAGGAATATACAAATCGGTTAAGTTTGAATATGCAAATGCAAGCTGACCGATTTTTGTAACCGTTGAAGGAATAACATAGGTTCTTGTTTTCAGGTTGTAATCATCGAAGAAATCCGAATCATATTTTGCAGTTGTTCCCCAGAGCTCCCACATATATCTGGGATTATCTTTGGTGCTGTCGTCCTCTTCAAGCTCTGAATGGAATGCCCAGTAGTATTCCGACTGCTTTGAAGGACATGCTTTACCGTCCTTACCGGGGCATTTATAATCCTCGGGGAAGCCTTCGGGTGCTACGGCATTGGTTTCGGTTTTATACTTTTCTGCGCCTTCACCGTCGTATTTTCTGCCGCATGCTTCGCATTCCCATTCAAGATGAGCAAAGCCCTCTTTCAGACGGCGTGTTCTGTCGTAATCAATGGGATAAAGAATGATTTCGGTTTTATCCTTGTTGTAAAGAACACCGTCTATATCGCAGTAATACGGGTTTTCATCATCAACATCAACATACTGAAGGTTCCAGCATGAATAGATTGATTTGCCGTCAATGCGTTTAACATCCTTGCCGATGTTGATTCTTTCAATAGAGCTGTCGCAGTTGAATGCATAATCGTGAAGCTCGGTTATCGGCTTTGTTTTATCCCTTGTTCCGTCGCTGTTGATATAATAGTCAACCGTTACTTCTCTTATGTTTCCCGGGTTAACATATGAAACAAGCTCAAATCCGCCCTTATCCACCGCCGAGAAGGTGTATTCAGTTGTTTTAAGCGCTCTCACCGAGAAGAAAATACTAAGTGAAATTGCAACAAGAAGAATTAAAACAACAGCAATTTTTGATTTCTTTGCATTGGCATAGGAATGATTGATTTTCGGTGCCTGAAGTCCTTCAATCTGATAGGTCCAGATTTCGTCCTCGGGAATGTCGAGAGTATATTCGGGAGCCTGCTCAGCCATTTCCTTGGCTTCCTTAGCTAAGAAATCGCCGTCCTCTTCAGATTTAACCTCAGCGCTTTCCTCTTCCTGCTCCTCGGCAGCTTCTTCTGCCTTAATCTCTTCGGCTTCCTGAGCCATTTCTTCAAGCTCGTTTTCATTCACAGATGCAGTGAATTCATTTTCCTGAAGGTTATCCTTTTCCTTCTTACTCATGCCGTCACCTCCACTTCCTCATTTGCAGTTTCGGTGATTTCAGCAGAAGCGTCTGTTTCGCCTGCCTTTTTCTGTTCAAGCTGCTTTCTTGTTACTTCCTCACGGCGGCGAAGAACTTCCATAACCTTGTTTTGCTTATCGTCATCGTAATCCCAGAAGAAATACGGAATTGACATAAGAACATAACCTATAATATCCATGATAATCGGAATAACGATTATATTTCTTCTTGATTCATCAATAAACAGAACGTCGAAGTTCGAGTTGAATCCGCCTCTGAGCATAAGCAGAGGAATAATAAGTCCTACAAAGGTTGTAATCGGTCCTGTAAACCAGCCGAATACGCCCGAGAAGTTTTCAAGACGCTCGCCCGAGAGATACATCTGATAGTCGGAAATACGGATATCCATATCGTGACCGACCGAAACAGGCACCGTTTTGCACATTTCCATAAGGAATAGCATAATAACCGATATAATACCGCACGTTCGTAAATCGCAGAACCAATATGCCAGAACGATTATCGTATATCCGATTGCCCTTGAATATTCATGGAAAATCATTATCTGTTTATACGAGAACCGTTTTATGAAGTACGGCGTTAAGAAATCGGGCGGTGTTCCCGCGAATGAAACAAGCGCAACAATCAAGCTGTATGCAAGTCCGCTCAGACGGAAGGTGTAAAGATAAAGAATGGTTGTGAATGCAAGCATTCCGTTTCCGAGAGAGTCGAGCAGTCCGACGATGGTAAGCGTCCATTTATACTTATTACGCATAACGCCGAACATACCGTCCCAAATCTTGATGTTAACCTTTGCTTCAAGGGGCGGCTGCGGAATACGCTCTTTGATTCTGCCTGCAAGAATAACCGTAAGCGTTGATGAAACGAAGAAGATAATCGGAATAATCCATTTGAAAACTGCAATATCAGCCCAGTTATCCTTGGTCATACCGATGAATACGGGAACAAAGATTGCAAGAATTGAATGGAAAATATGCGAAAGCTTAATCGGATATGTTCTTACAAGTATTCTTTCGCGCGGGTTCGGCGAAATATTCTGAGCGCACATTTCAAGGCTGTTACCAAAGCCGTATACGCAGTAAATCGCAAACAGAAGGTTTGCAACCCAAACTCTTGTTACTTCGTCATCTTTAAAGATTTCGTAAAGCGGAAGCCAACCGATTAGTATAACCATTACGTTCATCGGGATATAATCGCAGTAAAGCGCATACTTATATCTTCCGAATTTCGGGATGAGCTTCTTTCTCCAGAAGATGTTACGCGCGCCCTTCCAGCCCGAGTTAAGAATAAAGGTACCCAGTATCTTAATCGACGAGGCGGCGGTTATTCCCCTGAAGGAATTCAGCGTTGCTACTAACGAATTGGTTGGGTCAAGAATTCTGTCGAACGGAAGAACTATCATAAGAATACCGAGTATCGCCGACCCGATATAAACTGCGTATAGTTTCCGTTCCGTCTTTTTCGGCAGGAAGCCGAGGTTGTCTGAAACAATCCACCAAAGAATTGCCCAGAGGTATCCGAGAGGCATATTTATAAGTCCGATAACAGAATATGTTATGTACGGAAGCTTATAGTGATACATCATCAGGTAGCAGCCTGCGCCAAAGCCTATGTATTCAAGGATTTTGGAACCTGCATAGTTACTTCCTGAGCCTATCCAGATATCAAAGTATTCCCTGTATGGAACATACTTGCCCTTGGCAGGCTTGTTCCAATGGGTTTTGATGTCGGTGAAGAGAGCCTTCACCTTGTTTCCTTTTTCTGCCATAAATTCACTCCTCGTAATTTATTCATAATTATAATATCATACTTTAATACAAAATGCACTAATAATTTTCATATTATTCAAATTATTTTGTTAAAAATTATTACCATTAAAGTCAACTATGGTTATTTCATCCTCAAACTCGTTGTTTTTTGCACAGCACGAAAGCATATAATCACCGATTTTGCTCTCATAAAACAAAAGATTTTTATAGTGTGCTTTATTATTATAAAGCTCAATTTCAATATCCCTCGGATGAATTGAAAGCCCCTTTCCGCAGTATTTCATATAGCTTTCCTTGAGCGTCCAGAAGCGGATAAAGCTTTGCTTTTTAGCGTTTTCATCATCGGTGGATTCAATTATTTCAAGTTCCTTTTCGGTGAAAATTCTTTTTGCAATCTTCATATCGGCGCTGAAAATATTTTCAATATCAATGCCGACCTCATTTTCGGAAACGGCGCACGCGGCATATTTGCCCGAATGCGAAAGATTGAAAAACATTTCATTATTCTTAAGATAGGGCTTGCCGTTTTCGCCATAGCATAATTCTGCGTTTTTATAATCAACATTGAAATCGTTAAGCGCATTAATCAAAAGCAGCTCTGCGCCGAGGGACAGCCTTTTATCCTTATCAAATCTCAGCTTTTCAATCTTCTGCTGTCTTTCGCGCTTTACGCAGGAGAAAAGCTTATTAAAAAGCGCTTCATCCTTTAACGAATCGCAGTCAGCAACATATATTTTTGTTTTAAAGCTCATAATTCACCACCGAAATATAATAATTGAAATTTTTAAGCGTATGTATTATAATGAAATCGACCGATTGAATAATTTATATGGGAGTAACGCTATGAAAGTTGTTATTATAAACGGTTCCCCGAGAAAAGAGGGAAACACCTCGTTTGCAATCGATGAAATGCTTCGTGTTTTCAAAGACGAAAAAGTTGATTACGAGGTTTATCAGATTGGTAATAAAAACATTCGCGGCTGCGTTGCCTGCAATTCGTGTGCAGGAACGGGCAGATGCGTTTATAACGATGTTGTTAACGAAATCGCAGCTGATTTTGAAGATGCCGACGGACTCATTGTTGCAACGCCCGTATATTATGCAAATGCAAACGCAACCCTTATCGCCTGCCTTGACAGACTTTTCTATTCAACGAAGTTTGATAAAACAATGAAGGTTGGCGCAAGCGTTGTCTGCGCAAGAAGGGGCGGTCTTTCCGCAACCTATGACCAGCTTAACAAATATTTTTCAATCAGCTCAATGCCGATTGTTTCAAGCAATTACTGGAACAGCATTCACGGCAGAATCCCGGGCGAAGCGCTTAACGACCCCGAAGGTCTGCAAACAATGCGCCTGCTTGCAAAGAATATGGTTTTCCTTATGCGAAGCATTGAGCTCGGCAAGAAGGAATACGGACTGCCCAAGAAAGAGCAGAAAATATTTACTCATTTTGTAAGATAATTCATTATAACAAAAAAGCCTTTGCTTCGCAAGAATCAAGGGCTTTTGTTTTGTTATAAATTGTGATTTGTCGGGGAGTCGGAAATGACACAGGGGGACACACCGCCTGCGGAGGAATGTCCCCCTGTATCATTGGAGACGCAATTCTATCAGCGAACGACTGTGGGCGTTCCCTCCACAGCACACGGGGACGTTCCTCCACCGAACCGTTGCCTTTTGAATTGCGTTCGGAGGTGCGTCCCCATGGCGAACGAATAGACGCATCCTCTTTACTTCAGTTCCGGCAACTCCGCGATAAATCATAATTTGCATTAATGCAATATTTTTATTGCATAGCGCAAAAATATATGTTATTGTATAATTGCAAAATATTTTTTTAAAGGAGAATAATTATGGCACAATGTTCAACATGCGGAAGAGAATTACAGGAAAATGAAGTTGTTTTAACCAACGGCTTCCCTCAGTGCGCTAACTGCGCTGCACAGACACAGGCTGCTCCTGTTTATGCACAGCCTGCACCGGTTCAGTACAAGGCAGCTCCTGTAAAAGGAACAAACCGCTGGGCAAAATTCATTAAGGTTATCGCAATAATCGCTATCGTTCTTGAGATAATCGCTTCCATCGGCGGCGGTATCGCAATGATGATTTTCGTTGGAGACGAGACCGAGGTTATTTTAGGAGTATTGGCAGGTATCGGAACAATACTCGGCGGAATCCTTGCTGCATTCATTTCAAACGCATTCATTATGTGCTTTGCTCACATGGCTGATGATGTTTCGGCAATTAAAAACTATTTAAACCAATAAGCAATTAAAAAAAAACAAAAAAATCGGAGATGCATTTCTGCATCCCCGATATTTTTTTGTCTGATTATTCAGCTGAAGGAGCGTAGTAATCAACAAGTCTTGCAAGTTTGTTATACTTATCGATTGAATTTTCAGCGGCAATTGAGAAGAGCTGTTCTGCCTTGCCGGGGAATGAACGCTTAAGAGCTGAGTATCTTGTTTCGCCCTCGATGAACTCGATGTAGTCAGCTGAAGGAGCCTTTGAATCGAGTGAGAACGGATTCTTGCCCTGTGCAGCAAGTGCCGGGTTGTATCTGAAGAGGTTCCAGTAACCAGCCTGAACAGCTTTCTTCTGCTCTGTCTGGTTGAAAGGCATCTTAATACCGTGGTTGATACAGGGAGCATAGCAGATAACGATTGAAGGTCCGTTATAAGCAGCAGCCTCCTGGAATGCCTTTAAGCACTGGTTGTAGTCAGCACCCATAGCAACCTGTGCTACGTATACATAACCGTAAGACATAGCAATCTGAGCGAGGTCCTTCTTCTTAACAACCTTACCCGATGCAGCAAACTTAGCAACAGCACCTGTTGGCGTAGCCTTGGAAGCCTGTCCGCCTGTGTTAGAGTAAACCTCTGTATCGAATACTACGATGTTTACATCTTCGTTAGAAGCGATTACGTGGTCAAGACCGCCGAAACCGATATCGTAAGCCCAGCCGTCACCGCCGAAGATGAACTGATACTTCTTTGAAGCGTAATCTGCGTCCTTGAGGAAGTCCTCTGCAGCTGCAGCAGCGTCACCGCTGAGGTTTGCAGCCTTGAGTGCTGCGATAAGAGCGTTTGCGTCTGCCTCGTTCTTAGCAGCGTCGTCATATGTTGCAAGCCAAGCGTCAGCCTCTGCTACGCCGTTTTCTGAAAGGGTATGAGCGTCCATAGCGAGTCTTTCACGAATCTGCTTTTGAGCAAGCCACATACCGTAACCGAACTCTGCGTTATCCTCAAACAGTGAGTTTGACCAAGCAGGACCGTGTCCGTTCTTGTCAACTGTGTAAGGAGTTGAAGGAGCAGAACCGCCCCAGATTGATGAGCAGCCTGTTGCGTTTGCTACATACATCTTGTCGCCGTAAAGCTGAGTGATGAGCTTAGCGTAAGGTGTTTCGCCGCAGCCTGCACAAGCACCCGAGAACTCGAGGTATGGCTTTCTGTACTGAACGCCGATAAGTGTTGGCTTGTTAACTTCGTCTTTGATTTCGGTATCAACAAGAGCGTCGTAAGCCTTCTGAGCCTCAAGCTGAGAAGCGATTGGCTTCATTGTGAGTGACTTAGTAGGACATACGTGAGCACAAGAGCCGCAGCCTGTGCAGTCGAGAGTTGATACGATAAGTGAATACTTGAGTCCTGAATCCTTCGGTACCTTGAGGTCAACCATCTTAGCCTCAGCAGGAGCTGCAGCAGCCTCTTCTGCGTTGAGAGCAACAGGACGGATTACTGCGTGAGGACAAACCATTGCACAGCGGTTACACTGAGCACACTTTGTTGCGTCCCACTCAGGAACGTTGATTGCAACGCCTCTCTTCTCAAACGCTGCAGAGCCCTGAGGATATACACCGTCCGGTGTGTCAAGGAATGCAGATACAGGAAGGTCGTCACCGTGAAGTCTGCCAACCGGGTCAAGAATTTCCTTAACAAACTTCTTCATTTCAGGTCTGTCGGTAGGAATGTTAAGCTCACGAGCCTCGTCAGTTGCATCCTTCCATGATGCAGGAACGTCAATCTTAACAACTTCCTGTGAACCACGGTCAATACCGTTGCAGTTTGCGTTAACGATTGCCTCGCCCTTCTTTGAGAACTTAGCAACAACCTTTTCCTTCATATACTTGATTGCTTCGTCAACAGGAAGAATTCCGCTGATGGTAAAGAATGCAGACTGAAGAATTGTTGATGCACGTCCCGGAAGACCAACTTCCTCGGCAATCTTGATACCGTTGATTGTGTAGAGGTTAATGTCGTTTTCTGCGATGTATCTCTTCATTGAAGCAGGAAGGTTAGCGTCAAGCTCTTCGGGGCTCCAGATACAGTTGAGAAGGAATGTGCCGCCCGGTACAAGGTCCTGAACCATATCGTACTTAGTAACGTATGAAGGATTGTGGCAAGCTACGAAATTAGCCTTGTTGATAAGATAAGTTGAAGTAATCGGTGATGAACCGAAACGAAGGTGTGATACAGTGATACCTCCCGACTTCTTTGAATCGTAGAAGAAGTAACCCTGAGCGTACATATCTGTGTGGTCACCGATAATCTTGATAGAGTCTTTGTTTGCACCTACCGTACCGTCTGAACCAAGACCCCAGAACTTACATGAAGTTGTGCCGGCAGGTGTGGTGTCAGGAGTTTCGGTAATCGGGAGTGAAAGATTTGTAACGTCATCTTCGATTGAAAGAACAAATTCCTTCTTAGGCTCAGCAGCGTTCATATTAGCGAATACTGCGATAACGTGAGCAGGAAGAGTGTCTTTAGAACCAAGACCGTAACGACCGCCGTATACAGGAACTGCATCGAACTTTGTGCCCTTAAGAGCAGCAACAACGTCGAGGTAAAGCGGCTCGCCGAGTGAACCCGGCTCCTTGGTTCTGTCGATAACAGAAATGCTCTTTACTGTCTCAGGGATAGCGTTAACAAGATGCTCTACAGAGAAAGGTCTGTAAAGGTGTACGCAAACCATACCAACCTTTTCGCCTCTTGCGTTAAGGAAGTCAACAGTCTCTTTGATAGTATCGCAAACAGAACCCATAGCGATGATAACTCTGTCTGCGTCTTTTGCACCGTAGTAATTGAAGAGCTGGTAGTTTGTACCAATCTTTTCGTTTACTTTGTCAAAATACATCTGAGTTGTAGCAACAGCGTCGTTGTAATACTTGTTACAAGCCTCTCTGTGCTGGAAGAAGATGTCGCTGTTCTCGGCAGAGCCACGAAGAACAGGACGCTCAGGATTGAGAGCTCTCTTACGGAAGTCTGCTACATCCTGCATATCGATAAGGTCACGAAGGTCTTCGTAATCCCAAGTTTCGATTTTCTGAACTTCGTGAGAAGTACGGAAACCGTCGAAGAAGTGAAGGAACGGAACACGGCTCTTAAGTGTTGAAAGATGAGCCACTGCACCGAGGTCCATAACCTCCTGTACGTTTGCTGAGCAAAGCATTGCGTAACCTGTCTGACGGCAAGCCATAACGTCTGAGTGGTCGCCGAAAATGTTAAGAGCGTGTGTAGATACGCAACGTGCAGAAACGTGGATTACGCTTGGGATAAGCTCACCGGCAATCTTGTACATATTAGGAATCATAAGTAAAAGACCCTGTGAAGCTGTGTATGTGGTTGTGAGTGCACCTGCTGAAAGTGAGCCGTGAACAGCACCTGCTGCACCTGCTTCAGATTCAAGCTCGGCAACCTTAACGGTCTGGCCGAAAAGGTTCTTCACTCCCTTAGCAGCCATGGCATCAGTTTCTTCTGCCATTGGTGATGAAGGAGTGATTGGGTAGATAGCAGCAACTTCGGTGAAAGCATAGCTTACATGAGCCGCAGCACTGTTACCGTCCATGGTTTTTTTTGTTCTTGCCATTGGATTTTCCTCCCGAATCATATTAATTATTTTTTTGCACTGTACATTATAACACTATATGCGTGCAAATTCAACTATTATTTTTTATATAAATATATTATAAGTGTTAGTAAATACACATAATAAGCCTCCCGAATCAAAAGGCGAGGTGCGATAACGAAGGTTAGTCCAAAAATCGCATCTTTTCCGCCATAACTACATTAAAATGTCCATTAGGGCATCAGCCCAAACGGATATTTGTGCTTTGTTCTGACAAAAAATCTGCTGATTTTAGGATGCAAAGCAGTTTTGACAAAGTAATTTTAGTTCATAAATGTATTACAAAATTCCCTGCATACTAGCGTATGCAGGGAATTTTTAATGCTTTTAGGGACAAAAGGACAAAGTCAAAACCTATCCTTCGTTACCGCACCTCGCCTAAACGGGAGGCTTTGTTGTTATATTCTTGCTACGCCGTCTTTACGGGCTGCCTCGGCAACAGCCGCTGCAACCGTATCTTTGATGCGTTCATCAAATGCGTGAGGAAGAATGTAGTCGGGGTTGAGTTCGTCATCGCTTACAAGTGATGCGATAGCGTAAGCCGCTGCAATCTTCATACCCTCTGTAATATCGCTTGCACGAACGTCAAGCGTACCACGGAAAATACCCGGGAACGCAAGCACGTTGTTAATCTGATTCGGGAAGTCCGAACGGCCTGTGCCGACAATACTTGCACCTGCCTCTTTAGCGAGGTCGGGCATAATTTCGGGCGTCGGGTTAGCCATAGGAAGTACAATCGGGTTGGGGTTCATCGAACGAACCATATCCTGCGATACGATGCCGGGTGCGGATACGCCGATGAAGATGTCAGTACCCTTCATAGCCTCTGCAAGACCGCCCTTGACCATACCTCTGTTTGTAACCTTTGCGATTTCCTCTTTGAACGGGTTGAGGTTGTCTCTGCCCTCGTAGATAGCACCTGTTCTGTCGCAGAGGATAACGTCCTTAAGTCCAAGTGACATAAGAAGTTTTGCAATAGCCACGCCTGCGGCACCGGAGCCGTTGATAACAGCCTTGCAGTCGCCAAGCTGTCTGTTTGTAAGTTTCATAGCGTTGATAAGTGCTGCCGAAACAACAACTGCTGTGCCGTGCTGGTCGTCGTGGAAAATCGGAATGTCGCAACGCTCCTTGAGTTTCTTTTCGATTTCAAAGCAACGTGGAGCAGCGATATCCTCGAGGTTGATACCGCCGAACGAACCTGAGATGTTGTAAACAGTTTCTACAATCTCGTCAACGTTCTTGGTTCTGACACAGAGCGGAAATGCGTCAACATCGCCGAACTCTTTAAAGAGAACGCACTTACCCTCCATAACAGGCATACCTGCCTCGGGTCCGATGTCGCCGAGACCGAGTACGGCTGTACCGTCAGTTACAACGGCAACCATATTCCAGCGGCGTGTGAGTTCCCAGCTTTTTTTGTAATCCTCCTGGATTGCGAGACAAGGCTCTGCAACGCCCGGAGTATAAGCGAGTGAAAGTGCGTCTTTGTTGTCAACCTTTGCACGGGCAACAACT
>SVQE01000026.1 GCA_015065505.1 Oscillospiraceae bacterium
ATCGGAAGAACAAGGAATAAGAAGTTATCGGAATTAACCGACATAATCTTTACGGGGCTGACAGGTCCGCAAAGCTCAATTTTAACCTCGTCCGTATCAGAAGCATTAAGCGCGTCGAGCACAAATTTTGAATTGAAGCCTATTTCAACTCTGTCGCCGCTTGTGTTTGCATGGGTGTAGTCAACAACTCTTCCGAGTGAAGAAACTGTTGAAACTCTCATCTGGTCGTTATCAAATAAGCATCTTATCGGGTTTTTCTGATTGTTTTCAATAACGGGAAGTGTTCTTTCAATGCAGTTAATTGCATCATTTGTGTTAATAAGAACAGTTGTTGAAATTGTTTTAGGAACTGCGCTGTTATAATCAAGAAATTCACCGTCAAGAAGTCGGCTGATAATTGAATAATTTTCAATTTCAAAAACAATATGTCTTTTGCCGATGCTTATAACAATAGGTTTATCGCTTTCAATATTAAGAAGCTTGATTATTTCTCTAATTGTTTTCTTCGGAACAATAAATGATAATTCTTCTGCATCAAAATCAATTTTTTCTTTTCTGATTGCAAGTCTGTAACCGTCAACACCAATAAGAGTAATTTCGCCGTTTGCAATTTCAAATTTTAAGCCTGTATAAACGGGCTTTGAGCTTTCTGTTTCTGCAACTGCAAATATTGTTTGTGAAATCATTGAATGAATCATTTTCTGATTTAATTCAATCTGTATTCCGCCGTTAACAGAGGGAAGCTCGGGATAATCGTCTGCATCAATACCCGTAATATTATAAGTTGCAGCTCCGCTTACGATTGAAACAGAAACACCGTTTGTTTCAACTGTTACAAATTCATCGGGAAGCTTTCGTATAATATCGCAGAGAATTTTTGCATTAACAACTATTGCACCTGGTTCAATAACCTCGGTATCCATAATAGTATTAATACCAAATTCAAAATCATAACCAGTTAAACTGAGTGTATCTGAACCGCATTCAATAAGAATACCCTCAATAGTTGGAATAGTAACCTTTGTGCCTACCGCTCTTATAACATTATTACAAGCATTGCTGAGCTCTTTTGTGCTGCATATAAATTTCATAATTCTACCTTTCTTTCCGCAGAAATCAATTTTTATCAAAATCTGTCAAATATGTTTTCTTATAGTAATAGTAGTAAGGGGTGTTAAAATTGTTGAAAACTTTGTTTTGCTTTTAAATAAAGTCATTTTTTATCCACATTTGAAAAAATAATTTTTAAGAAAAAATGTTAAAACTGTTTAAAACTATTTTTTTTAACATTCAATGTGAAAAATTCAATGTGAAAAATAAAAAAACTGTGGAAAACTAATTTGAATCTTTAATGTTATTTATAATATCAAGAACCTTTGAATTAAGATTTGAATCAGTCTTTAAAAGCGTTTCCATTTTCTGAATATTATATAAAACAGAGGAATGATCCATATTATTAAATTCCTTGCCGATATCCGCATAGCTCATGCCGGTTATTTCGCGGATAATATAAAAGCACATCTTTTTTGCGTTTGAAATACTTGCAGTTCTTTTTTTACTGTAAATATCTTCAACCGAAACGCCCGTTGTTCTGCTAACCTCTTCAACAATTCTGTTAATTGTTATCGGAATGGGCTGAACATCCTCAATAATATCCTTAATTGCAGTCTGGGCAAGGGATATAGTCGGCACCTGATTTGTTAAAACACAGGTTGCATGAAGCTTTTTTGTTGTTCCTTCAAGCTGGCGGATATTTGATTTAATTCTTTCAGCTATGTAGTTAACAACATTATCGGGTATTTCAAAATTAAGCAGCTCTGCTTTTCTTTTGATAATTGCACATCTTGTTTCATATTCGGGTGTCTGAATATCTGCAAGAAGTCCGCTGACGAATCTTGAACGAAGTCTGTCTGCAAGAGTGTGTATTTCCTTCGGAGGTCTGTCAGAAGTTAAAACAACCTGCTTTCCGTTATCAACAAGTGCGTTGAAGGTGTGAAAAAATTCTTCCTCGGTTGAAATCTTACCTGCAATAAACTGAATATCGTCAACAAGAAAAACATCAATATTATTTCTGTATTTATTGTGAAATTCATCAACAGTGTGTTTTCCGAGACATGAAATAAATTCATTTGCAAATTCTTCGGCTTTAATATAAACAACCTTCATATCGGGAAAGTTCTTTTTTATTTCATAGCTGATTGCATTTAAAATATGAGTTTTTCCGAGACCTGAATTACCGTATATGAAAAGAGGATTATAATTTGTTAAGTTGTTGCCCCTGCTTATCTGACCGCCCGGGTCGGAGGCGATTGCCTTTGCAGCTGTGTAGGCAAACTTGTTTGAAGGACCGACAATGAAATTGTCAAAGGTTAAAATATCATTTTTTAAATCCTCAAGTCCCTGATTTGTTTTAACATCCTCGGTAATGAAATCTTCGGGTGAAGTGTAAATAATTTCAACGGGGAAGCCGCAAACCTTTTCAAATGCCTCGCTGATTAAATTACCGTATTGACCTATAACGGTGCTTTTTTTGAATTCATTTGAAAAGAAAAGCGTTGCCTTTCCGTTATCAAAGCTTTTTATTTCAATTTTCGACAGCCATAAATCAAAAGCGGTGGCTGTTATTCTTTCTTTGCAGTAAGCTAAAACGCTTTGCCACAATTCATTAAAATTATCCATATATATTAATCCTCTTAAATAATTAAAAAATATCACTATTAATTATAATAAATAGAGTATATTAAGTCAATATTTAATTTTAAATATTTTAATAATTATAAACATTATATTTTAGAAGTGTTGAAAACTATTGCTTTTTTATTTTTGATAAGATATAATTATTTAGGCATTAAGGCTTACTGGGTTCGATTTCCTAATGCCTAAGCATCAAATGAAAGGAGGACGGAAAATGAAAATTTTCAAAAACAGGGGCGATATTTATATTCCCAAAGGAAATTATAAAAAAAGCAGGGAAGAAACAATATTAAAGCTGCTTCTTGTTTTTATAATTATTTTCACCATTGTTTTTCTTGTCCTTCTCGGTCATAAATATAAAAATGCCGCAAGCTTTTTCGGCGACGGCGAGGTTACAACAACCCAGATTGTAATAAACGAAGAAGAGCTTCCTAAGATTTCGGGCAAAACCAATTTTATGTTTCTTGAAACGGACGATGAAAAATCCGTTATTCATTATATTATTCTTATTCAGGCAGATAAGGATTCAAAGGCATATAAGGTTTGCTCGCTTTCACCTCAGACAAAAATTGATAATGAGAGTATAAGTGAAATATATGAAAACGGCGGCGGCGCTTCTCTTCAGACCAAGCTAACAGAGTATTTCGGTTTTGAAATCAATTATTTCGCGGAATTTGATAATTCATCATTCGTTGAATTCGGCTCAAAAATGGGCGATATTATTTATAATTCCTATGAAGATATCAAGTTTTCGGGCGGAAGCGGCGACGATAAATATACTATTCGCATTTCCGAAGGCGAACAGAATATAAACAGTAAGGAATTATCAAATCTCTTAAGATATTATTCAAACGAAAAGAAGGATTACGGTATTGAAAACGAGGTAATTCTTTCGGCATTAACGCAATTATTCAATGAAGATAATTTTGAGGACAGTGAATCGCTTTTCAGACTCTTTATAAAATCCTCAACAAATAATATAACTGTCCGTGATTTTGAAAATGCAAAGAATGCGCTTATGTATTTCTGTTATAAAAACGAGGATATAACGGTTTACAGCGTTCAGAGCAAATACGATAAAAAGAATGTTTTAACACAGCAGTCGGTTAAGGAGATAAAAGGTTATTTTAGCAAATAATTGACCGAGCGCAGCGAGAAACCAAACAGCCTCCCTTGTAAAGGGAGGGGGACCGCATAGCGGTGGAGGGATGGTCGCTGTGCAAAAGAATGCCTATTGTTATATAAAAAATTTTTGAATTTCTATGAAAAGACATAATCCGGAACTAACTTTTTATGCGAGAAAAAACAGAAAAAATATGACACGGCAGGAAAGCCATTTATGGTATGATTTTCTGAGAAAATACCCTGTTAATTTTTTAAGACAGAAAATTATTGAAAACTATATAGTTGATTTTTATTGCTCAAAAGCAAAAGTTGCAATAGAAATTGACGGAGAATATCATAATTACACAAATTCAGAAAAAGAAATAATAAGAACAACACAGATTGAAAAGTATGATATATTACTTATCAGAATAACTAATGAATTAATTGACAGTAAGTTTGAAGAATGCTGTGAGCATATTGATAAAGCTGTAAAAGAAAGATTATAGATAATATTTGGATACGAACTAAAGTTGCCGGGATGATTTCTTATACTTAAACGACCATCCCTCCACCGCTATGCGGTCCCCCTCCCTTTTCAAGGGAGGCAATAAGGTTAGGAGATTTTATATATGATTTCAGAAGAAAATAAAAAAATAATAATGAAGGCGGTTGAGGATATTCTCATTGCCGTTGGCGAAAACCCTGAAAGAGAGGGCTTGAAGGAAACTCCGAAAAGAGTTGCAAATATGTATGAAGAAATGTTCTGCGGCTTGCACGAGGACCCGAAGCAGCTTCTTAAGCTGTTTAACGAAAAATCAAACGATGAAATGGTTATAGTAAGGGATATTCCGTTTTCTTCAATGTGCGAGCACCATCTTCTTCCCTTTGTAGGAAAAGCGCATATTGCATATATTCCGAGCGATAACAAGATTATCGGTCTTTCAAAGCTTGCAAGAATTGTTGATAATTTTGCAAAAAAACCCCAGGTTCAGGAAAGACTCACACACGATATTGCAGATTTTATTAATGAGAATATTTCACCGAGGGGCGTTGCCGTTATTATTGAAGCTGAGCATATGTGTATGAGCATAAGGGGCGCAAAGGCTTCGGGCTCAATAACTCAGACCTCGGCTCTCAGAGGAATAATGAGAAACGACGCAAGGTCAAGAGCAGAGGTTCTGGCGCTGCTTAATAAATAAAGCTATGATTTGGAATTGCAGAGATAAAAAAATTGAATACGGCAATAAAACCGTTTTAATGGGAATAGTTAATGTAACCCCCGATTCCTTTTCGGACGGCGGCAGCTTTTTTGATGAAGAAAGTGCCGTTTTGCACGCGCTTGAATTAATTGATGACGGCGCGGATATTATTGATTTGGGCGCTCAGTCAACACGCCCGGGATATAATGAAATATCACCCGAGGAGGAATGGGAAAGGCTTGCTTCGGTTTTACCGAAAATAAGAGAAAAAACAGATATTCCGATATCCGTTGACACATATTTTCCCTATGTTGCCGAAAAAGCCCTTCAAAACGGCGCAGATATTATTAATGATGTTTCGGGCATAATCAATCCCAAAATGGCTGAAATCATCAAAAAATCGGGCGCAGGCTGGGTTTTAATGCACAGCTCAGAGGGCTCTTGCAGCGAGGTTGGCGAGTTTTTCAGAAATGCTGAAGCAAAATGCCTTGAGCTCGGCATAAACAAAAATCAGCTCTGCTTTGATATGGGAATCGGCTTCGGCAAAAGCTATGAGCAGAATTTAGAACTAATTGCAAATATCGGTGAATATAAATTAGAGGGATATCCGCTGCTGCTCGGCGTAAGCAGAAAAAGGGTTATCGGCAAATCAAGCAATCAGGAAAACCCTAAGGAGCGAATATTCGGCAATATTGCAGCAGATACGGTGGGCATTTTAAACGGCGCCGATATTATCAGGCTTCACGATGTTAAAAATGAAAAGCAGGGAATCAAAACCGCAGAGGAATTAAAAAAATGGATAAAATAACAATAAAAAATCTAAAGCTATTCGCTTTTCACGGCGTAAATCCCGAGGAAAAGGAAAACGGGCAGAATTTTTATATTGATGTTGACTACTATGTTAATATAATTAAAGCCTGCAAAAGCGATGATATAAACGACACTGTGAGCTATGCAAAGGTTGTTAAGGTTATAAGAGAAGCCTTTACAAGTGATAAGTTCAATCTTATCGAAAAAGCCGCTCAAACGGTTGCTGATGCGATTTTTGAGAATTTTGAAACCATATACAAGGTTGAAATAACCTTAAAAAAGCCCGAAGCACCCGTAAATGCGGAATTTGACTATATGGCAGTAACAATTTTCAGAGAGAGGTAATTATGCATTATATATTAGCGCTCGGGAGCAATCTCGGAGATAAAAAGCAAAATCTTGAAAAGGCGATTGAAGCCTTGAATAATATTCCATATACCGATGTTATTAAAACCTCGTCGGTTTATGAAACCGAGCCCGTTGATTATTTAAGGCAGGATAATTTCTATAACATTGTTATTGAAGTTAAATCCCTGTTTGAGCCAAACGAAATGCTTGGAATATGCATGGGCATTGAATCGGGACTCGGCAGAATACGCGGAATTAAAAACGGTCCGAGAATAATCGACCTAGATATTATCTTTGCAGAGGATAAGATTATTAAAACCAAAAATTTATCAGTTCCTCATTTAAGATATAATGAAAGAAATTTTGTTATTTCTCCGCTTCTTGAAATACATCCCGAGGGCGAATTTTACGGAATTAATTTTAAAAAATACATAGAATCCGTTTCAGACCAGAAAATAAAAACTGTTGATAAAATTTCCGTTTAAATGAATTAATTAACAAAACTAAAAAAGGCTCCCTTGCAAATAATAATATTGCCGAAAGGCGATTATTTGCAAAGGGAGTTTTCTTTATGAAAATGAACACAACAAAAAACATAATGAAGGGAATCGGCGCAACGCTTGCAGTTTGCTCGGCGGTAACTATGATGGCGGCAACAAAAAGCAATACGGGCGCTAAAAAAACAATGAAAAAAACGGCAAGCAAAATTGCCGATGTTGTTGACACCTTTTCTTCATTTATGTAACAAAAGAGGCAGTACCAAAACGGTATTGCCTCTTTATCCGTAATACTTATCTATTCCGCCGTAGCCTATAATCAGCTTGTTTTCACGCGTTTTTTTAATAAAGCTTGCGAGCCTTTTTTCAAATTCCTCGTGTCGTTTTCTTGCAGCGTCAATATATGCAACGCGAATTCTTTTATACGGCTCGGTGAAATTTAAATAGTTTTTCCACGCGGTTTCATCCTTTTTTATTTCATCAATAATATCCTCGGGAAAAACAAAGGGTGTGTTTATTAATTCCTCAACCGATTCTCTGATTTTCGGATGAAGCATATTATTTTCATCAAGCCATATCAAACGCTCGATATTCGGCTGTGAATACGAGCTGCCCTTTCTTCTCGGCGTAAAACGGCGGATGTTATGCATTTCATCAAGCGTTCCCGAAACGCCGTCAATCCAGCCGAAGCAAAGCGCTTCCTCAACGGCATCGTTATATGAAACGCTTTTCTCATTTGCCTCTTTTTCCGCAATCTCTTTTTGACAGCGGGATTTCGTTTTTGATATATGTGTTCCATACATCCATTCTGTCGTTTTCATCAAGCTGACGGATAACCCTTGCAGGAACTCCGCCTGCAATGCAGTTCGGCGGAATATCCTTATTTACAACCGCACCTGCTGCAATAATGCTGTTTTCGCCAACCGTAACGCCGCCGCAGATGATCGCGCCCGAGCATATCCAGCAGTTTTTCTTAAGCGTTATCGGCTTTGCATATTCAAGGTCGTGAAAGCCGTCGGGGTATTTCTGATAGGTTCTTTCTTCCGGAAGAAAAGGGTGCATCGGGGTTGCAAGAGTAACGCTTGCGCCAATCCAGACATTATCCTCAAGCGTAATTTTTGCAACATCAAGGAAGGTACAGTTATAATTAGCAAAGCAGCCCTTGCCAACGGTTATATTTTCGCCGTATTCGCAGTAAAACGGTGAAAAAACGGCAAAATCATTCTCCTTTGATGACGGAATGAGCTTGTTTAAAAGCTTCTGCTTTTTTGCATATCTTGTTAAAGGCGTTCTGTTGAATTTATCGCAGAGAGTAAGCCCCTTGATGTGATGCCTGTCTATTTCAGGGTTTTCGGGGTTATAAAGCCTGCCGCCTGTCATTCTTTCAAATTCTGTCATAGCTTTTCTCACAATGTTTCAGTTATTAAAAAAATGCCTCAAAAGAGGCATTTTTTATTAGTCAAATGCGTGGCCTGATGAACCGAATACAACGTCAATCTTATGAGCAACAACCTCTTCAATGAGATTTCTTGCAGGAGTAAGATACTGACGGGGGTCAAAGTGTGTCGGATTCTCTGCAAAGTGCTTTCTTAAAGCAGCTGTCATTGCAATTCTGATATCCGAGTCAACATTAACCTTGCAAACTGCCATTGAAGCAGCCTTTCTGAGCATATCCTCGGGAATGCCGATAGCGTCGGGCATTGAGCCGCCGAATTCGTTAATCATTTTGATGTGGTCCTGATTAACAGAGCTTGCGCCGTGAAGAACAATCGGGAATTCGGGAAGCTGTTTGCCAACCTCTTCAAGAATGTCAAAACGAAGCTGGGGCTTCTGACCGGGCTTGAATTTATAAGCGCCGTGGCTTGTTCCGATTGCAATAGCAAGTGAGTCAACGCCTGTTCTTGTTGCAAAATCATAAACCTCTTCGGGTCTTGTGTATGATTCGTTACCTGCTTCAACAACAACGTCATCCTCAACGCCTGCAAGTGTTCCGAGCTCACCCTCAACAACAACGCCGTGGTCGTGAGCATATTCAACAACCTGCTTTGTGAGCTTGATGTTTTCTTCATAGGGAAGTGAAGAACCGTCAATCATAACGGAAGTAAATCCGCCGTCAATACAGGATTTGCAGGTTTCAAAATCAGGACCGTGGTCGAGATGAAGAGCAATCGGAAGTCCTGTTTCCTCTGCTGCAGCCTTAACCATAGCAACAAGATAACCGTGAGCAGCATATTTTCTTGCGCCTGATGAGCACTGAAGAATAACGGGAGCCTCAAGCTTCTGAGCTGCACGGGTGATACCCTGAACAATTTCCATATTGTTTACATTAAAAGCGCCGATGGCATAGCCGCCTTCATAAGCTTTCTTAAACATTTCTGTGGTTGTTACAAGTGGCATAATATTTTTCTCCTAACATTTTATTGGATTTTATCCTTTAGTATTATAATATATATTACATTATATTTCAACAACTATTTTAGGGCGGAGTGGTTCAACAGCTGAAGTAAAGAGGGTGCGTCTATTCGTGCGCCATGGGGACGCACCTCCGAACGCGCAACAAATAAGAATGGTTCGGTGGAGGAACGTCCCCGTGTGCTGTGAAGGGAACGCTCACAGTCGTCCGCCGATAATACAATCGGAACGAAGCGACCCGAAATTCATAATTCATAATTATTGATCGCTCGCAACTCGAAACTTACTTGTTCTTTCCGTGCAAAATCGGTGAAAGGGGCTTATAAATCAGCATTGAAATCGCTACAACCGCCAGTCCTTTTACAATAGTAAACGGCACATTAAATATTATCAAACCATCCGTTACGCTTGTAAGTGACGGCATAACCACTTTGTAAAGACCAAGTACAGCATTCTCAGGAAAACCGAGCACAGAATAATATAAAGGGTAAATAATAAAGTAATTTACAACCACACTGAATAGTCCCATTGTTACTGCTCCTATTGCTCCTGCAATAAATGCGTTGCCCCTTGTCTTTTTTAATCTGTAGATATAGCCTGCAACTGCAGTAAAGCACGCTGCGAGTAAAAAGTTTGAAAGAGGACCTACAAAACTTGTCGCACCAATCGGAATATGGACAACATTTTTGATAAGTGAAATAATAACACCCGCAGCAGGTCCATATGCAAAGGCTCCTATTAATGCAGGCAAGTCGGAAAAGTCAAACTTCAGAAAGCTCGGCACTATCGGAATGCTGAACTCTAAAAATTGAAGTACAATGGATACTGCTGTAAGTATTCCGCTTCCGGCAATCATGCGTACATTAACTTTTGATTTTTTGTTTTCGTTTTTCATAATAATCTTCTCCCTTTTTGGAGCAAAAGAGAACCCCGACTTTTTAGTCGGGGTGATATTGTTTTCACAATATAATTTCTCTCGTCCGGACTATAACCGTCGGTTACGGAATTACACCGTATCAGTTCTTAAAATCGCTCATTTTAAGAAGTCGCAGACTTTAACTGCCGGTGGGGAATTGCACCCCGCCCCGAAATATTTTTATTAAACAGATATAATTATCTGCTAATTCATTATATAACGAATAGAGATTTTGTCAATATTGGCTTACAGATAATAGAAAATGTAAAGAAAACCCAAAAAACTATACAAATTATTCAACTTATGTCTACTAAACTACCCCTAAATTTGACATAAAGGAAAAAATCTGTTATAAACTTGAAAGTTACAAATCGGTAACAATTTATTACAAAAGGAGTAATCACTATTAGTATCAGAGTAAAAGCAATTTCTGTTATCCTTTCAGTGATGTTTGTTTTCTCGGGTGCTGTTTTTGCATCAGCTGCACAAACAAACCCTGAACAGAGCAAAAATAACGACTCTGCTTCTGCAAACATCAGCAAGGCTGTTGAAACTGATAATGTTTTCGGCGGCAGCGGCTTTGAAATCAATGTTGATAAAATTTCGGATAACAGCGCAACACTTAGCTGGAACAGCAAGGGTTTGCTTATCAGATATAGGGTTTGCAAATTCGATTCGCTGACAGGTAAATGGGAAGAATATGCCGAAACCGACGAAAACTTAATAGATATAAAAAATCTCAGTGCAAACACAGGTTATATGTTCTGCGTTTTCAATTCTGCAACTAACGACCCTCTCGGAGTTCAGGCGTTTAAAACAGCAATAAAAAAACCTGCACTTAAAGTTAAAGAAAAATCCTCAAATATGATTGTTCTTTCTCTCGGAGAGCACTCAAAGAAGGAAACAGTTGTTATTTACAGAAAAACCGCAGGCAAAAAATTCAAAAAGCTTGCCGAGGTTAAGGGAAAATCAAGCTATAAGGATAAAGACCTTAAAGGCAACACAACCTATTATTATAAGGCAAAGGTTATAACAACTAAAAAGGGAAAGAAGCTTGAAAGCAAGTTTTCCAAAACAATTAAAGCAAAAACAGCGCTTAAAATGGGGCTTCCCTCAGTAAGCGGTAAAACAAAAACCTTTGCATATTATACTGCAGTAACTGCAAGAAGCTCACCGCAGTATAAGCTTTTAAACTCAAAGGAATGCACAACCGATGAAGAAACCGGAATAAGAATGTACGACGGCTGCTACTGCGTTGCACTCGGCTCTTACTACGGAACAAAAATCGGAACAAAATACAGAATAACCTTCTCAAACGGAAACTCAATAAATGTTATTCTCTGCGACCAGAAGGCAAACCGCCACACCGATTCAAAGCATCAGTATGCGGTTAACAACAAGGACATTGTTGAGTTCTATGTTCAGAAAAGTATGATGCCCAGAGCTATCAGAGGCAGGGGCAACTACGGCGTTCTTCCCCAGTTTTCGGGAAGCGTTGTAAGCATAGAAAAATATATGGACTAAGAAAAAGGCTTTTCACCCTTTGGGGCGAAAAGCCTTTTATTTGGAATTATTATTGATAATATTTATAATATGTAATATAATTATCCTATATTATTGATATGAGGTATGAATATGTTTATTTTATTGGCAACGCTTGTTGCATTTATAACGGCAGCAATAGATATTAAATTTTTCAGCAGCGAAAAGGGCGGAAAGAATTGCATACTGAAAACACTTAAAAATCTTGTTTTAGTTGATTTTCTTTCGCTCGGCGCAGCAAAATACATATTAAGGCTGCCCCATTTCTTAATTACAGAGGGCTGCGAAGCAAAGCATTATATTCTTTTCTGCGTTGCATCAATTATTGTCGGCGCTGTTATGCTTGCAATATATGCTTTTGAAAAGAAATACTGCGTTCGCGAAGAGGAAAAAAGCAAAAAGGGCGCTATTGCTCTCAAGGTTATTTCAACTGTTTTGTTTTTCATAGGCTGTGTGCTTTTCTTTGCAACGATATGGACGGGCGACACCTTCGGAAAGCTTACGGGCGACCAGATTGTTGTTAATATGCTCTCCCCAGCCGAGGGCTCTGATACAAGCACATATATAACGGTTGCCGAGGGACCCGTTTTCAGCACACTTTTATTCACAATAATCTTTGCATTTATCGATTTTTCAAAATTAAAGCTCATCATCAAAAACAAGACTCTTATTGCGGATAAGGCAAAGAGAATCTGCTGTTTTGTTCTTTCCGTTGCAGTGCTTATCGGCGCATTCAGCTTTGGCTACACAAAGTGCACGCTTTATAAAATCTATAACGGCTATTTTGTTGAATCAACGGTGCTTGATGATATTTATGTAAATCCAAGAGAAACAAAAATAACCTTCCCCGAAAAGAAGAGAAATCTTATTCACATATATCTTGAATCCCTTGAAAACAGCTATTTTTCAAAGGATATCGGCGGATTTATGGAAATGAATCTCATGCCCGAGCTCGAGCAGCTTTCATACAGCGGCGTTGTTTTCTCAAATAACGAGGGCTTCTTCGGCGGACCGCTTGAAGCAACGGGAACTCAGTGGTCCTGCGCTTCAATGGTTAATCAGACAACGGGACTTCCGATGAAGATGCCTGCCGAAACGGATAGTTATGCAAACGATGAGGGCTTCCTTCCGGGCGCATATACAATTAACGATATTCTTCATGACCAGGGCTACGAGCAAACCCTTATGATTGGCGCTGATGCTGCATTCGGCGGACTTGACACCTACTACACAACCCACGGCGATGTTAAGGTTTTCGACTATTCCTATGCAAAGGAAAACGGCTTGATTCCCGAGGACTATTTAGTTTGGTGGGGCTATGAGGACGATAAGCTCTATGAGTTTGCAAAGGAAGAAATAACAAGGCTCTATGAAACGGGCAAGCCGTTTAATTTCGCAATGGAAACTGCGGACACCCATATGCCAAACGGCTATCTCAGCGAAAATGCCGAAACGCCGTACGATAATCAGTATGCAAATGTTATTGCATACAGCACTTCCCAGGCGGTTGAGTTTATCAAGTGGATTCAGGCACAGCCGTTTTATGAGGATACAACCATTGTTATTATCGGCGACCACATCAGTATGGAAACCAATTTCTTCAAGCACTACGGTTTTACCGACGATTATTTAAGAACTCAGTATAACTGCATTATCAATCCTGCACCGAGCGTTGCAAATCCGAGCGAGAAGGTTACAAGAAACCGCAAGTGGAGCAACTGGGATTACTTCCCGACAATTCTTGCGGCAATGGGCTGCGAAATCGAGGGCGACAGACTCGGCGTCGGCACAAACCTTTTCAGCGGAAAAGAAACAATTTTTGAAGAAAAGGGCGTTGATTATATCAACAAGGAATTTGAAAAGAAAAGCCCTCTTTATAACAAAGAAATTTTCAAAGCAGAATAATATTAAAGCAGAACCTAAGTTGCCCACCCTTTAGGTTCTGCTTTTTTTTTGAAGTTTAATCCTGTTCGTTGCTTACTGTTTCTTTAAGCGGACTTTCAACTGCGCCTTCAATCTCAGCCATATGGTGTTCCATATCAACGCTTTCCTTTTTATTTATCGGGGAATACTTATCCTGATAATAGTTTTCGCCGACATTGTCGAAGCTTGAGTCGGGATGAACCGTAATAACGGTGCAGCCCCTCTGAAGTCCGTATTTATTAATTCCGCTGTATGCAAGATAGTCTATTGAATATCCGTATGTAAGGCGAATGCCCTTATATTCAACGCAGAGGTTGTTCAGGTGGTCGTGGCCGAAGAAAACGCCCTGAGTGCCGTTTTCTCTGAACGCATCGAAAATGCCGTAGTTATATTTACTGCAGCAGATAGCCTCGTTGCCTTCGCCGATTTCGCCGTAAATATATTTAAGATTATCCGTATCCTTGAAGCCTGCTTTTTTATATTCGTTGTATGCATCCATCATTTCAATCGGCGGAATGTGGAAGAAGGCAAGGGATTTCGGCTCTTCGCCTCCGTTTAATTCGGTTAATTCCTCAACCGTTTGCTTATACCATTCAACCTGGTCTGCGTGAATGCAGTCGTATTTCCATTTGATTCCGAGATAGTCGCCGTCGGTATATGAATGAGAGTCAAACACAAACAGGCTCTGGGTTATTTTGCCCTGACTGTTTTTAACATTTATAACATAGTTTCCGCAGCCGCTGACATCATCGGGTCCGCTGACGAAAAGGCAGTGAGGATAGGTCTTTTTATCCTGATAAATCGAAGAAATTGCATCCCTTGAATAGTAGGAATAAACCTCGGTGTCGTGGTTTCCGAAGGCAAGACACCAGTAAACGCCAAGCTTTTCCATCATCTGAGCAAAAAGCTTTGCGCTCTGCTTGTTATTAAATGTTCCTGCCGAATAGGGAACGGGGAAGGCAACATCGCCCGTAACGATAACCAAATCGGGCTTTTCTGCAGTTACCATAGCGGCAACGGCGTTGAGCGCCATATTGTCGTTTTTAACGCTGAGCATACCGCCGCCGATATGCACATCGGTTATCTGAAGAATTTTGAAATCCCTGTCGGTTGTGAAGGTGTAGTAACCGTCTTCCTTTTCGGGCTTGAGCTGATTTTCATAAACAACCTTTTCTACGTTGTTTCTGACAAACGCATTGTTTGAGCGCAGAGAAACAACGTTAACAATGGCAAGAATAAAGGTTATCAGCGCGATTGCAAACACAATCCAGAACAGAACCTTTACAATTTTTCTGCGCCTGCTGCCGCGGTGCCGTCTTGATTTTTTCTTTTTATTATTGTTTTGTTCGTTTTTAGCCTGCTCATTAACCTCTTCGTTAAGCTTTTCGCTCATTTTTTCGTTTGATTCAGCCATTATGTCACCTCTTGTCAGTGATTAAAAATTTTGATTCTTTTATAATGTTTTTTATTGCCGAAACCGTTATTGCAATTCCGCAGATAACTGCAAAAAAGCCGTCAACGGTTAGGTTTAAATTATTCAAAAGCATACCCATAATTGCAAACAGCGTTATGAAGCAATCCAAAAAGCTGTCGAGCAGCAGCGCCCTGAAAATGGGCGAGGGCATTTTTTTGTTTATAAAATAGAAGAAAACGCCTAAAAATATTTTCACGAATATTGTTGCAACAATAATAATCGTATATCGGGCGGAATATGAAATCGGAAGGGGATAGAGTATTCTGTCGACGCCGTTAAATATAAAGTATAAGCCGCAAACAGTTATAAAAATGCTTATAACAAAATCGGCAAGGCTTTGCGCTCTGTCGGATGCTTTCGAGTTCAGCTTAAGGCTTAATGCTATTCCCGCGATTGCAATAACGCAGGCAAGGGTGTCGCCGAGATTATTAATTGAATCACAGTAAATTGCAAGTGCGTTTGAAGCAATGCCGATATAGAGCTTTATTAAAAATAAAACAAAATTAACAGCACAACCTGTTATTCCTGCCCATATTGCAGGTTTTTTAAGCATAATAAACACCGTATATTTTCAGAATTATTACCATTATAACATATTTGCTTTTATATTTCTATATAATAAATAACTTATTTTTGTGAATAATATAACGGGTGAATACTATGGAAATTATTTGTGCGGTTTTATCGTTTTTAAATCTCATTCTGCTTCTTGTTTTACTCTTTAAAAAAGAGCTTTTCAGCCTTTTTTCAAATAAAAGCGCTGTGGTTATTATGCAAAATTCAAAAATCAACATCAAAGCGCTGAAAAATGCAGGAATAAGCATTGATGAGCTTATGAGCAGGGCAAGGCTTAGCGGATACTATAATATAGGCGATATAGACACTGCAATTCTTGAGCCCTGCGGCAAAATCAGTTTTCTTCCTGCGCCGATGAAAAGAAATCTTAATCCCAAGGATTTCAACTTTGCGCCCGTAAGAGAGGGAATGAGCCGAGTTATTATTTCAAACGGAAGAATTATTAAAGATAATCTTTTGCTCTCGGGTATCAGCGAAAGCGATTTGTTTAATCTGCTTTCTCAAAGGGGCAGCAGGCTTGATGATATTGCCATTGCAACCGCAAACGAAGCAGGAAGAATAGATTTTTTCAACAAATAAATTGATTTTTATATACAATAAGCGGTAATAGCTCAAATTGCTTGACAAAAAAGATAAAAGTAACTATAATTCATATGATTGGTATGTTCATATGTTAGTATCAATCATATGAGGTGACCGGGCAAAGCTGCGCTTCCCCTCATCCGTCAGCCTTTCGGCTGCCACCTTTTGCTCGCCGCAGACGGCTAACCCCTTTGTCTGCTGCGCAGACATTTCCCCTGTCAAAGGGAATGCCCCGAGGGGAAGGCAGATAGGAGATACATATTATGAAAGAACAGGAAATTTTTGATTTAGCAGAATTTTTCAAGGCGTTTTCAGATTCAACAAGGGTTAAAATCCTTCTTGCGCTTTTTGAAGAGGAGCTGAATGTTTCGCAGATTGTTGAAAAAATCGGCGTTTCGCAGACAGCGGCATCGCATCAGCTCAGGTCTTTGAAGCAGAGCCATCTGGTTCGCTGCAGAAGAGAGGGAAAGAATATGTTTTATTCCCTTGCAGACGACCATGTTAAAATAATTATGGATTGTGCCATTGAGCACATTGAGGAGTGAATTATGGCAGAGCATAAACACGAACACTCTCACGAGCACGACCATTCCCATAATCATGAAAACTTCGAGCATTCAAAAAAAGCTTTAATTATCAAGCTTTTTATTGCCGTAGTATTTTTTGCAGCAGGCTATATTGCCGATGAAATACTCTCGGCACCGCTCTACATATATCTGAGCTGCTTTATAATTTCATATATTGCAGTCGGTTTTGAGGTTGTTAAGGACGCCGTTGAAGATATTTTTGCAGGCAAGGTTTTTAACGAGTGCTTTTTGATGAGCATTGCTTCTCTGGGCGCATTTGTTATAGGCGAATACAGCGAGGGCTGTGCAGTTATGCTGCTCTATTCCATTGGTGAATTTATTCACGGCGCGGCAATAAGCAAAAGCAAAAAGGCAATCAGAAAAATCGAAAATGAAAGCGGAAATCCCCATCATCACGAGTCGAGCGAAAACGAAAGCTTTATTGCGGCATTCGCAAAGGTATATACCCCGATAGTCTGCATTATTGCAATTCTTGTTGTTATTATTCCGCCGCTGTTTCTTTATCAGGAATGGAAGGAATGGATTTACAGAGGACTTTCGGTTCTTGTTATCGGCTGTCCGTGCGCTATTGTTATTTCTGTTCCGCTCAGCTTTTCGTGCGCTATTGACGCCTGCACAAGGCGCGGAATATATGTTTATCACACGAATGCGCTTGAAAAGCTATATAAAAGCGGAAATGTAAGCGAAGGCATTGTTATTGAAAACAACAGCGAGGACAAGCTTTCGTTTGTTAAAACGGCAGCAAAGAAGGCGGTTGTTATTTCGCGTGAAAATATTGCAGTTGCAATAGGCGTTAAGCTTGTTGTGCTGATTTTAGTTGTTTTTCTCAACCGGGAGCTGCCCATGTGGCTTGCTGCATTCAGCGATGTCGGCATTTCATTTATTGCAATTCTTAATTCATTAAGGTCGTTGAGGATAAAAACAAAGTAAAGCTATGCAGAAATTATTTATTGATTACACACCCGAAAACGAAATAGTTCTTGAGGGCGAGCAGGCGCGCCATATAGCAAAATCGCTCAGAATGAAAAAGGGCGATATGTTAACGGTTAACGATTCAAACGGCAGCGATTACGGATGCTCGATAGAAGAAATAACCAAAGACAGCGTTATTCTCAAGGTTTGCTATAAGCAGGCATCAAACAGCGAGCCCACCTGCAGGGTCAGCATATATCAGGGAAACCCGAAGGGAAGCAAGCTTGAGGATATTATTCAGAAATGCGTTGAGCTCGGCGTTTTTGAAATAACCCCGGTGCTTACAAAGAGATGTGTCAGCCGTCCCGACGAGAAAAGCGCAAAAAAGAAAACCGAAAGATATAATAAAATCGCCCTTGAAGCCGCTCAGCAAAGCGGACGGGGCGCAATTCCGAAGGTTAATGATTTAATTTCTTTAAAGCAGGCTGTAAGCGAGGATAACAGCGAGGTTAAAATCGTTTTCTATGAGGGCGGCGGTCAGCCGCTTAGAAGCCTTGTAAACGAAAACGCTGAAAGCATTTCAATCTACATAGGGCCCGAAGGCGGTTTTGAAAAGGAAGAGGTTGATTTGATAACCGCAAACGGTGCAGCCGCAGCAACTCTCGGCAAGCGAATTCTCCGCACCCAGACCGCCCCCGTTGCCGCCCTTTCGGCAATAATGCTGATTACAAAAAATCTTGAATAAATCTGAGCTCGCAACTCGAAACTCGCAACTCGAAACTGAATAATTTAAAATAGCGATTTGCTTTTCTTGCAAATCGCTATTTTAAATTATTCCTCGCCCAGTGGAACAAATACTGCTGGGCAATTCCCTCAATTCCCTCAAAGCATTCGGGCAAGCCGTTAGGATAATATTCCATAACTCTTTTCATCCAGACATCAACGGGGAAGGCGCTGTAAAACCCGAAGCCAAACAGCAGCGCGCAGTTTGCAACCTTAATTCCCACGCCGTAGATGTTCAAAAGCTCTTTCCTTGCCTCGTCGAGCGAAAGGCTTTTTATTTTTTGCAAATCAATTTCACCCGAAGCAACATCCTTTGAAAGCTTTTCAAGGTATTTTGCTCTGTAGCCGCAGCCAAGCGCCTCAAAATCGGCAACGCTGAGCGAAGAAAGCGTTTCTGCAGAGGGGAAAGAATAAAAGCCGTTTCCCAAATCGTCACCGTATGCCTTGCAGAGACGCGAAATTATAAGCTTAATTCTTTTAATATTGTTTTGCTGGCTTATAACAAAGGAGCAAAGCGCTTCCCACGGCTCCTGATTTAAAATTCTTATGCCGTAGTATTCATCAATCGTTGAAGAAAGCAGCTCATCCTCTTTGAGCTTATCGCAGATTGCCTTATAATCCTTATTCAAATCAAAATAATTAACCCAAAAATCATCAAAAACATCCATATCGGTGTCTTCAAAAATCAGATTACCGTTCTCTTTTTTGATATTAAGAAAATAACCGCCTGCAACTCCGCTGTAGGAGCCGTCGTCATTGCGCTCCCATCTGAACGCCTGACCGCAGTCAAGAGTGAGATCTAAATCAAGGCATTCAACATCCGACACAATTATCGAATTGTTTAATTTTTCTTTCTTCATTCTTAGTCTCTTTTCGTCAATATTATACAAATAATTATAACATCTATTTGTCAAGAGTCAAATTAAAAAACAGCAATTTTCACAAAAAATTATTACTCTTTTGTAATGTTAAAAACTAAGTGTAAAAAGTTGAAAAGATGCACTTTAACGGGTGAAAATAGGTTTTCAACACCTGAAAAACGCTTAAATATGGGGTTTTTTGTTAGGTTTTTAACATTTTCCACCGAGTTTTCCACATTGGTTTCAAAATTGTTAATATTACACGTTGTTATCAAAAACCCTTGTCAAGAAAAATTTATTGCTCAAAACTAACAAAAATCAATGCTTAAATAATTGAATAATTTTGTGCGATTTTTCAAACACTATTTGTATAATTTAAATTCATTTTTTTACAGGGAGAGGATACAGTGATTAAAGGAATCAACAAGCAGGTTTTAGAGGTAACAAATCCGCAATCGCCGTATTTTGAAAAAATTGTGTTTTTTGTTAAGCCTGCTTCCTCGCAGGTTGAGGAAAAAACACTTAAAGAGGAAGCGCAGAGAATAACGGAAAAAATGAAAAAGCCGCCAAGAGAGAAGAAATCCTTTAAACAAATTGCAGCAGGCGGACTCTATGTTCTACTCGGTGCAGGCGCAGGCTGTGCGCTTTCGTTTCTGATAACATCGATTATTTAGGAGGAATAATAATGAAAAAGCTTTTAAATACTATATTAATACTGTTTTTGGTGATTTCCGTATGTGCAGGCGGAATAGGCGCATATGCGGCGGTTTTCAGGGATGAAAGCGTTTATGCGCTTTCGCGCTACGGCTCAACGGGCACCGAGGTTAAAAACATTCAGAAGGTTTTAAAGAAGCTCGGTTATTATACGGGCTCGGTTGACGGAATATACGGAACAAAAACAAAGAAGGCAGTAACCTCGTTTCAGCGCGACTGCGGCTTAACCGTTGACGGCATCTGCGGACCGCAAACGCTTCTCTATCTCGGGCTTTCATCGGGCTCTCAGAGCTCCTCGGGCTATTCAAATGAGGATATAACTCTGCTTGCAAAGGTTATTTCAGCCGAGGCAAGGGGAGAAAGCTATGAAGGGCAGGTTGCCGTTGGTGCGGTTATTCTCAACAGGGTTGCTCACCCGAGCTTTCCCGACACAATCAGCGGTGTAATCTATCAGAACGGCGCATTTTCCTGCGTTAACGATTCAAACTGGTATCAGCCCGTTGCAGATTCGGCAAAACGCGCAGCGCAGGATGCTCTGAACGGCTGGGACCCTTCGGGCGGAGCGGTTTATTACTATAACCCTGCAAAAACCAACGATAAATGGATAAGAACAAGAACGGTCATAAAAGTTATAGGAAGCCATTATTTCTGTAAATAATGAATTGCCCATGGCATGAATTGAACTGCGTTCATGAATTGCACGGGTGCATGAATTGCCTGCGGCATTGATAATAAGGCAATTCAATTCATGGAGCGCAGCGAGAATTCATGGCGAAGCCAATTCACGACGAAGTCAATTAATAAAAAACAAGCAGCATCACGATTTGTGATGCTGCTCTACTTATTTCTTTTCGGATTATCTGTCTGCCCCAGGATGTAATCAATGCTGACATTGTGAAACTCCGATAACAAAATCAAAACTTCGGGCGGAATAGTGCGCTCGCCGCTTTCATAATATGCGTAAGTTCTTTGCGGAAGATTTATTTTTTTACCCATTTCAAATTGTGTTAAATCAGCGTCTTCCCGTAAATCACGAATTCTTTGAAATTTCAATGCCATCACCGATTTAATTATAACCAAGAACATATTGTTCTATTGACAACAAGAACAAATTGTTCTATAATATATTAGAAAGGAGTTTTTTATGAAAAAAATAATTAGTTTATTATTATCAATTATTATTGTAATCAGCATACCGCTATCAGTTTCTGCAAAAGAAACAACATTTCTTTTGAATAATTCATGGTATGAAGGCTATGTTGATGACATAAATATAACAAATTGGTATTGCTTTACACTTGAAGATGACGGTGTATTATCTTTAGCTTTAATGCATTATTCAGGAGTTGGCTTTACCGTATACAATGATGATTTATCGGAAGTGGTGATATCTGATTGGCTTCAGCACGGAACGGCTGATTCTCCTGTTACCAGTAAATATGAAGAAATTATAAGCAAGGGTACTTACTATATAAAAATATCTTCATATGTTGACACGGGAATCGGTGTGTTCAGGTATTCAGGAAAATACAGAATTAAAGGAACCTTTAAAGGATACAAAACAAATGATAAAGAGCCAAATGATTTTGATTGTCCGATGTTAATAGCTCCGCAAAAAACTATAATCGGTGCAGTTACAGCGCAAGATCATATAGATTGGTATAAACTTGTTATATCCAAACCAAAAACTATAATACTAACCTTTAATCATTATTGCAATATTTTCTATTGCCTATATAATCAAGATTTAATTGAAATAACTGATCCGGAGAACGGACAAGGATGGCTACAAGGCGGTAACGAGCAATCGCCGACGGTTGAAAAATATAAATACAAACTTAATAAAGGTACATACTATATAAAAGTTGCAGATTCATTCGATTCCGGTATAGGTATATTCAGAGGTAACGGAAAATACCAAATATCATGGAAATATTATGTCAAAAAGCCATCAAAACTATATGTAACAAGTCATAAAACAACAAGCCTAAAGCTTTCATGGAGCAAAGTCGGTGATGTTAGTGGTTATCAGCTTCAGCACAAATCGGGCAAAGGCTGGAAAACCATCAAAAGAACAACCTCAAATTCATATGCTGTTAAAAACCTTAAATCAGGAACAAAAAAAGAGTTCAGAGTTCGCTCATTCATCGAAGTTGATGGTAATAAATATTACAGTAGTTGGAAGACACTCACAACAGCTACAAAGCCGAGCACACCGAGCATTAAAACTCCTTCAACGAATAAAAAGCATCAAATAATTGTGAAATGGAAAAAGGTTTCAGCCTGCTCGGGATATCAGGTTCAATACAGCAATAAAAAGAATTTCAGTTCAGTTATCGCGACAAAAACCGTTTCGGGTAAGGATAAAACAAGCTATACGGGGAAGAACTTCACAAAGGGAAAAACCTATTATGTTCGTGTTCGCGCATATAAAACAGTTAACGGAACAAAGTATTACGGTGCCTGGAGTTCTGTTAAATCAATAAAGTGTAAATAAGAATAGAAAAAAGGCTGAGGAAAAAAGATGCAGAATTCCGTTTTCTTGCGAGCGGGAGCTGTACAAAGGTACTGCCCCCGAGCAAAAAACGGAAAACGCCAAAAATCCCGAGGATTCGATGTCCTCGGGATTTTTCTTTTATTAATCAATTATTTGTAATGAAACGAACCGAACATAATTATAATACTCGGCGTGTTTATGCGCCTTTTAACCAGCCTGATTACTTCGTAAAGAAAGTTAAGAAAGCTTTATATGTCATATAAACATCGGTTTTTGAAACGAGTTCATAGGGAGCGTGCATTGAAAGCACGGGAACGCCGACATCGATTGTGTCAACATCCATATTTGCGATAAAGAGGGCAACTGTTCCGCCGCCGCCGTTATCAACCTTGCCGAGCTCGCCGCTCTGCCAAAGAACGCCGTTTTCTTCAAGCATATTCTTAACGAAGGAAACAAATTCAGCCGAAGCGTCGCTTGTTCCGTACTTACCGCCGTGACCTGTGAATTTTGTTACGCAAACGCCCTGATTGATGAAGCTTGCATTTGTTTTTTCAAATGCGCTGCCCCAGGTCGGGTCGTACGCTGCGTTAACATCCGCAGAAAGGCACATTGAGTTGCGAAGAACATCTCTGCCCTCATAGCCCTCAAGTCTTGCCAAATCCTCAATGAAGTATTTAAGATATGATGAAGCAAGTCCTGTGTTGCCGTCAGAGCCGATTTCTTCTTTATCGGTTAAAACGGTTATCGCGGTGTATTCGGGAGCTTCTTCAATATCAAGAATTGCCTGAAGTGCAGGATATGCGCAAACCCTGTCGTCGTGGCCGTAGCCGCCGATTAAGCTTCTGTCGAAGCCGATATCGTCAACGGTGAAGGCAGGCACAAGCTCAAGCTCTGCAGAAAGAAAATCTCTTTCAACAATGCCGTATTTTTCATAGAGAAGTGCAAGGATTGCAAGCTTAACTCTTTCGCTTTCCTCATCATCCTTAAACGGTCTTGAGCCGATAACAACATTAAGCTCTTCGCCCTTAACTATATCGTTTGCATCTCTCTTCATCTGCTCTCTGTCGAGGTGGGGAAGAAGGTCGGTTATGCAGAATTTCGGCTCGCCTGCTGCTTCGCCGATTTTAACATCAACAAAGCTGCCGTCGTTCTTGCAGATTCTTCCGTGAAGAGAAAGCGGAATAGCTGTCCACTGATATTTTTTAATTCCGCCGTAGTAGTGTGTTTTGAAAAATCCGATGCCATCCTCTTCAAAAACGGGGCACTGCTTAAGGTCGATTCTCGGTGAATCAATGTGTGCGGCAGAAATTCTTACGCCGTCCTTTATGCTTCTTTTGCCCTTAACGCAAAGAATAATTGCCTTTCCTCTGTTAGCGCGGAAAACCTTATCGCCGGGCTTGAGCTCCTCGCCGAACTCATCAAATTTAACAAAGCCGTTTAAAACCGCAAGCGCTTCAACAAAAGAAGCAACCTCGCGTTCTGTTTTGCATTCCTGAAGAAATTCCTTGTATCCCTCGCAGAAATCGTCGCAGACCTTGATTTCCTCCTCACTCATGAAATCAATGGCGTTTTCTTTTTTGTTAAACAGCATTTCCTTCATTTGTTTTGTTTTTTCACTCATAGGATTACCTCCAATATACTGTTAATTTGCTTAATAATATCTTCGCCGTCATTATGAATAACATAATCACTGCGGTTAATATAGTATTTTTCATCAAACTGCGCGTTTATTCTTTGAATTGCCTGTTCCTCTGAAATATTATCTCTTTTGATTATCCTTGATAATCTGTTTTCAAAGGAAGCCATAACGCAGATTATTTTATAGCAATCGTTTTCGGCTTTCGCTTCAAACAGCTGCGGCGCTTCAAGAACGCAGGGAACAGCGCTTTCGCGCTTGCATTCTTCAATTATTGCAGGGTGCATAATTCTGTTTAATAAATCGGTTTTTTCCCTGCTTTCAAACGCTCTTTTTGCAAGCAGCTTTCTGTTAAGCCCGCCGTTTTCAAGAATATCCTCGCCGAATGCCTTCTGAAGCTCTTTTAAAAGGGGCGAGCCCTTTTCGGTGAGCCTTCTTGCAACAAGGTCGCTGTTTATAATCTTAAAGCCGCGCCTTTCAAGCTCGCTGCAAATGTGGCTTTTGCCTGCGCCCGTAGGACCCGTTAAGCCGATTGTGAACGGCTTATTCAAATCAATAACATTGAACGCCGCTGCGCGGATAAGTCTGTTATAAACCGCTGTGCCGACGCCGTTTTTGTTCGGAATTCTTGCATAAACCTTTTCAGCGCCGAGCTCGTCGAGCTCTCTGAGCTTATCAAAAAGCAGCTTTGCCTGACTTAAATCGTCGTTTTCCTTGCCGAAAACAACCTTCGGAATTGTTATATTATCCTCTTCAAAGCAAAGCGCAAAGGCATTTTGTTTTGAATTTACAAAGCTTTCGTAGGTTTTTTTATCAGCGTCAACAATTATAATTTTTGCTTTGGGTGAATAGTGCTTGTATTTCATACCCGGTGAAGCGGCAGTTTCATTCGCTCCCATTTCGCTGAGCACAGCCTTTGCAAGCTTTGTTTCACCGATAACGCTTTCAATCATTTCCTTTGTTATCGCACCGGGACGAAGAATAACGGGCGTTTCGCCTGCAAGGGTGATAACCGTTGATTCAACACCGAATTCGCAGTCGCCGCCGTCAACAATCGCGTCGATTTTACCCATCATATCGCTTATAACATGCTCTGCCTTTGTGGGTGAGGGAAGTCCGCTTGTGTTTGCGCTTGGTGCGGCAATCGGAACGCCTGCGGCTGTTATAACCGCTCTTGCCGTTTCATTTTTCGGCATACGGAAGGCAACAGTGTCAAGCCCTCCGCTGACTGTGCTGCCGATTAGTGAGGATTTTTTCAGAATAATTGTAAGCGGCGCAGGGAAAAACGCGTCAATAAGCTTCTGCGCCTTTTCGGATATTTCCTCAACAAGCGGAGGGATATCCTCTTTTTTTGCAATGTGAACAATAAGCGGATTGTCGCTCGGTCTGCCCTTTGCGCGATATATGCTTTTAACCGCCTCATCATCAAGCGCGTTTGCGCCAAGACCGTAAACGGTTTCCGTCGGGAAGGCAACAAGTCCGCCGCTTTTCAGAATTTCACCTGCAAGCGCGATATCCTGTTTTGATGTTGAAAGTATTTTTGTTTCCATTTTATTCTTCCGATGCTTTAAGCTTTTCGGCAGTGTCGGCGGTTATGAGCGCGTCAATAAGCTCGTCGAGGTCGCCGTTTAAAATCTGCTCAAGCTTATATAAGGTTAAATTTATTCTGTGGTCGGAAACTCTTCCCTGAGGATAGTTATATGTTCTTATTCTTTCGCTTCTGTCGCCGGTGCCAACCTGGGCTTTTCTTTCGCCTGCAATTTCAGCGTCGTGCTTTGCCTTCTCGGCATCGTAAAGCCTTGCGCGAAGCACCTTCATTGCCTTTTCCTTGTTTTTGTGCTGGCTTCTTTCATCCTGACATTCAACAACCGTTCCTGTCGGAATATGGGTTATTCTGATAGCGGAGGAGGTTTTGTTGATGTGCTGACCGCCTGCACCGCTTGAACGGAAGGTGTCTATTTCAAGGTCCTTTTCGTTAAGCTCAAAATCAACCTCATCAGCCTCGGGAAGAACTGCAACCGTTGTTGTTGAGGTGTGAATTCGTCCCTGGCTTTCGGTTTCGGGAACACGCTGAACGCGGTGAACGCCCGATTCAAACTTAAAGCGCGAATATGCGCCGTCGCCGTTTACCGAAAAGCTTACTTCCTTGAAGCCGCCAAGCCCTGTCTCGCTTGCCGAAAGAAGCTCGCATTTAAAGCCCTTTGCTTCGGCGTACATATTATACATTCTATATAAAACGCCTGCGAAAAGCGCGCTTTCTTCACCGCCTGCACCGCCGCGGATTTCAATAATAACGTTTCTGTCATCGTTGGGGTCTCTGGGAAGAAGCAGGATTTTAAGCTCCTCGCTTATTCTTTCCATATCCTCTTTGCTCTGCTCGAATTCCTCTTTTACCATCTGGGCAAAATCCGAGTCAAGCGATGAATCCGAAAGCATTTCCCTTGATTCCTCAAAGGTTTCCTTTGCTTTTTTATATTCTCTGAATTTTTCAACAACGGGGGTGAGCTGTTTTATTTCCTTCATAAGCTTTGTATATTGCTCCATATCGGCAACAACCTCGCTTTTGCAAACAAGCTCGTTAACCTCGTCGAATCTTTTTTCAACCTGTTCCAATTTATCAAACATAGTTAAGCAGCCTGAGACCGAAACATAATCGTTTCTCAGCCGTCCTTTCTTGATATTTTCGCCGTAATCTCCTCGATTTACGACAGTAAAACTTCGTCGATTACGACGAAACTATCTAATAAATTACTGGCTGAGAAATGCGCAGCAGTTTTTAGATAGCAGATAATTTTAAAAGCAAATAGAATACGCATCTAAAAACCGATTAGTTTCGGTTTCAGACTGCTTATCAATTTTCTTTAATAGATTTTATATTCTTTTCGATTTTGCTTCGCGCAACCATAACCTCGCGGCTGCATTTGGTGCATCTGATTTTGAAATCCGCACCAATTCTCAAAACCTCAAATTCATTGTTTTTGCAGGGATGAGGCTTTTTCATAATCAAAATATCACCGACTTTAACATCCATTTGATTTTCCTCCCTCTGCTTTAATATAGTAACTTAACATAGTTTTAGGTTATTATACCACCAACTTTTGCCATTATCAACATAATTAATACTTTTATAACATAGTTATATATAACCGGGTAATTTATGCCTAAACATTCAAAGATAGGAAGGATTATGTTGAAATACTCTCCCGAAGGAACAAATAACGCGCTGGTTAAGAAATTTGAAAACAGATCTCAGCTTAAAGAGGCAATGAAAAATTCCGAAATTGTTGAAGGCAAGGTTCTTCTTTGCGATAAAGACCGCAATCTGCATATTGATTTAGGTGTTTGCAGGGGCGTTATTCCTTATCGCGAGGGCGCTCTGGGCATACAGGAGGGGAGCGTTCGCGATATTGCGCTTATATCAAAGGTTAACAAATATGTTTGCTTTAAAATAATCGGCTTCCACAAAACGCAAAGCGGCGAAAGAATTGCAGTGCTTTCAAGAAGAATTGTTCAGCTTGAATGTATGAAAAACTACATAGATAAGCTCACCGAGGGCGATATAATCGAAGCAAAGGTAACCCATCTTGAAGCCTTCGGAGCGTTTATTGATATCGGCTGCGGAATTAATTCGCTTATTCCGATTGATATGCTTTCGGTTTCAAGAATAAGCAACCCCAACCAAAGGGTTTATGCAGGGCAGATTATAAGAACGGTTCTTAAAAAACGCGAGGCTGAAAAGCTGACCTTTTCGCTCAAAGAGCTTCTTGGAACCTGGGAAGAAAACGCTGCGCTGTTTTCACAGTATGAAACAGTTGGCGGCATAGTCAGAAGTGTTGAAAGCTACGGCGTTTTTATTGAGCTTATGCCAAACCTTGCAGGTCTTGCAGAGCTTGATTGCAGCCTCAGGGAAGGGCAGAGCGTTTCGGTTTTTATTAAATCCATTATTCCCGAAAAAATGAAAATAAAGCTTGCCGTTGTTGAAGCCTTTGATGATTGCGAGCAAACGCCCGAGCTTGTTTATTTTGAAAAAGGAAAACATATTTCATCGTGGCAGTATTCGCCCGAAGGGGCGGTTAAGGTTGTGAGGAGCGAGTTTGGGGGATAGTAAATAGTGCATAGTGAATAGTGCATAGTGAATAGTGAATAGTTGGTTGTGTGCGGATTTGTTTTGTTCTGCGCCGACAGAGTTCGTAAAGGCAACCTTTTATTGCCGTGCTCGGCGCACGGCAATGATTACGAGGCCCTCCTCTCAACTATCGAAAGGTCCACCGGACCTTTCTCCCAAATTTTCCCAGCAGCGAGCTGCACGAAAAATTTGGAGTTTCGTTTCTCGCCTCGTAATCCGTTCCGCGCAAAAAAGGCACCCGAATGGGTGCCTTTTTTGTGTGGAGCGGATTACGAGGCTCGAACTCGCTACCTCCACCTTGGCAAGGTGGCGCTCTACCGGATGAGCTAAATCCGCATTCATTGCAAGGAGTATTATACCCAAGCAAAGCGATTTTGTCAAGAAAAAAACAACAGTTTTATTAACTTTCTTTTTCCTCTTGTGTATGCCGACAGCGTGCTACACAATATAGACCGTATTTACAATATATATCATTTTTGATAAAATTATATAGTGTCAAAAATTATGAAAGGAGCGCTTGAAATGAAATATCAGATTATGCCAATGGGAAAAATCTGGGAAAACGGTATGTTTTCGGTGCCGTCGCTTATTGCAAAAAACTACATAAAGCTTGCAAGCGAATATCAGCTTAAAGCGCTTCTTCTCATATTATCAAACGGCGGAAACCTCAGCAGCAAAGAAATTGCAAAAACTCTGGGCTGTACCGAAAGCGACGCGGACGATTTCCTTGAATTCTGGGTTGACGAGGGTGTTTTGACCTGCGATAACAAAGCCGCAGAGCCCGAAATCGTTAAAGCGCCCGAGGCAGAAGAGAAAAAAGAGGTTAAAAAAGAGAGCGCTCCTGCCGAAAAAGCGCTTGAAAGCATTCCCGTACCCCGTTTGAAGCCCGATGATGTTGTTCGTATTCTCAGGGAAAATCCCGACATAGAACAGCTTCTTCAAAGCGCACAGGAGGTTTTCGGCAGACCTGTCAGCCATGTTGAGCAGGAGGCTGCTATCAATATGGTTTTATACTATGGCTTGCCGTGCGAAATTGTTTTAACCATTCTTCAGTATTATAAAACCGAAAAGGATAAAAAGCGTGCCATTGGCATTGCATATCTCGGCGCGATGGCTAAAAACTGGAGTGAGGAAGGCATAACAACGCTTGAAGCGGCTGAAGAAAAGCTGCGCGAGCTTGAAAATTCGGACAGACTATGGAAGGAAATTATTGCCCTCAGCTCGGTTGCATACAGAAACCCAACAGTTAAGCAAAGAAAAATGATTAAAGAGTGGCACGAGGATTTTTCGCTTGATATGATTTCCTTTGCCTGCGATTTAATGAAGGAAAATGCCGATAAGCCAACGCTTAAATATGTTGATTCCATTCTTCGTAACTGGAAGAAAGCAGGCGTTAAAACGCTTGATGAGGCTAAGGCTGATAACGAACAGCATCAGAAAAACAAAGAAAAAACCAAATCCTCAAAGCTTCAGGGCAAGCCCTCGTTTGATATAAGCGAAATTGAAAAAAGAGCCCTGTATAACGACGATTACGATATATAGAAGGTATAAAATATGTCTTATCCTGCACACATTTACAGAAAAGCAGAAAGAATACTTGAACAGAGAAGGGATAATGCCGTATCTGAGGCACAGCTTCGTGCAGACGATATAAGAAGCGAAATTCCCGAAATAGATAATATTCAGAAACAGCTTTCAAAAATCGGGCTTGAAACCTCGCAGCTCTTTTTCTTCAAGGGCAACACCGAGGAAAAGGTTAACGAGCTTCGCGCGCAGAGCAAAAGCCTGATTGCAAAAAGAGCTGAAATACTTAAAAAGCACGGCTACAGCGAGGATTCAATGCAGCCGCAGTATATCTGCGCCGTTTGCGAGGACAGGGGCTTTATTAAGGGCAGGCTCTGCAACTGCCACCGCCAGCTTCTCATAGATATTATGAAAAACGAAATCAAAAGGTTTGCGCCGATTGATGAATGCACCTTTGAAAACTTCAAGCTTGATTACTACAGCAGCGAGGCGCTTGAAAATTCAATCGTTCCCCGTGAAAGAGCAGGAAAAATACTTGAATCCGCAAGAAGATATGCTCAGAATTTCTCGCCGGACAGCAAAAACCTTTTGTTCGTTGGTGCAACGGGGCTCGGCAAAACGCATCTTTCGCTTGCGATTGCAAATGTTGTTATAAACAAGGGCTTCTATGTTTGCTACGGAACAAGTCAGAATATCTGCGATGATTTGCAGTCAGAGCAATTCGGCAGGGTTGACGGAATTAACTACACAAAGCAGCAGGTTTTAAACTGTGATTTGCTTATTCTCGACGACCTCGGCACAGAGGTTGAAAACCAGTATTCAATCGCTGCACTTTATAACATAATTAATTCCCGTATTCTTGCAAAAAAGCCGACTGTTATCAGCACAAATTACGAGCTTTCCGAGCTTCTTAACAAATACGACCAGAGAATAACAAGCCGAATAACGGGCGAATACACAACAATGACAATTTTCGGAAAAGACATTAGGAATATATAATAAGAAAAAGCATCGCTTTGGGGTGTCCAATGCGATGCTTTTTGTTTTTGCATATTATATTTCTATACCAAGTTCCTCTATTTTATCCCTTACCTTAAGCCAGTCTGCGAATGCAAGCTCTTTGTTGTTCGGATTTCTGAGGATTGCGGCAGGGTGGAAGGTGCCCATCATCAGCACACCGCCCTTTTCAATAAATTCACCGTGCTGCTTTGTTACTCTGAAATCGGGTGAAATAAGGCGCTGAGCCGAAATTCTGCCGACGCAGATAATGATTTTAGGCTTGATTATCTTAAACTGCTCTCTCAGCCAGCCGATGCACATATCCTGTTCCTCGGGCTTCGGGTCGCGGTTTTGCGGCGGACGGCATTTAACCATATTTGCGATATAAACATTTTTATCTCGTGAAAGGTCTATGCTTTCAAGAAATTTATCAAGCAGCTTTCCGCTTCTGCCAACAAAGGGCTCGCCCTGCAAATCCTCGTTTTCGCCGGGCCCCTCGCCTATAAGCATAATATCGGCGTTCTTGTTTCCAACACCGAAAACAAGATTTGTTCTTCCTTCGCATAAAGCGCATTTTCTGCAGTCCTTGCACTGAATTTCAAGCTCATCAAGAGTCATAATTAAATCTCCTAACCTTTTTGTCTCCATACAAATCCCAACCTATTTGCCTCCCTTGTCAAAGGGAGGGGGACCGCTTGCGGTGGAGGGATGGTCATAGAGTTTCAGAACGCCTTACTGCAACAAGTTCTTAATCACAGCGACCATCCCCTCTGTCACTTCGTGGACTCTTTGCTAGCGCAGACGCTCCCCTCAGTCACTTCGTGACAGCTCCCCTTGGCAGGGGAGCCAAGCAGGTTTCTCGCTTCGCTCAATCAATTTTATATATTATACCAAAATAATGGTTGAAAAACAATCAAAAGTGTTATAAAATAGCAACGATAAAACAATAATGTTAAATCTTTTGGAGGTTATATATTATGAAAAACGAAGTTGTTGTTGAAATTTCTGCCCGTCACGTTCATGTTTCACAGGAAGACCTTGAAACTCTTTTCGGCAAGGGCTATGAATTAACAGTTAAGAAAATGCTTTCTCAGCCGGGTCAGTATGCTTGTGAAGAGAGAGTAAGAGTAATCGGAACAAAGGGTGAATTCCCTGCTGTTTCAATTCTCGGTCCTGTAAGAAAGGAAACCCAGGTTGAGCTTTCATTAACAGACGCACGCTCAATCGGCGTTGTTGCTCCCGTAAGAGAATCGGGCGACCTTGAGGGCAGCGGAACCTGCAAGCTTGTTGGTCCTGCAGGCGAGGTAGAGCTTGAAAAGGGCGTTGTTGCAGCAAAGCGCCACATCCACGCAACAGTTAAGGATGCTGAGGAAATGGGTCTTGAAAACGGCGAAATCGTTTCCGTTGAAATCCCGACAGCTAACGACAGAGCATTAACCTTCGGTGATGTTGTTGTTCGTGTTTCAGATAGCTATGCCTTTGCAATGCACATTGATACAGATGAAGCAAATGCAGCAGGCATGAAACCTAATACAATCGGAAGAATTATTAAATAAAATCTAAAATCAAACGCTCCGAAAGGGGCGTCCGTCATAAAGAAGTTAAGCAGGTAGCGATATATTCGTTACCTGCTTATTAATTATAGATTTTTATACTGTTTTTCAAGGGATTTATAGTCAGGCTTTTGGCTGGAGGTCAAAGGTATTGAGTCAATAAATATAACCTTTTTTGGCACTTGATATTCAGAAATATTATTCATACAATAACGGATAATTTCTTCATCAGTTAATGCATTACTTTCTTTTAGCTGAACGAAAGCAATCGGTATATTTTCTCTTTCTTTATCGGGAACAGTAATTACCGCACAGTTTTCAACCGCTGGAATGGAGGCAACACAGCTTTCCGTTTTAGAAGGGATTAGTTTAGCCGGACTTTTGTCCAAATCAATAGTCATTACTAATCGTCTAAGTCTGTCAACAAAGAATAGCTCACCTCTTTCGTTGACGCGCATAATATCTTCTGTGTTATACCAAGTAACACCGTTTTCATCTTTGATAAGGCTTTGCTTTGTTGCTTCCTCGTCGCCGTAATACTCGCTCATCATGGCAGGGGAATAAATATACAGCAAGCCTTCTGTTGCATTTTCAAGTTCTTTTCCTGTTTCGGCGTCAACAAACTTAAACATATTGCCGATACAGGGCTTACCGAGACTGCCCAAAGTCGGATTATCATAATAGCAATATGAAAACGAGCCGAGCACCTCGCTTGCACCGTAGCCCTGAACAATCTTTGCCGTACCGCCGTGCGCATTAATGTATTCGTCTGCGCCGAGCTTAACTTCGTCTTTAAGTTCAACACCACCAACTGAAACAACGCGCCATTTTGAGCAATCCAAGTTTTTATTAAGTTGTAGCATTTTTGCAATATACGGCGGTATCGTCGGCCAGTGATTGAACTGATACTGGTTGTTCCTTTTTTCAAGGTTATCAGGCTCATATAACGGATCAAGCGCTACTGTTATGCCGAGGCACAGCGGCTCGTGAATCATATTGAGAAGCGAATAGAATATCCAAAGCGGAAACGTTGTGAACAAAACATCACCGATATTATATCTGCCTACCTCTGTCATCCCGAGCACCTGAATAAAGGAATCCATTGCGCGCCATGTTGCCGTACACGCTTTGCTGTTTCCTGTTGAGCCTGAGGTGTAAGCAACTGCTGCCATATGGTTTTCTTCAAAAGGCACGGGCGTAATTTCTTCATAAGAACTTTCGCCAAGTTTTATCAACTGCTGACAGTTAATAATGCTTTTTCCGTCAATTAGTTTTGACTTAATGCCTTTTGCTTTTTCAATTACTGTGTACTTGGCTTTATCTGTGCTTAAGCCTTTAGACATACCGTCAAGAAGCGAAGTAACAATAACCTTTTCAACGCCGATTTTTTTCAGCATATCAAGCGTTTCATCACTGCAAAAGATATCATTTGCAACGAAGTATTTAGAATCAAAATTCTGAAATTCTCTTTTGAGCTCATCAATACCGCTTGAGCTATTCACCATATGCTGACAAGCACCAAGCTTATCAAGAGCGTAAAAAATCGCGATTGCATAAGGTGCACCTAACAGACTAACGGTTACAACATCATTTTTTCTGACGCCAAGTTCATGAAAGCCTTTTGCCATAACATCAATAATGGCTAGCATTTCACTATATTTTATATCGTTTCCCATATACTTTACGGCAACATTGTCAGATAATTCTGCCGCTGTTTCGAAAAACCTATTATATGGCGTATCGCACTCAATCAGCCTTTCAATTTCGCCTGCAACTGTTATTGCTTCTGCCTTCTCACGCAGTTTTGCTAAATCTATGTTCATATTCCCTCCAAAAAATAAAAAATGCGTACAGCCAAGCTGTACGCCAAAAAACGCAAGCTCAACTGTCGCCAAACATTATCACACAGATACAACAAGACCATATGCAAATAAGAGCATGCATTTTTATCAAAAGAGATAAAAATAGCATACGGACATTGTTGCAAAAATATTCATTTGTGATAATATTTGGCGCTTTCATTTTAGCATTTAAACAACTCTATGTCAAGAAATATGTCATATAGTGTAGCGAGCATAGGATTTGTAAAGACAAATCCGGAAAAGAAAAACAGACCGAAACAGAACGGTCTGTTACTAATGAAATATTGCTGACGCAATGTGAAATAATTTGCTAAAGCAAATCGTGAAATATCTCGCTTTGCTCGATGTGAAATTAAATTAATCCTTAACATGCCGCAGGCATATTTCACTGCGAAGCAATTTCACGTTCTGAAAGAACATTTCACTAATCCGCAAGGATTAATTTAACTGGGAGAACCTTCTTTACGAAGGTCCTCCCAAAGGGGCGTTTTTTATATAATTACGAGTTACGAATTTCGGGTCGCTGCCTCTTCGACACACGGGGACAAAACAATTAAGAATTAAGATTTAAGAATGAAGAATTTCGGGTCGCTGCGCACGGCGATTGTATTTTCGGCGAACTAAAGCCTCACACCTTCCCCTTGAGGGGAAGGGGGACCGCTTGCGGTGGATGAGGTGTTTTCCCTCTTTACATAAGTTAAGGATAGACGAGGCGGACGAATAGACGTAACCTTTACAGCACAGTAAAAGTAATATCGTACAAAAAAAGCACCCTTGAACAAACAAGGGTGCTGAATAGATAAGCAAACTATCTCTTGCTGAACTGTCGGAGCGTTAAGAAAACACTCCAGTGGAGTGTTTTTAGCTTCGACCGCAAGAGCTATGCTCTGAGGACCCGCAGTGTAAAAGTGCTGATGAAAAGAAAAACGCTCCCAAAAGGAAGCGTTTTTGGAAAACTATCTCTTTGAGAACTGGGGTGCGCTTCGTCAGAACAAACTCCGTGATTGAAATATATTGCTCTTTATTATTTGATATGAGCAATATATTATGAATCACTTCGATTGTTCTTCCTCTCCCCAAAAAATCTTTGATTTTTCGGGGGCCCCGATAACGCAAGACGCGCACAAAAAACAACACCCTCGCAATAAGCAAAGGTGTTGAAAACTTGAGAGATTATCTCTTTGAGAACTGGGGTGCGCGTCTTGCTGCTTTGAGACCGTACTTCTTTCTTTCCTTCATTCTCGGGTCACGAGTGAGGAAGCCTGCCTTCTTGAGTGCAGGACGAAGGCTTTCGTCATACTGAAGAAGAGCTCTTGAAAGACCGTGACGGATAGCACCTGCCTGACCTGTTACACCGCCGCCGTTTACACGGCAAACGATATCAAACTTCTCAGCTGTATCTGTTAATGCGAGAGGCTGACGAACGATGAGCTTGAGTGTTTCAAGTCCGAAATAATCGTCGATATCTCTGTCGTTGATTGTGATTTTACCTGTGCCTGCATAAACGCGTACACGAGCAACAGATTCTTTTCTTCTGCCTGTTCCGTAGAAATAAGGATTTGATTCGTACATTAGCTACATACCTCCCTTACATTTCCCAAGCTTCAGGCTTCTGAGCCTCGTGCTTGTG
>SVQE01000027.1 GCA_015065505.1 Oscillospiraceae bacterium
ATTAGCATATCGTTAAACACGATATGCTCCAATCGCGGATTATCTTTGGACGAAGAACTGCCGAACGGTCAAAATTTGTCGGCGCTCCAAGCCGAAACAAATTTTGGGTGATTCCCCTGCTAGGGGAAATGTCACTGTAGGTGACAAAAGGGTCTGGCGCCCGCTCCAAGGGACGTTGGTCGTTGCGGAAATGCGCCGAGATTATTTACTTTGTTTCATTTAAACGCAAATATATTATTTAGCAATCGGTGCGGTGCGACGAGGGCGGCGCACCCTACAATTGTCCGAGCGAAGCGTTATTGTTTCATTTGCCCAAATAAAATCAATCAAACCTATCAAGCCTTCCCTCGTCCAAACATATTCCGCGATTGAAGCGTTTTGTCAGCAAATCGCTATTAATCGCTTTATATGTTTCTCCTCTCAAATCAAAATTTCGCCGTAGGCTGCTTTTTGATTTGTATAACCCGATTTGGATACTTGTACCAAATCGGAAAGGAAGAACATTCGGAGTGATTAATAACATATTGCATACATATTTTCCAAGCAATATGTTTCAATCACGCAGAATGTTATGACGCGAAGGTGGCGGCGAATACTTGGAGCCGTCGGATGAGGGGAAATATACGGGTGCGGGAGATTCCCCTGCTAGGGGAAATGTTGAGCTTGCGAGACAAAAGGGTCTGGCGCCCGCTCCAAGGGTTCCCGCCCGAAATTTTTACAAAAAAACCTCCGCAGAAAGAACTACGGAGGTTTTTGTTATATCAGTTGATTAAACCGAGAAATTAAACTGTTCTGATTCAAACTGTCCGGGTGTGTAGGTTGGTGTTTCGCCTGAGGTGGTGATAACATCCTGAGTGTTTGAAACTACTACCTTGAATTCAGGCTCGTTATAAAACTTTGTCATTGTGTTATCCCTCCTTAGTCAAAATATGTGTTTGCGGCTGCACCGTAAAGATACATTGCCTTTGCAAGCGTTACAAGCTTTGCGTCGTTGCTATTCAGCATCATCTTAATGATAGCATTAGCTGTCATAACAATATCGCCCTCTGACGTGTTTACCGTAATGGTGTTGTCCATATTTGCCGGCTCAATGCCCGCAATGTGTACAACATAGTAATCACCGCTCTGATAGCTTGTTGCTGCAAATCTGTCTTTGCCCTTTGTTGCATCCATGCTTGCGCTTGTTACTTCAATAGGTGTAAGCGAGAAAAGATTAATTTCAAGGTCTGACTTAACTACAACAGATGCTTTTGTAATGCAGCTCGGTGCTGCGCTTACGCCCGCAACAGTTGAAAGGTCTGCCCCTGCAACATTATTGTAGAAACCGCCTGTTGCATCTTTGGTTGCCATATTCTCGGTATTGTAATCAAAGTAATCCTGAGCAGATGCTGCGTAGTCAAGAGTTGCTCTTGCAAGGTCTTTGAGGTTTTCAGCATAATCGCCTGTGATAATCTGACGGCAGTAGCTGTATACGCTGTAATCAATTGTATCAATTGCGTTTTCGCCTGCCTGTGCGTCATCAGCATTTGCATAAACCTTGATTTCGATAGGCTCTGTTGCCTGTGCGGGTGCCTGAGTGATTGAAATCTTTCTTGCGCCGTTATATTCGCTTGTGCTGTCATCAAGCTCGGGAAGTGAATTCATTGCAACAACATCAGTACGGAAATCATCTGACTCGCTCACATTACTGTTGTGGTTATAGTTTACGGTTATAAATGAATCCTCACCGTAAAACTCATCATCAAGATAGAAATTCTCGCTGATGGTTTCTGCAACAGTTATGCTTGCGCCGTTGTTCGGCTCAGTCGGTGCGGGAGCTGCCGCTGTGCAGAGGTAAACAGTGTCACCATACGTCACAAACCAGTCTTTTAAGTCATCGGCTGACATATCCTCATAAATAAAGTTTTCATAATTATCCTCAAAACTTTTTTTATCAGTATCGGAGCTAATAACAAAAACAATAAGACTGCCGGTGCTACTATTGTAGTATGCGACATCTATAAAATCCTCGCCTTTGAATATATCATCCCAATTTGCCACTATCCATGCCGCCGCTTCATCAACTGTGCATGTGCTGATATTTTCAGCGGCGATTTCGTCAGCACTTGAAACCTTTGTGAAAGAAACAGTGCTTGTCGGAGCAGGAGTGGGCAGAGCAAAGGTTTTCGATGATGAATCAAATTCAACCTTGCTCAAATCGAGCTTTAATGCAGGGCGAACGCCAAACGACTGATTCACGTTGGCGCCGGTACCGCCGTTGGCAACATAACCGTTACTGCCCACCACGAACTCTGCAATAGTTCCATCACTATCGGCCGAGCGCAACCACCATGCGTTAGCAATTGCTTCACTTGCCTGAGAACACATCCTGACATTTACCGGTATATTATTTGCTTCTCCTGAACTCAACAGCCAGAGCTTTGCACCTGTAACATTTACATCAGTTAAATCGGTTGCAACAATTGCATCTGCCACCTTTGCAAAGCTACCGTCCTCGGCAGTCATTGCGTCAAGAGTCGCCTTAATTGTTGAGGTGCTGTATTCGTTGCTTGTTTTGGTTGAATCAAAAGCACAAGCGCCAAAGCTTGTATCCGCTGCAAGCAGGGTTACGGTACCCTCGGTTTCGCTCGTTGAGTTATCCTCGATGAGGTACCAGTCGTAGCCGTTAAACTTTACTACCTTTGCTGCTAAAGCATCCGCATCGTCAGCCTCAGCAGGTACATAGCCAGCATAAGCACTGGGAGCATCAATGTAATAGGTTGTGTTGATTGACGGCGATCCTGTGAAGGTTCCGCCGGTGCCGGTGAACATATCAGTCAACACATTATAGGTATTGGTTCCCATACTTCCCGTTCCCTCTTTAGGAATACTGTACGGGGAACTGTATTCAGCAGTTTGTTCTGTTGATAATTTGATACCGGTGCAGCCTTTAAACATACTATTATAGCAATTGCTTTCCAGGTCTATTGCCGGTAACTCCGATGGCGTTGTCAGACTTGTGCAGTCCTGGAACATACTTTGATAGCAACCATTTGTCAGGGTTGTTGCCGGTAACGCCGGCGCCGTTGTCAGACTTCTGCAGCCATTAAACATATTGTAATAGCAATAAAACGCCAGGGTTGTTGCCGGTAACGCCGGTGCTGTTGTCAGACTTGTGCAGCCCTCAAACATATAAGAATAGCATTGTGCTGTCAGCATAGTTGCCGGTAACGCCGGCGCCGTTGTCAGATTTGCGCAGCCATTAAACATACTGTAATAGCAATAATCCGCCATGGTTGTTGCCGGTAACACCGGTGCTGTGGTAAGACTTTCGCAACCATTAAACATATTTTGATAGCAATACACCTCCAGGGCTGTTGCCGGTAACTGCGGTGCCGTTGTCAGATTTGTGCAGTTCTGGAACATACCGCCATAGCAACAAAGTGCTAGGGTTGTTGCCGGTAACTCCGGTGCCGTTGTCAGACTTGTGCAGCCACTAAACATATTTCGATAGCAATATGTTCTCAGGGTTGTTGCCGGTAACTCCGGTGCCGTTGTCAGACTTGTGCAGCCATTAAACATATAGGAATAGCAAGATTCCGTCAGGCGAGTTGCCGGTAAATCCGGTGCTTCGGTAAGACTTGTACAATTGTTGAACAAATAAGCAAAACAATAAGTACCCATATTGGAATCCTCAGGATTATTATAATCCACAAGCGTTCTGATATCACCGCTGCAGGCAACCTTACCCTGGGTGGTAATCACCCAATATTTGGAACTATTATTATTATTACCGGTTATTTTCGTATTCCCTGTTCCACGCAAATACAGTTTATTATTAACCGAACTAATTTGCGAAGTACCATCCCATGTTGTCCATGTGTTGGTATCCGTAGAATACTCCAGCGTTCCGTTCCAGTTCTTCGCGCTATTATAGGTTTGGATGCTGAAGGAGTCCGTGCCGGTAAAGGTCAGGTAAGGATTGCTTGCCGCACTCGCCGTAAACGGAATAGCCGAAACAACCATCATCACTGCGATGAAAATGGCTGTGATTTTCTTTGAAAATTTCATTTTTATCAAATCCTTTCATTAATTTATTTTAGTTTTTTTCGGCTTCCCCTTGAGGGGAAGCTGTCACCAAAGGTGACTGATGAGGTGTCTATATGTTATGAGTGTTTCGGCGAATTAATTTTGAACTGTGTCGTTGAAGGACCACACCTCATCCCCCGCAAGCGGTCCCCCTTCCCCTCAAGGGGAAGGTGTGAGGTTTGTTCAAATCTATCTGCCTTCAAATATTCAAACATAAAACACATCTCGCACCAATTTTTTGCATTTTAAAGGAAAAGGCGCCGAGCAGCTGACCGCATACTGTGCTATATTTTAACATGGTATCTGACGGAGATGCCCTTACCATATAACAAATACAAATCCATTATATAAAAAATATATATTACGTCAATAGAAGTTAACAGAATGTGTACTTTTTTAATATTTTTTTGAGCTTTTAGCAAATACGGGAGCGAAGCGAGGTTCGTTTGCGAGCGCTGCCTCGTCATAACATCCTTTGTGATTAAAATAGTTTGCACTTTTTTAATTGTTATGTGCAAACTACTAAAAATCACTGCGGATGTTCTTCCTCTCCGATGCGGTACAAGTATCCGCATCGGTATAAAAAACAAGCCGAACGGCAACAACCAAATCAAAATGCAAAACATTTTGATTTGAGAGGAGGAACAATCGGAGTGATTATTAATATAATGCCAAAGCATTATATTTCAATCACGGAGTTTGTTTTGACGAGCTCCAAGCCGAAAACAAATTTTGGGAACCGTTGGTCGTATACCGCAATTTATACAAAAAACCTCCGCAGAAAGAACTACGGAGGTTTTTGTTATATCAGTTGATTAAACCGAGAAATTAAACTGTTCTGATTCAAACTGTCCGGGTGTGTAGCTTGGTGTTGCTTCGCCTGAGGTGGTGATAACATCCTGAGTGTTTGAAACTACTACCTTGAATTCAGGTTCGTTATAAAACTTTGTCATTGTGTTATCCCTCCTTAGTCAAAATATGCGTTTGCGGCTGCACCGTAAAGATACATTGCCTTTGCAAGCGTTACAAGCTTTGCGTCGTTGCTACTGAGCATCATCTTAATGATAGCATTAGCTGTCATAACAATATCGCCCTTTGTCGTGTTTACCGTAATGGTGTTGTCCATATTTGCCGGCTCAATGCCCGCAATGTGTACAACATAGTAATCGCCGCTCTGATAGCTTGTTGCTGCAAATCTGTCTTTGCCCTTTGTTGAATCCATGCTTGCGCCTGTTACTTCAATAGGTGTAAGCGAGAAAAGATTGATTTCAAGGTCTGACTTAACAACAACAGATGCTTTTGTAATGCAGCTTGGTGCTGAGGAAACGCCTGCAACATTGCTCAAATCAGCATTTGCAACCTCGTTGTAGAAGCCGCCCTGAGCGTCTTTTGTTGCCATATCATCGGTGTTGTAGCCGAAATATGTCTGAGCGGCTGCTGCATAGTCAAGAGTTGACTTTGCAAGGGCTTTCATTTCGTCTGCCTTTTCGCCGTCGTAGTTTTCGATAATATCGCGGCAATAGGTATAAACGCTGTAATCAATTGTATCAATTGCGTTTTCGCCTGCCTGTGCGTCTTCAGCATTTGCGTAAACATTAATTGTGATAGGCTCTGTTGCCTGTGCGGGAGCCTGAACTACTGAAAACTTCTTTCTTCCGTCTGTTGCATCATCAAGAGATGACATAGCCTTAACATCCGTTGAAATATCAGCAGTTTCGCTTATATCACTGTTATGGTTATATGTGAATGAAACATATGCTGTTTCACCGTAGAACTCATCATCAAGATAGAAATTCTCGCTGATGGTTTCCGCAACAGTTATGCTTGCGCCGTTGTTCGGCTCTGTCGGCTTCGGTGTTGCTGTGTAGGTTGCTGTGTAGGTGGCTTCGCCTGTTACGGCAACAATTTCGGGTGTCCAACCTGCAAACTCGTAGGTGTAATCCTCGTCCTCATAATCAGCCGGAGCTGCATGTGCGGGTGTTTCGCCGTAAGCGACATTGGTGGTATCAATGATCGTTGCTTCGTCGCTCTTCCAAGTGATGGTGTATGTCATAATAACCAGATGGAGCGTAGATTCTTTTTGGATATTGTACTCGCCCAAGGTTTTGTCATCCTCAAGCTGCTTGCCTGCAAAAATAAGCCTCATTGCACTTGCCGGAACGCCTGTTTCGGTGACGAGCAAATCCTTTAACTGTGCAACGGTGGTTAACCCTGTTACATTAGAAACGGTAATCGTTCCACCTGTGAGCTTCTTTGCAAAAATTGTAAAGGTTTTTGCTTGTGCAGTATACTGAGCAGTATAGGTTGCATCACCTGTTACAGCAGAAACCTCGGGAGTCCAGCCTGCAAAGGTGTAGTTGTAATATGTATCGGAATAATCCGCCGGAGCCGTGCCGGTATAGGTCGGCACCGTGCCTTCCATCACCTTATCGGTATCAATAACGGTGGTTTCATCGAGTTTCCAGGTGACCGTGTACTTACGCACAACCTGTGCCTCGCCGGAAGCGTCGAGTCCGATTCCATAGTCATCGCCGTTACCGTTTGCGAAGTTGGCGATACCGCCATTTCCCTGAAGACCGGATGTAAACACGCCGGGGGTCTGCATAACCACACCGATGGGTACATCATTCGTCAGTTCGCCGGTTACATTGATGACTTTGCCGGTGCTAAGATAGATACCCTTTCCGTTCAGGACAGGAGCACCCTGAATTTCAACATTGCATTTGCTAAGCACATATCCTGCGTTGTCCGGCAGAGTATCCGCTGTTGCAGCAAATGAACCGCCGCCGATTTTTACAGTATCCGTTGAATTTTTGCTGTAGACTCCGCAACCTGTATTGGTCGTTATGGAGGTTCCATTCCAATTTACAGTACAATTGCCCTTGCAATAAACGGCTGACGAAACCGTCATATCACTGCTATTACTGGTACATTCAATTGCACCGCCGTTGAGGTTAAAAACAGCGTCTGTGCCTGAAATACAATTACTTGCAGCTGTTCTAATCGTGCCGCTTTCAAGTGTAAGCGTTTGGCCTTTGCCTCCAACAACCGCTCTGTCAGCATTGCAGCCAATCACCTCGCCGCCTTGCGCAGAGGATTTGATTGTTAAGTCGCCGCCTTCCTGCACACTGATTACTTGGTCATTACGGCTGATTCTCAGCTTGTACCCATTCAGGTCGAGGGTTTTGGTACCGCCGACGCTGATAGTGTTCGCTGTCGTCACATCCGACATCAGCATCAGAGTGCTGCCATCCACCCACGCATTTAAAGCGTCACTGAGCTGATGGAAGAAGGTTTTTTCACCGCCGTGATTGACAAGCGCAGCCGCAGTCGTATAACCGCTGTCGGGAACATACAGTCTTGTACCATGATTTGCGCTTGTTCCAAATACTTCGCTTACATTTGAATAAAAATCATTGACTGTAATTTTAGTAGGAGCATTGTATGAAAAGCCGATATTATTGAATGATTGGATATTGCTGTAACTGCCTGTAAAGGCGCAGTTGTCAATCGTGGCTGTGAGTTGTTGACTCCATCCGATAAAGCCGCCGATGTAACCTCCCTGCCCGGAGCCTGTCTTATTGATACTGCCGGCGAATATGCTGTTTTCGATATTAACCGTATTTGCAGTACCGGCGTGTCCGATAAAGCCGCCGATATAATTCTGAGCACAATTCACATCGGCATAAATATCCACATTTTTGATGGTACAGCTTGTTCCACTTCCCGGTAATGATTTTACAAGTGCCGCCGAATGAATACCGGAGGAGGTAATACTACCTGCCAAGGTAAGGTTTTGGATGGTTGCATCCTTCACAACCTCGAATGTTGCCACAGAGGCATTCCCGCCGGAGATGTTAACCGTCAATGTGTGAGAGCCGCCATCAAACGTGCCGCTGAATGTGCCTCCAACCATCGTTGTAACAGGTCCCACATCCGCAGTCATCCGTACGATTTTTCCGCTGTAAGTATTTCCACCCTTCACGCTGGCGGCAAAGCTGTTCCATTCGTCAACATTGCTGATTGACAGCACATCGACAAAGGTCGCGGTGTAGGTTACATCGCCTGTTACGGCAGTAACCTCAGGAGACCAGCCTGCAAATTCATAGGTGTACTGTGCGTCTTCTGCCTTCGTCGGTGTTGCGCCGTCATAGGTCGGAACTGTTCCTTCTGCTACATCTGTATCGGTTTCAAGAGTTGTTCCGTCCGCATTTTCCCATGTTACGGTGTAGGTATTGACAGTAGGAGTGCTGGGGACGATACCTGACAAGGTGATGGTTTGATTATCGTGATCAACATCAACCACATACCACTGGTTTGTCATGCCGTCTGCATTATAGGGATAATACATTCCAACATTGTTATTGTCAAAAATCCTCAGAGTATTGCCGCCCCATGGAGCTTCAGTCCAATCAAACTGCCAACTTGTGGTGACCAAATCCGAATCAGCTACATCAAAATCATCGCCGTAGCCGCCTGCCGGCAAGGTCAAGGTGTATTCTTCTAATCCATGCACCTCCTCAACGTCGGAAGTCAAAATATCGCCTGTCTGAAGATCCGGTCCCCAAACATCTTGGTCTGTCCACTCGGTTGCAAATGCAGTGAACGGCATCATAGAGATTGCCATTAATGCTGCAAGAAATGCAGCAAGAATTTTCTTTGAAAATTTCATTTTTATCAAATCCTTTCATTAATTATTTGCATTTTAAAAGGAAAAGGCGCCGAGCAGCTGACCGTATACCTAAAGTATCTGACGGAGATGCCCTTACCGTATAACAAATACAGATCTATTTTATATATAAATATATAATTACGTCAATAGAAGTTAACAGAACGTGTACTTTTTTTTGCAAAATATTTTTTCTTGAGTTTGTCCGGTGATTATAGTAAACTGTTATTAGAAAAGAGGGTGCAGCGATGAATTATAATATATTATCGGATATTCTGAAACAGGCGAGAATAGACAAAGGAATTTCGCAGGAATTACTGGCGGAACGCTTATTCGTGACAAAATCCGCTGTTTCTAATTGGGAACAGGGCAAGCGTATCCCCGACATCTTAATGTTAGCCAAAATCGCCGACTGCCTCGACCTTGACATAGCATCGCTGGTAAACGCAACAACAGGGCAAAATAAGACACTAGGCGTGATTATGGTTGACGATGAAAAAATTATACTGAACGGCGGTATTCCGATACTGAAAAGCGTGTTGCCTGATGCAAGTATTGAAGGCTTTACCAAACCTTCAGAAGCCATCGAATACGCAAAGAGCCACAAGGTTGATTTGGCGTTTCTTGATATTGAAATGGGGATGACGAGCGGGCTTGACGTTTGCAAGGAGATTCTGAATTGCAATCCCAAAACAAACGTGATTTACCTTACGGCTTACACCGATTACGCCCTCGATGCCTGGGACACGGGCGCAAGCGGCTTTATGACGAAACCTCTCACCGCTGACGGCGTAAAGGAACAGCTAAAAAAATTGCGCTATCCTATCATCACGAAAGAGGTGTCAGAATGATAACGTGGTACACTATTTTCTCCTTTTCCATTATCAGTGCGGCGCTTTTAATCGCATTGCTCGGCATATGGCTTACGGCGATTATCCCCCTGATTGACCGCTGGAGCAAGCGATTTTTCTTTGCCTATTTCACGGCTCTGATGGCGTGCAGCCTCGTGAGCCTTGCCGATTTGATTATTTACCAATATTTCGGCAAGGGGGCGTTGCGAATTTTTGCCTTTCTTGAGGTGTTGCTGCTTTCCTTGCCGCTGTCGATGCTGACGGCTTACCTGCTTCACTCGTGCAAAAAAGACATTAAGAAAAACACCGTTTTTCGCGTTGTTGAAGGCTGCTGGATGATGTTTTTCCTCCTGCTTGTCAGCACGCTTTTTACCGACCACATCTACTCTATCACGCCGGACGGACAGTTTCAGCGCGGCGCGTGGTACCCGCTGCTAATCGTTCCGCTCAGTGTGATTATGATACTGAATTTCTTATGCTTACTCCGCTGGCGCAGACAGCTTTCACAAAAATATTATCACGGCTTTTTAATCGCCATAATTCCGATAACCGCAGTGCTGATTGTGCAACTTTTTGTGGACGTTGCCGCGTTGATTGACATCAGCACGGTGCTTTCAGCGATTTCAATGTTCGGGCTTATTATCTCCGAACAGATTGAGCAGAATTTCCGCCAACAGCAAGAAATCGCCCGTCAGCGTGCAAGTGTAAACGTATTACAGATGCGGCCGCATTTCATCTACAACACAATGATGAGCATCTACTATCTGATTGCGCAAGATACCGACAAAGCGCAAAAAATCACGCTTGACTTTTCAACTTATCTCAGAAAAAATTTTACTGCGTTGGCTAAGGAGGACGCCATTCCCTTTACGGAGGAACTGGAGCACGCAAAAGCATATCTTGCGGTTGAGCAAACCCGTTTTGAGGACAACTTATTTGTGGAATTCGACACGCCGCACACGCGCTTCAGAGTTCCGCCGCTGACGCTCCAGCCGATTGTGGAAAACGCCATCAAGCACGGACTTGACCCCGAACTCAGCCCACTGCACATTACGGTTAAAACGCGCCGGACTAAAAACGGCAGCGAGATAACCGTTGCGGACACGGGCCCCGGCTTTCGCGACGGCGACAGTGACAGTCCGCATGTCGCGCTCGCCAATATTAAAGAGCGCCTCCAAATGATGTGCGGCGGCACGCTGACGATTATATCGTCGTCAGCAGAAGGCACGACTGTAAAAATTTTCATCCCCATCAAAGCATAAACAACAGACAGATTTTTGGGACACCGATATTATTTCGGTGTCCTTTGACTTGTTACAGTATGTTTTTTACGATAGAATAACAATAAATATGCGACTTTTTCGGCACACAAAAAAAGCAACCCCCATTAGGGCGTTGGACTTAGGGATTTGACAGCCTAAAAATGCATCTTTTAGCGGAATACTGCGTTAAAAATGCTCGGAATAAACAAATTATTCCTGTGCTTTTTGCCTTGTCTTTCACAAAAATCTGCTATTTTTAGGTGCAAAGCAATTTTGAAATAGGTATTTTTCGTTAGAACAATGAACAAACAAGGGTTAAGGCTGGCGCCTTAACCCTTGTTTTGAAGCCGTTATAGCGGAAAAGAGCATTTCAAAATCTATTAAATCCCTAAGTTGCCCACCCCTTTCGGGATTGAGCTTATTTATGCTTGTTTTCAGGAAAATTTTGCTTCACAAGCCGAAGCGTATCTGTAAACGCCCCTTGCAAGGTTAACAAGTTTTTCATCGTTTGACTGTGTTAAAACAGTATAAAGATATGCATAGCCGTTATATGTTAATTCGGCTGTTCCGATTGTGAGTGTAAAGTTCTTTCCGAAATCGCTTGCCTTTAAGCCCTTTACTACTACGCAGTTTCCTCTGCCTTCTACCTTTGCCCACTCTGCTGTTAAGCCTTCGCCTTCTATGCTGAGGTCTGTATAGTAGCACCAAACATCATTTGTCTGGTTTACATAGAAGCGAAGTTCGGGTTCGAGAAGAGCAACATAGGATATTCCGGTTACTGAAATATTTTTACCCGAAGCGTCAACGCCTGCTTTAAAGGAAGCTTTTGCTTTGCTTCTTAATACCGAATCGGGTGATGTATCAACATCAGCCTTATAATTCTCTGAATGGCTTACTGCATAGTCCTCGCCCGTTACTTCTTTTGAAAGCGCCGCATAGCCGAAATATTCATCCGCAAGCGCGCCGTAATTGAGAAGCGACTGAATAAGAGCGTGATAATCCGAATATGCTTCACTTGAAAGAATTGCCTCGCAATAATCCGCTATTGATACGGTTATCGGCTCTTCATTTTTCTTTTCGCCTGCTGCGTTATAGATATTAATTGAATACTTTTCTGCAAGCTGTGCAGGAGCAGCGTCAAGAGTCAACTTCCTTCTTCCGTCGTTTTGCTCTTCAAGGTCGTCGATATCAACTTCGGCTTCAGTTCTTTGAGCGCTCCTATCCTCCGTTGTTTCAAGATAGGAATATTTAATCGTTCCGCCCTCCGCTTCATAAAACGGAGTATCAATATAGAAATTGACGTCTATTCCGTCCTCGAGCGTGAGGTTGTATCCGTCCATTGCGATTCTCTCAAATTCCGCATTTACGGTTACATTCTTATTGGGCATAGCGAATGTTCTGGTGTTTCCTTCACCCGAAAGGGTTATTTCCGTTTCGTCCTGAGCTGTTACGCTGATACTCTTTAACGCATAACCGTCTGCGGGTGTGACGTTGAGTGTAACGGTTTCGTTGGAAAGGGCATATTTCTTATCAGCTTCAACCATTCCGTTTTCGGATTTGTTAACGGTTATTCCTTCTTTGGTTATAACCTGAGTGCTGGTATATGTATTATTCGTTACAACAGCCGTTGCGGTATAGATAATCTTGTCTTCCTTGTCTTTGCTTGTTATTTCACAGGGAATATCATCCTTATAACCGCAATGGGAATTCTGACATTCAACATGTGCGGTAGCTTCAGACAAATCGGAATTCCAGGAAATATTAACATTTGCAATGTGCGAGCCTCTGACAGTGTAGGAAATAGAGTGGGCGGTGCCGATATGACCAGAATGTCCGCTGTTATCAACAAGATTTGTTTCGTGCATGATGTTTTCAACAACATCCCGGTTTTTAAGGGCGTAATCACCGATAGTTATATTGTCGGTATAATCAAGCTTTAAAATCAGACTGTGGTAACCGCTGTTGTATTGGAAAGCGCGGTCTCCGATTAATGAAAGCGATGAAGTATCGCCGCTGATTTCGGTTAACGGGGCGTCCTCAAAAGCACCCTCAGCAATCATTGTTATGTTTTCGTTGAGAACAAGCTTAAATTCGCTATCGGTATCAATGAATTTCTCGTTTTCTTTACCGATTACCGTAATACGTTTACCTTTATAGCTTTTCGGAACAGTGATTTCACTGAGATTATCCGTTGAACCGATATACTTTGATATTCTGTAGGTGTTATCGTCAAGAAGTTCAAATTCATAATCACTGTCTTCCTTGTAATTCGGAATCCACGCGCCTTTCGTGCCGTCCGGGTTCACCGCAAAGTACATTGTGCCTAAATAACCCGTTTCAGATTCTATTTCAAAATGGGCAACTCTTCCCGTGAAATATTCGCCGTCTTCATCGGTACGCTTTTCAGCGGCGTCAAATTTATAGAAAGCGGTATAGGTTAAATTTTCTGAGGCTGCAGGAATTGACTGTGTCGGCAGAACATAACTGTAGTAGCCGTCATCCCATCCTGCAAACGTTCCGCCTTCCTTGGGACATTCGGGAGTATCGCCCTTAAATGAAATTTCAGCGCCTTTTTTATAATACTCGGTATCAAGGAATGTGCCGTCGCTGTTTCTCCAGGTAATTGTAACGCCTTCATCAATAACTACACCGTCTTTGACAAAGCGTTCATCTGAATAGCTCTTGCCCTTGTACTGTGCAGTTGCAACATATTGGGCTGCGCCGTGGTCGTCATAAACAGGTTCTGCAACAGTTGCCACAACGTCAGTTATATATCCGCAATCTTTGCAGGTCAGACGAACCGTTGCCGAGATGCTGTCATCGCTCCAGGACCATGAACTTACCACCATTTCGTGGGCTTCCGAAGCCTGATAGTCGCAATAATCACAGGAGGTATTGTGAGAATCTGCATTAATAACGGAATAATTCTTGCTTTCGTGAACGCAGGGTTCAACCAAAATACGGCCAACCTTCGAATACAAGCAAGTATTTACTCTGTTATCTTTATTAACATTTTTGTAAGTGTCGCCGGTTCTTGTTCTTACCCTTGTATCACCAACAAAAGACAGATCAGTCGTTCTGTAATGGCGAGTGTAGCAATAGGTTCCGGTTTCAATATTTGCGTTTTCTCCTATTGTAATAGAGCTGTTTCTCAAAACTGTCGAACCGATTCCGGTGCTGTCGCTGTAATCATAGAACGAGGGATTGTTGGGGGTTTCCTCGCAATAGGAATAGCGACCCCACGACTTAATATTGCCGCCGCTTAATATGATGTCACCGCAGAATACAACGCCTCCGATACCCGGACCCGAGGGCGAAAATGATTGGTCATAATGAGTGGTACTGTAGCTTCCGTAACCACCGTAGGTCTCAACTTCTCCGCCACTGATAGTAATTGTAACGTGTTCCGTGTCCTCACTCTGCATGCCGCAGCCGATACCTGCCGCGCCATAACCGCCCTTGCAGAAAACTTTACCGTCACTAATAGCGATTGAACCGCCGATGCTTTCACGTGAACCGCCGATAGCTGCGCCGTAAGTGCGGCCTTGTGCCTTAATATCACCGCCGGAGATTATAATCGTGCCTATTTTGCCGTTAGCGCCGCCGCCGATACCTGTTGCGCCGTAGGCGTCAACAGTACCGCCCATTATGCGAATTCTTTCTGCACCTGCTTCATCACCGCCGCCGATACCTGCTGCGTACTTACCGCCTGTTGCAGTAATATTACCGCCGTATATATCAATCATACCGGATGGTTCCTGGTCGCCGCCGCCGATACCTGCCGCGTACTGACCGCCTGTTGCATCAATCGTGCCATCGTTTATTGTAATATTACCGGCGTATGGGCCTCCCTGGTTACCGCCGCCGATACCTGCCGCTTCATCACCGCCCTTTGCAGTTATGTCACCGCCGTTAATCGTGATGTTGCCGCTGCAATAGACATCGCCGTCGCCGTCGCCGAGAGCGGCGCCGCCGTCACCGCCTGTTGCAGTTACTTTTCCGCCGTTAATAGTGATGTTGCCGCTGTTGCCATTGTTGCCGCCGCCGATGCCAGCGCCCCAGCCGCCGCCGTTTGCGGTTACATCGCCGCCGTAAATTTCAACAGTACCGCCGTTACCCTTGTTACCGCCGCCGATACCTGCTGCACGCTTTCCGCCGTTTGCGGTAACATTACCGCCGTAAATTCTTACGGTACCGCTGCTGACTTCGTCGCCGCCGCCGATACCTGCGCCCCAGCTTGCGCCGGTTGCAGTTACTGAGCCGCCGTAGATTGAGATTGTGCCGTTAGTGCCTGTGGCTTCGTCACCGCTGCCGATACCTGCTGCTTCGTAGTCGGCTTCCGCCTTAACGGTTCCTCCGTAAATATTGATAGTACCGCAATTTGTTTCGTCGCTGCCGCCGATACCTGCGCAGTAGTTATCGGAATTGAAGATATCAAGTATACCGCTGTCATTTGCCTGACCGTAGATATTGAGAGTATTGCCGGGATTTACAATAATACCCTCGTCGCAGTAAAGATAATTACCGTCGGGAACGATAATATTAACCGTTCCCACAACTTCGAGTTCGTCAAAATTCAGACCGTTATCGGCAATATACCAACCGCTGTACAAGGTGTGGTCTTCGTCCTCGGAATAATCCCATAAATGAGTGTAGTACATACAGGTGTCCGTTACCTTTTCAACCTGTTTTGTGCTCGAATTCCACGAGCGGCGGACATAGGATATTCCGTCTGCGGCATATGCCGAAAAAGGCATTAACGCAATCACCATCAGCGCTGCAAGAAAAGTGCAGGTTATCTTTTTAGCATAATTCTTCATACGATACCTCCTGAAAAGAAGAATTCAAATATTATATCTTGAAAACATATATACAATAATTATATTGATTTTTACCAAAATGTCAATCGGGGTGTTTTGTCGGCCCGTTAATATCAATTAATAATAATTGTTATCATTTCCTATCAGCCTGAAAATCGGGTTTGTTAAACTTCTTCATCCGTTATCACATCATCAGACGAATGTTGCTTCCGCTGCCGCCTGAGCATGCTGTGAAGCACATTACAACAACAAGCAAAAGAGCTGCTACTGATAAAATCTTTGTTTTCATAAAAATTACTTCTTTATAATTTTATATCATAGTATAAATATTTTATAACATTATATCATTTTTTCGTTTTAGTCAAGTATTTGCCGTTTTCAGCCTCAATAATTTCAAACTCAGGCATAGAGCAACAAAATTATATCTTATTTTAATAAAAATAATGACAATAAAACATATATGTGTTATAATTATTGAATAGGCTTAGGAGGATTTACTATGAAAACTAAAAGAACACTTGAAAACGGCGTGCTTACAGTTTCACTCAGCGGAAAGCTTGACACTGTTACTGCACCATCCGTTGCAGATGAAATAGAAGCAAATATAAACGATGCTGAAAAGCTTATAATTGATATGAAGGATTTATCCTACATATCATCCGCAGGGCTTCGCCTTTTGCTTTCGCTTCACAAAAAAATGTCGCAAAAGGGCGGAATGACCGTAATTAATCCAAACGCAACAAATATGGAAATCCTTGAGTTTACGGGATTTACGGATATTCTTAACATTGAACAGCGGTGAGAATATGATTCAGCCGCTTGAATTTGAACCGATAGCGTTAACTCATATGAAGCGTGTTGAAGATATTCGCAAAGCCTTCGGCAACACGCTGTATGTTTACACCTTTGCTTCCCTGTTTGCGTGGCAAACGGAAGAGCAATATGAAATATGCTTTATGGGCAACGCTTTTGTTATTAAAAACCGCGCGCTTGGCGAAAACGCCTATTTGTTTCCCTGCGGTGAATATGAGTCCAAAAAGAAGCTGATTGACGCGCTTCTTGAATACACAGAGCCCGATTTTTATTCATTAACAGAAAACGACAAGAGTTTTCTTGAAAGCGAATATCCAAACAGATTTTCATTTTCGCAATGCCGTGATGAATTTATTTACATATATGATAAGGACGAGCAGATTGAGTTAAAGGGCAGCGAATTCAAAAGGCTCAGGCACAAGATTAATTCAGGCCGCTCGGAAGCTTCACAGTGGAATATTGAACCGCTGACGAAAGAAAACATTGAAAGAGCGCTTTGCATTAATCAGAAATGGTCCGAGCTCAATAACAATGCTCTTGCCGACACTGCAGCTGCTCAGAGGGCGCTTGAAAACTTCTCAGAGCTTTCTATGTGGGGGCTTTTATTTGAAGCGGACGGCGAGGACACAGCCTTTGTTGCAGGCGCATTTATTAATTCCGAAATATTTGATTTATGCTTTTGCAAGGTTTTGAGCAAGGGCTGCGACTTCTTTGTTCGATGGTCTGCATACTCTGCCCTGCCCCGTGAAATTACAACGGTTGATTGCGAAGAGGATTTAGGCATAGAAGGGTTGAGAATAAACAAGCTTTCTCGCAAACCGAAGAAACTTATTCATATCTGGAAAGGCAATTATATTAATGAGTGATAATTCAGCTGTTTTAAGAAGCAGAACATTTACCGATAAAATGTTTCGCCGAATTTTTATGCCCACTCTTTTTTCGGCACTTGGATGGGCTCTCGGCGATATTGCGGACGCATTATTTGTTGGAATCCGTTTAGGTAAAATAGGGCTTGCAACAATGTCGCTTGTTGCGCCCGTATATATGATATACAATGTTCTTGATGTTGGAATTGCCGTTGGTGCGTCCGTTAAATACACTCAGGCACTCGGCAAGGGCAGCGCAAAAAAAGGCACCGAGATTTTCTCGCAGATGCTTATACTTGACATAGCTGTCAGCATTTTAGTTGCAGTTATCGGACTGCTTTGTATGCCATTTATTCTGCGTTTTTTAGGTGCAGGCGCTGAAGGCGGCGAGCTTTGGAACTACACAAAGGAATACCTTCAGATTATGTTTATCGGCGCGCCGTTCACCTTCTTATTCTTTTTACTTTATTACTGCGTGCGCTGCGATGACGGCGAAAAGCTTGCAAGCGCAGGCTACACAATCGGTTATTTAACCGATGTTGTTGCAAGTGCAGTATTTATCATGGGCTTCAAGCTTGATGTTAAGGGTGCTATTTACGCAACTGTTTTAGGCAAGGCAGTAGGCGTGTTCATTTTCTTACTGCATTTCACAAGGAAATGGACAATTCTGCGCTTCCGCCCCGTTAAACCCGATTTCAAAATTATTACTTCCGCATTAAAAACGGGAATGTCTTCTTCGGTTGGATATGTTGGTCAGTTTATAGCGCTTATAGTAGTTAATAATCTTCTGATGAAATCAGGCGGCTCGGGCGCACTTGCACAGTTAAACATTGTGCAGAATGTTTCATATATCGCGCTTGCCATTTACACGGCTATCGGAGACACCGTTCAGCCGCTTTGCGGAACCTTTTATGCAGAGAGAAACAACGAATCGTTAAAGCGTGTTATGAATCTGGGAATCGGTCTGGGCGTATTAATGGGCGGAATAATTGCCGCATTAATCGCGATTTTTGCACCACAGGTTTGCATACTCTTCGGTATCAGGGGCGACGCTGTTGAATCCTGTGCATTTGCAGTAAGGCTGTTCTGCCTTTCGGTTATACCCGCAGGCATAAACATAACCTGGAGTTCCTGTTTCCAGGCAATCAAAAGAGAAAGAATTGTTTTTCTTATCAATCAGCTGAGAACCTTTGTTTGCTTTCTGGCATTTGCGCTTATTCTTATCAACCTTAATATTGACACTAAATGGTTCTGGTTTTCCTTCCTTGGAAGCGAAGTGCTTTCAATCATTATCTGGAATTCGATTATGGCTGCTAAAAAGCAGGATGTTTCCGATAAGGTTTTCACCTATCTTCTTGATGTAAACTCCTCGGATATATCGAATCTGCTCAGCTCCTCCGAAGCGTTCTGCGAGGAAAACGAGCTTGATATGAAGAAAACAATGACCATAATGATGTGCATTGAGGAGGTTTGCCAGGCAATCACCGAAAACGCCTTTGACAGAAAGGGCGACGAATATATTATGCTTTCGCTCTGCATTGAAAGAAACGGCTCTGTTATTATTCACTTCCGCGATAATGCCGTTACCTTCAATCCGTTTGCAATGAGAATGGGTCAGAATTATGAGGACGAGGAACACCTTGCTTCCCTCGGAATGCAAATGGTAAGAAGCAAATCGAAGGAATTCTTCTATCGCAAGTACGCAAGTTTTAATACCCTCACGGTGGAGGTATAAACAAAGATGAATAAAAACATTCGTCTTGCAAAAAAGCAGGATATACCTGCCCTTTGTGATATATGGAAGCACTGCTTTTCAGACAGCGATGAATATATCAGAAGGTTTTACAGCAAAAATTTTGAGCGCATTAATGTGCTTGCATATTATTTAGACGATGCGCCTGTCAGTATGGTGCATCTGATAGACGCTTCTATTGAGAGCGCAGATATGCATCAGAATGCAAAATTCATATATGCAACGGGCACTCTGCCCGAGCACCGCAAAAAAGGCTGTATGGGCGAGCTGCTTGAAGCGCTCACCCAAAACGCCGAAGAAGAAGGCTATGCGTTATTTCTAAAGCCTTCAACGCCAAATCTTGTAAGCTATTACGGCAAGTTCGGGTTTGCGCCCGATTCCGCGTTTCAGCTTATAACGCTTTCGCCCGAAAAAGCGCTGCAGCTGCCGTTTTACGACCTTTCGTGCGAAGAATACAACCGAATGAGAGAGGCGGCGTTTTCGGATATCCCCCACGCAAAATGGGATGATGCACATATTAAGTGGTGCATTGAGGAAAACGAATTATTCTCGGGCAGAACGCTTGGAATAGAATACGAAAACAGGGATTATTTCCTTTTGGGATATCCCGAAGGCAACACACTTATTATTGATGAAACAAGTTTAAACGCAGAGCAGCTCAAGGAATTAAGCGGTTTCCTTTGCAGTATTTTTAATACTGAAAGCATTACTGCTTATCTTTCGGACTACAGCTGCGAAAAAGGCGAAAAAACAATTTCAAATCTGCTTTATAACTCGCGTATAAGCAACCCGTATATAAATATGATTCTGATATAAAGGACGGATATTGTAATGAAGAAAAATGGCAAAGTTAAACAAAAATCCCTGCGTAAAAAAGCGGTTTCCGTTGTTTTAATCGCTGCCGCAATCTTTTCGGTTATTGCGGTTTCAATCAGCGCTGTTTTCTACGGCTACAATATGTTCAGCCACTATAAGCTGCTTGCCGAACAGCTTGCCGATACCGCTGCTTCGGAAATGAGCGCCGAGGATATTGTTTACTACTACAACGAGGCTAAAGCGCTCGGATATGACGACGATAAGTATAACAACGACGAAGCATACCGCAAGCAATACGACGAAAAGGCTAACGCCCTTAAAGATGAAACCTATGAGGAAATGCTCAACACGCTTTTCATCTTTGGAGACCAGTCGAAGGACAGAAATGATATTGAATACATCTATGTTCAGGTTATTGAAGGCGACAGCGTTACATATATCTTTGACGCAGACCACACCGACGAGCAGTATCAGCTCGGCACAGTGCGTCCCGTATCGGATTCACTGAAGGGCACTAAGGGACTTGAAAACGGTATTCCTGCGTTTATTTCAAACAATCCCGACGACGGCTGGCTTTGCTCGTGTATGCGCCCGATAAAAGATGCAAACGGCAAGCCCGTTGCTCTTGTCGGCGTTGATATTTCAATGAGCAAGGTTGTAAAGGAAGCTATTATATACTTCTTCACACTTATAATTATAATGCTGCTCACCGTTGGCTTGATTACAATAATCCTCTTAAGAGGTGTTGACAAAGCGCTTGTTAAGCCCATAAACCTGCTTTCGGCAGCAACAAGAACATTTGTTGAGGATAAGGGCAAAACAATCACAGAGCCTTCTGCGATTTCCAGGCTCGAAATTAAAACGGGTGATGAAATCAAGCTGCTGTGCGACTCCATTCAGCAGATGGAACGCGATATTAACGACTATATCGCAAACCTTACCGAAGTTACAGCCGAAAAAGAAAGAATCGGCGCAGAGCTTGAGCTCGCAACACGAATTCAGGCTGATATGCTTCCCAACATCTTCCCCGCTTTCCCGTACAAGAGCGAATTTGATGTTTATGCAAGTATGACTCCGGCTAAGGAGGTTGGCGGCGACTTCTACGATTTCTTCCTTATTGACGACACTCATCTCGCGCTTGTTATTGCCGATGTATCCGGCAAGGGTATTCCTGCAGCGCTGTTTATGATGATGAGTAAAATTCTTATTCAGAACGCGGCAACAAGCGGAAAAACACCCGGCGAGGCGCTTTCACTTGTTAACTCCCAGATTTGTTCTAACAACCGCGAGGAAATGTTTGTAACGGTATGGCTCGGAATTGTAGATTTGGAAAGCGGACTTCTTACGGCGGCAAACGCAGGCCACGAAAAGCCGATTATCAAATCAGCCCACGGCAATTTTGAATTTATTAACGACAAAAACGGCTTCGTAATCGGCGGTATGTCGGGACTTAAATACAAGAACTACGAAATTCAGCTTGAAAAGGGCTCGAAGCTTTTCGTTTATACCGACGGTGTTGCAGAGGCAACCAACTCCAACGACGAGCTGTTCGGCATTGAAAGAACACTCAGAGCGCTTAACGAGGCAAAAGACTGCAGCACTCAGAAAATTCTTGAAAACGTTAAAAAGCGTGTTGATGAATTCGTCGGAGATGCTCCGCAGTTTGACGATTTGACAATGCTTTGCTTTGAGTATGTCGGTTCGGATAACGAAATCAAGGTTGACGCTACAATTGAAAATGTTGAAGCAGTGCTTGATTTCGTAAACAAGCAAATAGAAAACACACCGTTTGACGATAAGGCAAAGCATCATATCGATATTGCCATCGACGAGATAGTGAGCAATGTTGCAAGATACGCTTACGCAGACGGCACGGGAAGCGTTTCGGTTAAAACCGAGTCGGATAACGAGGGCTTGACAATTACCGTTACAGACAGCGGAATTGCTTATAATCCGCTTGAAAAAGCAGACCCCGATATCACTCTTTCGGCAGAAGAAAGAGGCATCGGCGGAAACGGAATATTCATTGTTAAACGAATTATGGACAGCGTTACATATGAATACAAGGACGGCAAAAACATTCTTAAAATGAAAAAGGAATTCAGAAAGAATTCATAATAAATTAAAAGCTGAACAGAACCGTAAAAAGCAGACAATAGAAAAAAACAGCCCCCTATGGCAGAATTAAAGAAAAGCCATAGGGGGTAAATTTATGCCGGGAAATATACACATATATTTGTTAAATTTCAATTCCTATCTCGGGTTCTTCCCAGTCATCGGTAACTCTGCCGAGGTTACCCTCGGGAAGTATCGAGGTTGTGAGAATATCATTTTTATTAAAGATTACTGCCTTAAATTCAGGCTCTTTGTATTCAATTTTCATTTTCATATTTAAAGCCCTCCTTTAATTAATCCTTAAAATAATTATGTGCTGCAACGCCGTAGTTGAACATACTTCTTCCGAAGTTTCCGCCTTTAGCCTTTGCATACTGATTTGCATTTATGGTAAGCGTTGCGCCGTCATATTCAATAACATTCGTTTCGTTGAGATTCTCTGCAAGGATTCCCGTTATATCAAAGCAAACCTTATCAGTGCCCTCAACAACCGTTGGTGCAATTTCTCTGACATTGCCGTTTGCATCCGTTACGGTTGCAACAAGACCGTCCTGAACGCACTGTGCCTCAGTTTTGTTAATATAAACACGAAATACGGGAATTGATTTTGCAACATAGGAATAGCTCTTGAAAATTCCGCTTTTTCCTTCAAGCTGAATAACTCCGGGAATTGTTACGGAAGCCGAGTTGATATAATCCTGCGATGAAAAAGCGCCTTCGTTATAACTGAATTCTTCACTGCACGCCTTGCCGTAATCAAGCATTGATTTTGCAAGCTCAACAAGCTGTTCTTCCTTGGTATCCGAGGAATCCTCATATCTTTCAATAACAGCCTCGCAATAATCCTTTATCGAGGTTTTGAAGGTTCGGCTGTCTTCGCCGTCATTAACCTCAACTGTTATCTCATCCCTCATCTGAGCAGGTGCAGCAAGAATCTTGAAAACATATCTTCCGTCTTCATCATCCTTGAGCGCTTTGAGCTCGCTGCCCGAATAAGTTTCCGTTACAGTGGTCGGAGCCTGCTTATCGGGGTCGTTATGGGTTATTGTAACGCTTGCACTGTCTGCATCGCTGATATGCAGATATAAATTCATATGAATGCAGTCATCAAGAGTTAAGTTATAAGCATCCTCCGTGCCGTGACCGTCAATGGTATAACAGGTTACGGTTTCGCCCTCTTCATCCTCATAGGTCCAGCTTCGCATTGCATAGCCCTCGGGAAGATTTGACGGTGCTTCAACGCAGGTTCCCATATAGAAGCCTCGTTTAACCTTTAAAACTTCATAAACTGCAGGGTCATCCTCAATTTTCTTAAGTGTGTAGTTAAACAGCGGAGCACTGAGAATTCTGACTATATTATCATTTCCGCCGCGTTCGTCCGCCGCATCTGCAAAGCTCAGATAGTAATCAATATGGTCTCCGTTTGGCTTTTCAACAGCCGCCTCATACGGAACCCATACTCCCGTGATTTCCAGATCCTCGGTTATGTTTTTTCCGAGGAACGGAGTTCCGTAGGTATCGTAGCCCGCTCCCTCAAAGAAAGCAACGAAATGCGCTCCCGGGTTCATAGATTCGGGAAGATACGGAATCGGCGGGAAATACCATCCCTCGGGATACGGAAATTTAAGAATTATATCCGTATATCCGATTATTGTGAGAACAGGGGGAAGTATTTTAACAATTGTTGCAACGTTCTGATTATAGGTTGCCCAGATATCATTAACACAATCGGGCAGAACCTCTGCGCCCGCGTCAAGAATTGAAATACCCGTGTCGATAGTTACCCAGTGGAACTTATGGTTCTTATATTCCTTGCTTCCGTCCTCGTTTTCCTGCTCTTCAAGGCATTCTGAATCGGAATCCGAAACATCAACGCTTACGCTTCCGCCGCCGCTGACAGAAACCGATGCGCCTGCTCCGAGAACAATGGAAACCGATGCGCCGCCTGCAACAACAACCGACGCCGCTGCGCCTGCTGCTATATTAAATGAGTCGTCATCGCTTCCTTCACCGTCAATATAAACATTTGAATCATCTCTGTAGTAGAAGCTTATATTGTTTACGCTTTCGCTTCTCTGATAATCAACAACATTTTCATCGTTGCCGTTTGCCTTAACACGAAGAAGGCCGATATTTGAAGTAAGGTCGTTCATACTGTATTCAGACATATCCCTGAGCAGAATGATATTCTTTGTTCCGCCTGAAGCTTCGGCAGCGTCATCAAAAGAGGTATACTGAACGCCGTCAACCTCAGCAACGGGGCGAGGTATTGCGGTAAATGCTGCGGTGTAGGCTGTATCGCCCGTTGCCGCCGTTACAGCAGGAGTCCAGCCTTCAAACTCATAGGAATATTCAGAGTCATCGGGTCTTACGGGTGTTGCGCCGTCATAAGTCGGAACATCTCCCTCTGTAAGATTTGAATCAGTTTCAAGAACTGTTCCGTCGTAGTTCTGCCATGTAACAGTGTACGGAGCGTGGAGCTTGAGCTGATTGGTTGAAACATCCTTTGCAACAACATAGCTGCTGTTATCGCTGACAAAATTAGATGCGTTATTATATGCAGTGTTCACGCTGTTAGTAAACACGCCCGTGTTGCTCGATTTTCTGATTCCGATTGAAGCGCTGTTGTCGAGAGCCTCTTCAACGAAAACTAAGCCGTCGTTAGCAAGATTAACATTATTCAGCGCATCATTCTTATAGTTATCGCGAACAACGGGGTTACCCCAGAGGTGCAGCTGCGAGCCTGCGGAAATATGTATTCCGCCGCCGTTATTGCCGCATTTATTATGAGCGATAAGTCCGCCTGTCAAGTTCACTTCAACATAGTTTGTTGAAGCATAAACGCCGCCGCCCCAGTTGTTTGCAACATTATAAATAATCTGTCCGCCGTTGATTCTTGTTGAGGAGGAACAGCCGATACCTGCACCGCTTCTTTCGGTGTAGTTACCGATAATTGTTCCACCGTTCATTGTGAATATTCCCGAGTTGCTGATTGTGCTCGGTGCGTGTGAAACGCCGTACACTCCTGTTAAATATCCGCCGGTGAAGGTCTGGTAATCCTCGCCCTCAATACCGCCGATACTGTCATCAACAATGGCAAGACCGTTTTCATCAACCGTGTATCTGTGAACGGTGCTGCCCGAATCGTTCATTATGAATTTTGCATTTGAAGAAACAGTGAAAATGTTATAATCCCTGCTGCCTGCTGCACGAATTCCGAAGCCGTTTAAATCAATGGTGCGCGGGTCTGCAAGAGCACCCTCGGGAATATTAACGGTTCCTGTTACTTCAATATCTGCAAGAAGTGTAAGCGTGCTGCCTGCAACCCAGTTTTCAGCTTTAACAGCCTCTTCAAATGAGCCGTAGAGCGTATCGCCAATCCTTGCAACGGGTGTCATTTGTGTATAAGTTGCCGTGTAGGTTGCATCGCCCGTTGCGGCAGTTACCTCGGGGGACCAACTTTCAAAAGCATAAAGCTTTTGTGAATCGCCCGACTTTGAAGGAAGCTCACCGTCATAAGTCGGAACTGTTCCCTCTGCAACATTTGTATCCGTTTCAAGAACCTCATCGTTATCGTTAAGCCATGTTACAGTATAAGGCGTGTGGAGCTTGAGCTGATTGCTTGAAGCATCCTTGCCGACAACATAGGTTGCATTGTCGCTTGTGAATTTATCTATGTCGTTGTATTCTGTGTTTTCGCTGTCCGTAATAACGCCGTAGCCGCTCGACCTTCTTAAGCCGATTAATGCGTCTTCCCCGAGAGGACCTGTTATGGCAACATTTGCGTAAAGCGCAAGGTTTAAGTTATTTGCAGTCACTTCGGGGTTATCGTTAATTGAAATATTATCGGTAATAATCGGTGAGCCCGAAATATTAACTCTGTCGTAATCGGATATATGAACACCGCCGCCGTTTCCTGCGCCGTTATTTCTGATAACACCGCCCAAAATATTAACAGTGTTTGCGCCTGTGTCGGAAAGGTATATTCCGCCGCCCCAGCCGACTGCGCAGTTACCTGTTATAAGACCGCCGTTAAAGTTCGTTGTTCCATAGTTACATATACCGGCGCCCTTATTAACATTGTTTCCTATTAATGTTCCGCCGTTCATTGTGAAGGTTCCGAGGTTTGAAACTGCACCGCCCGAAATCGAGGTGTTGTTAACGCCGGTGATATAACCGCCCGTGAAGGTGAAATAGTCAACGCCTTCAGTTCCCTCAAGGCTGTCGTCAACAGATGCAACACAGTTTGCGCCAACTGTGTATTTATGTACGGTGCTGCCCGAATCGTTCATAGTGAGCGAGGCATCCGAGGGAATGGACAATATGCTGAAATTTCTGCTGCCTGCTGCACGAATACCGAAGCCGTTTAAATCAATCGTGTGTGCACCCGAAGGAACATTGATTGCCTGAGTTACATCAATATCCTTGAGAAGGGTTAATGTGCTGCCCGCAGTCCATGAATTAACTGCATCGTCAAGCGATTCATAATATGTTTCGCCAACCCTTGCAACGGGGTCAAGCCCTGTGAAGGTTGCTGTGTATGTTGCATTGCCCGTTGCGGCAGTAACATCGGGAGACCAGCCTTCAAAGCTGAATGCGCCCTGCTTTGTTGGCGCTTCGCCGTTATATGTCGGAACTGTTCCCTCGGCAACATCCGAATCCGTTTCAAGAACTGTGCCGTCGTAGTTCTGCCATGTAATAGTGTATGGTGCGTGTATTTTCAGCTGATTGCTTAATGCGTCCTTACCAACAACATAGAGGCTGCTATCGCTGAAAAATTTAGACGCGTCATTGTAGGAGGTGTTATCGCTGCTTGTGAGCACACCCGTATTGCCCTGCATTTTAACGCCGATAGAAGCACTGTTTCCAAGCTCGCCTGCAATCTTTATTTCAGCATCGTTTGAAACAAATAAGTTGTTGGGCTTATTATCGCTGATAACAGGATTTCCCGAAACTCTTGCAGTATTTCCGTTATTGAGATAAACTCCGCCGCCGTTTGAATTTGCAGTGTTATAAATAATCTTACCGCCGTTTAAGTTCAGGTTTCCTTCGCTATAAACAGCTGCACCGTTTGAGTCGGTATAGTTGCCTATAATAGTTCCTGCGTTAATTGTCAGATTTCCTGTATTATAAAATACGCTATCCGGTGAATTTGTTATGTAACCGCCGTTAAAGGTGAAATAATCTACACCCTTTGTGCCTTCCAGACCATCGTTAACAGCTGCAAGACCGTTTGCATTAACGGTGTATTTATGCTCCCTGCTTCCCGAATCGGTAACTGTAAGAGAACAGGTTTCGCCGTTAATATAAAACAGTTTCTTATAATATTCGCCTGCAGAGATTGTTGAACGGATTCCGTAACCGTTCAAATCAAGCGTATGCTCACCGTCGCCCATAACAACCATAAACGACACTTCAACATCTGAGAGCAGAGTCAGCGTACTGCCTGCAGACCAATTATTCTTATTCAATGCCGAGTCTATGCTTTCATAATACTCGGTTGTTTCACCGTCTGTTATACTTGCAACATATGAATCAGCCATAGCCGTTAAAGTGTTTAACGGACTTATAAGCAGTATAAGCGATAACAGAATGCTTAAATATTTTTTCATTTTTCGCATAAACAAACCTCCGGAATTTGCAAAAATACTTGTCTAAAATAAGATTATATCAAAAAAATACAAATTTTGCAAGCATATTATTAAGCAGCATATTATATTAAAAAACAAACAGAGCTTTGTTCAGCGCTTTGTTGACTTGTTGCCTGCGGCAGAGTATAATAATTTATCAGTAGCATAACTGAAAACAATAAAGTTTATTCAGCGTCGGTTTTACTCTGCACGCAGAAAGTTTCGGGTGGTATTATGACTTATCTTTTAGCAATAGACCTTGGTGCTTCAAGCGGAAGGCATATTCTCGGTTATATTGAAAACGGCAGAATCAGACTTGAAGAGGTTCACCGCTTTGACGATTATTTAAGAGAGGAAAACGGCTCGTTTATCTGGGATATTGAAAAGATGGTAAGCGAGGTGAAGGCAGGCATTGCAAAATGCGAAAGGCTCGGCAAAATACCTGCCACGATTGCGATTGACACCTGGGGCGTTGACTATGTTTTGCTTGATGAAAACAAGCAGGAGCTGCTGCCTGCTTATTCCTACCGCGATAACAGAAACAATCTTATTCAGGATGAGGTTGCCGCAATCATTTCGCAGGAGGAGCTCTATGCCAAAACAGGCATTCAGAAGGCGAATTACAACACAATTTATCAGCTTTACTGCGATAAAAAAAGCGGAAAGCTTGATAAAGCAAAGTATTTTATGAATATGCCCGATTATCTTGCCTTCAAGCTGACGGGCGTTATTAAAAACGAATATACCGAAGCATCAACAACAAACCTGATTAACGCCCAAACCAAAAGCTGGGATGAGGAAATTCTTGATACTCTCGGAATCAGAAAGGATATTTTCAGTGAGGTTTCCCTGCCCTGCACCGAGGTTGGCAAATTGCAGGGCTTTGATTTTGAAAGCACCGTTATTCTTGCTCCCTCACACGATACGGCAAGTGCGGTTGCAGCCTGCCCGACAGATGAAAACGGCGTTTATATTTCCTCGGGCACATGGTCGCTTATCGGCACCGAAAACCTCAGCCCCGTATTAAGCGAAGCGGCGCTTAAAGCAAACTTCACCAACGAGGGCGGAATAAACCACCGCTTCCGTTTTCTTAAAAACTATATGGGTATGTGGCTGTTTCAGAACATACGCAAGGAGATTAATTCGGGCGCCGAAGGCTTCAGCGAAAAAATCAGCTACGACGATATGATGAACCTTGCAAAAAACAGCGGCGCTTATGAATATATCGACACAAATGATATTTCCTTCCTCGCGCCAAGCAGTATGATAAATGCAATAAGGGCATATCTGAAAAACGATTCAATGCCGATTGATGCGGTTATAAATTCCGTTTATCATTCACTTGCAAAAGCATACGCAAATGTTGTTTCGGAAATTGAAAGCGTTTGCAAAAAAACGGTTGACACAATCAACATTGTCGGCGGCGGCTGCAAGGATAAATACTTAAATCAGCTCACCGCAGAATATACGGGAAAGCGAGTTCTTGCAGGACCCGTTGAAGCAACGGCAACGGGAAATATCATCAGCCAGATGATGTTCACGGATAAGGATTTAACGCTTGAAAAAGCAAGAGAGCTTGTTAAAATCTCGTTTGATATTGAAGAAATAAAATAAAAGAAGGGCTGCCTCACAAAATTGCACTGGTCTAAATTGTGCAGACAGCCCCATAATTTTATTCAATTACTCATTTCTCAGCTTTGCATTCTGATATGTTACATATATATGCCCAACAGCAAACAGAACAGCCGCTGCAAGAAGCAGCCAATGCCTAGGCATTAGGGAATCACCGCAAGAACCAGCGCGGTGATTTTTGTTTTTTCTTTCAGATATTTTGCAAAAACCAGCCAGTACAAAACAACAAGCACAGAGTTTGCCAAAACATATAAAAGCATATCATTAACGCTGTTAAAGCCGAATTCCCAAACCAACAGCGGCAGCCACATAAGAACTATGCACGCATACCTTCCAACCTGCTCAATAATGTTCATCAGCTTGTTGGTGCAAAGATTTTTTTCATCCTTGTTTTTAACAGCATAAACAATATTCGGTATCAGCATAAGAACAACAATTCCGCCGCCGAAAGCATTAATCCACCCGAATTTCATATATTATCCTCTTTTTTCTTCTTTCTGGGTATAGAGCATATTATCGGCGCTGATAACAAGCTTTTCAAATTCATTGCCGTTTTCAAATATGCCCGAGCAATAGCCGAAGCTGTAGCCCGTTTCCATATCAATGCCCTCTATAATCATATTATCAACAGCTTCTTTCAGGGCGGTTTTCTCTTTGCCGAAATCCTCTTCGGTTATTTCTTCTCTTATAACTAAAAATTCGTCGCCGCCGAAGCGGTAAACATATTCCTTGCCGAAAACATCGCAGAAGGTTTTCGCATAGCTTGAAATAACCCTGTCGCCTGCAATATGACCGTATGTATCGTTTATGGTTTTGAATTTATCAAGGTCAAAAATCAAAACCGTTGTTTGCTTGCCGAAATATTCGGGCAAATCCTCGTTGAGGGCTGCGCGGTTTTTAACCTTTGATAGAGGGTCATGGCGCATTATATTAATATACGCTTCGTTAAGCTCTTCGGTTTTTATTCTTGCCTTGATATTTGAAACGGTAACCGAGTATTTTTCAACAGTGCACCCTAAGCATATCAGCATAAGTGCTATGTAGTTAAAGGTCTGAATACCAACCGCCTTATCAATATGATAAGTGCATAAATAAAAACCGATAAAGCTTGCTACGACTATTGATATACCAATTTGCGGCAGCATAACCGTGAAGGAAATCAGCGCGAAAACAACCGCATAAAAGGTTACAACCTGCATACCGAGCATATATTCCCGACTTGAAGAAAACATCGCCCATACTATAAAAATCATAGAAAAGCTGTTGCAGATTGTAACAACAACTATGTGATTATAATAACCTTTTTTATCCATTATTCTGAGCGTTACATTCATTACAAGGCATAAAACTGCGGCGAATGCGGTTGACAGAGCGCTGATTAAAACATTATTGGTTTTAACAATTCTTAACGCCGCGGTTAAAGACGCAACGCTTTCAAGAATCGCGCACAAAAAAGAGATTCTTCTCAGCACGATAACATTTAGCTTATCTGTTTCTCTTCTGATTTTTTCATTTGTTTTCGGAAATAATTTACTGCTTGCTTTGCCTAATGCTTTTTTCATCTCTAACTCCAAAATTTTGCTTTACAATATTTCTTTCAGCCATGCAATACTGTCCGAGGTCCAGTTCGGTGTGCGTGTGCACATCGGTATTGACTGCGCGTTAACGGTTTCATCGGCAACGGAGAAACCGTGGGGCGCGTCGCTGTATATATGGCATTCAAAGCCAACGCCGTTCTTATTCAGCGCATCAATAAAGCCTATTGAATTTTCAATCGGAACAACATTATCGTTCCTGCTTGCAAATATGAAGCAGGGGCAGGTGTTTTCATCAACGCTCTGCGTTACATCGGGCGCAGAGGGATTATAATACCTTGCGGTTTCACCGTTTAAAACGGGATAACCGAGGATTGCGGCATTCGGTTTGCAATTTGAAATTGTTGCAGCGCAGCCTGCAAGGTGACCGCCTGCCGAAAAGCCTATAACGGCAATTCTGTTTGTATCAACCGCCCATTCCTCACTTCTGTCGCAGATATATTTATACGCCTGCTCGTAGTCATCAAGCGGATTGCTCCAGGCTTTATGCTCATCAACCGAATATCTGAGAATAAACACCTGAAAGCCTGCTTTCATATAAATAAAGGCAATCGGGTCCGCCTCGGTGTCAGAGCAGAAATAATATCCTCCGCCGGGCATAACAATCATTGCAGGGCGCTTTTGAATATGCGAAAAGCCGCCGCCGACATTCTGAATATACGCCGTGAGCGTAACATTGCGCTCGCTGTTTAAAACTATTTCCTGAGCTTTCATAGTTTTCTCCTTTTTTCTTATGACAACACCGCACACTTTACTATTGCCATTACTATGCTTTTGCTGTATAATAAAGTTGCAGAAATATACCCATTTTTAATAAAACAGATTGGAGTGTGATTTTATGTTATTCGGAGACGGTTCCTCCGCTTCAATGGCTGCGGCAGAGGCTGCGAAAAACGCGGTTAGAAGTACGGAAAATTTTAACTGGACTTTTATTGCGCTTTTAGCTGTTGTTATCGTCGGAATATGGATTCCGCAGTGGAAAAAGAAGAACTATAACGGAATGGCTGCCGCGCTTGCGCTTTACGGCGTGCACTGGATTTACGAAATTGCAAACGCCGTTATCTGCCATTTCACGGGCTATGCGCTCTGGCATGTTTCGCCCGAAAGCACAAGCTTTATTCTTCTTGTAGGCGTTTCGTGGGAGCTTTCGCTTATGTTCTCGGTTGCAGGATTTATGAGCGTCGGTCTGCTTCCCGAGGATAAAAACAAAAAGATTCTCGGAATGAACAACCGCATCGCCTTTGCAATCGGAAACGCGCTGTTTTTCTCGGTTTTCGAGATTTTCCTCGCTTCAACGCCTGCATTCATATGGGTTTATAAATGGTGGGGTGCGCTTCCCGTTTTCATAACAACCTATATCCCCTTCTTCCTTGCAGCAAATATCATTTACGATAAGCCGCGCAAAACGCAGAAAAAGTTTTTAATCTGCCTTTGGGGATGCGTTGCGGTGCTTCTTGCAACACTTATTCCTTTGGGAATCATTTAATAATTCTTTCAAACAGCGGACTATGAATTTAGTCCGCTGTTTTTTTGCGAAAAGTCTCAGCCTGCTTTCACCTAAAGAAGCATCATAAGTATCAGAATTATAACAAGTATTGCAGCAATACAAGCGAAGAATTTAGCGGCTCTTGTGAGCGCATCAAACATATTCGTGGGGCAGAGCTGCATTATCAGATATTTTAATTCATTATTAACCCTTTTGCCGACGATATCCCTGTATCTTAAATCAAAGGTTTTAAGCGTTCCGTCGGTGAAGAGGTCTATAACCCTTGTTCCTCTGTCAATTCCGGGACCGTAAACATTGAAGCCTGCGCCCTGAGTATAGCCGACATCAATGCCGTTAATATCGCCGTTGAAGGAATTATTGTGGTCGTGGCCGAAATAGAGTCCCTTAACCTCGCCCTTTTCGCACAGCGCTTCAAATTCGCCGCTGTTTTCCTGCGGGTCGGCAGGCGATTCCTTCATAAAGCCCGTTTCGTTAACGCGCTCTCTGTTAAGAATGAAATATTCACCGTCATGCGTTCTGAAACCGCGAACAGCTCCCCTCTTTGTTCTTCTCACCGGAGTTAAAAGCTCAAAAACCTCGCACACGGGAATATGCTGAATAACAACTGACGGAATGGGGCTGCCTGCTTTTTTGGCATAGCTGTCCCTTGTTTTTCTGTACCAGTCAATCTGGTTTTTATGAACATTGTCGTAGCCGATTTTCAAATTGGAATGGCTGTCGAAAAGATAGAGCAAAAACTTTGTTTCGTCCCCATCCTTAATCTCATAGCAGAAATTGCCAACGCCGTCTATATCGGGCGTTGTTTCGCCGATGAAGCACGGGAATTTTTTATATATTTCAAACTGCTCGGCATTAGAAAGACCAACCTGGCGGTCGTGATTTCCAAAGCATATTGCAAAGGGAATATTCCTGTCGGAAACGGGCTTTGTAAGCTCTCTGAGAACCCTTTCAACCTCTTTTGCGTTGCCTTTGAAATTGCGTTTTCCCCAAATCTGGTCGCCGCTGAAAACAACCATATCGGGCTGCGCTCTTTCAAGGGAAGCATTAATAAGCGCAAGCGTATCCGAGCTTACCTTTTTGCCCTCCTGAGTGTCGGCAATCATTAGTATTCTGAATTTTTTATCCTTGAATTCAAGCTTCATTATCTTTCTCCGCGGAGCTGTTTTCGGTTATTTTGGAATGCCTTGCAACAAGCGCATCAAGCATTTTCTGATGGTCGGCAGTTGAGATTTCATATTTAAGTGTCGGTATAACAGCTATGGCATAGGCAATAGCCGCAGGAACTGTTAAAATAAACCACATAGCCTTTGAATATTCGCCGTAATCCTTTGCAAAGCTTGCGCCGTGTTCAAGGGCTTTATTCATTTTATCGATATTAACATCGGTGTAGCCAACACTTTTATAAACGAATGCGGATATAATTGTTGCAATACCTGCCGAGAGCTTTGTGATGAAGCTCTGCCCCGAGAAGAAAATGCCGTCGGGTCTGTAGCCGTTATGAAATTCCTCGTAGTCTATGCAATCCGAAATCATAATCGATTGCGTAACATTAACAATTCCGAAGCCGATGCCTGAAAGCAGGAACAGAATTCCGTCAAGAATAACCCAGCCTATGCTCATAAGGTTTTCGGGTGCAATAAGGAATGTTACGAAAATAAGCCCCGTTGGTATTGACGCAAAGCCGCTTAAATTATACAGCGTTTTAACGCTCATTTTTTCAATCAGCATCGGGCAGAGAATCATTGAAACGAACTGCCCTGCAAAATATCCTCCGCCTACAATCAGCAGAGTAACAATTCTTTTCGGCTCTTTGAATGCAAGCTGAAGGTCGCCGTCGCAATAATAATATGTAAACAGCGTTACAACAACAATCATCATAAGCTGCATGGGTGAACGCAGAATTCCGCTTATGAGAATTCTTCTGAAGGGACGGCATTTCCACATAAGCGCAATGCTTTCCCTCATTGTTTTTCTCTCTTCGCCTGCAGGAACTCTTTCCTTTGCGCCAAGCCCTGCACATTCAAACATTATTGACGCGGCTATAGTCATAATTATTCCAACGAAAATAAATCCCTTTTGCGCGTTTTTGCCCTCGCCGAAGAAATCGTTTGCAGCCTGCGACAGCGCAACTATTGAAACAACAACTGCTGCCGCGCCTACGGAAGCAACAATTCTTGAAAGTGATATGAGCTTTGCCCTGTCTTTTTCAACCTCGCTCATACGGCTGATTATTCCCCAGAGCGGAATATCGCCAACGGTATAACTCATTCCCCACATAATATATGAAAGCGCTGCCCACGCAACAATTAATATCATTGCGGTGCTGTTGCCGTTTTCCTTTGCTGTTGCATAGTTGCCGTTTAAGAAGGTTATGCAGGTTATTATGCAGATAAAGGGCGGCGCAAATAAAAGATAGGGACGGCATTTGCCCCATTTGGTTTTGGTTTTATCAACGATTGAGCCCATCATCGGGTCGTTGACAGCATCCCAGACCCTTGCTATTGCAAAAATCCAGCCGAGTGCCATTGCGTCAAGGCAGATAACATTCTGAAAATAGAAATAAAGCCCCGTTGCAATAATGTTATAAATCATATTCTGACCGAACATTCCAATCAGATATAATATTGCTTCTCCGGGCTTATATGTTTTAGCAGATGACATAAAAATCCCTCCCGAAAGTATTATAGCTTTTGGGAGGAATTATGTCAAATTATGATTTGCTTTGCAAATCATAATTATAGTTTCAAGTTTCAAGCCCCGAGCTCCGAGTTGTCGGGTCGCTTCGCTCCGATTATATAATTAATTGTCCGAGCGAAGCGAGGTTCGTTTGCGACCGCTCCCAGTGGGAGATAAAGGGAGCAATAAGAACTGCCGAACGGTCAAAATTTGTCGGCGCT
>SVQE01000028.1 GCA_015065505.1 Oscillospiraceae bacterium
GCTCAAATTAAATAACTAAGAGCAATATATTTCAATCACGCAGGATGTTTTGACGAGGCAGCGGTCGCAAACGAACCGTTTCTCATCCCATCTGTGACGAGAAAAGCACAAAACCGCCCCTAAAGGACGGTTTTGGCATTTCTTGGCGTCCCCGGCGAGATTCGAACTCACGGCCTTTCGCTTAGGAGGCGAACGCTCTATCCTGCTGAGCTACGGAGACATTTCTTAAATATTATATATACAGAAGTGTTATTTGTCAATTCTAAATAACATATATTATAAGATATAAATTATATAATTCTTTTCATTATATATTGCAATACGGGGAGGGGATAATGAACAACCTATGCAACAATAGTCTATTTTTGTAAGAATTAAGTGTTCATATTTTGCGTCAACATATTGGAAATGCAGTGGCGTATACCGAGGGCGGTAACAATATATTGTATAAATAATGAAAAATCGCCTTAAAAAGTTACAAACTGTAAGTTTTCTGTAAGCTCTTTTTTCATTTTTTACCAAAAAATCACTTTATCGCTTTTATGTGATAAAGTACGAAACCACTATATTTGGGATGCAATCGTTATTGTATACTAATAACCGACGGTGCATTTGTGCAATATTACTAAAAAGTTGAGCTGTTTTTTGTTGACAATTGAGATAATAGTGTTATAATGACCACGCTTCAGGGCAATATTGATATAGGGGGCTGCCCCAAATAAAGCCCGAAAGACCTCGAAATGAGGTCTGGAAAAGGAGAAAGAAATGAGTAAGTTATCAGATACTGCTAAAAATATATCGCTTAGAAAAGTATTAGCAGCAGTAATTGCAATAGTGCTCGTTATAACAGTTTATACATCAACAGCATTCGCTGATTCAGGCAAAAGATATGATGTAACAGTTATTGATGCAGGTGAAACTCTCACCGTATCAACAAACCTCAGTCAGCCGCTTGAAATTCTCAGCAATGCAGGCATCACCGTTAATTCCGATGATAAAGTCGATGTTTCGGCTTTCACAGAGGGTGAAGGCGGTGAAATCGTAATCAACAGACTTAACACAGTAAGCATTGATTTTGAAGGCAATATTCAGGCTTACGAGGTTTATTCAACAACTGTGGGCGACGCACTTAATGAAATTGGTGTTCAGCTCGGCGAAAAGGATGAAGTAAGCTATTCATCGGATGCCAAGGTTGAAAACGGAATGGTTATCAAAATTAAGGCTGCTCTTTCTGTTTCACTTGAAGCAGACGGAAAGAAAGCTAAATATGCTATCACCGAAGGAACAGTTGCAGACCTTATTAAGCTTGCAGGCGTTGAGCTTGCAGCGGCAGACTACACAGAGCCCGCTCTTGATAAGAAGCTTAAGGCAGATATGAAGGTTAAAGTGTTCAGAGTTGAATACAAAAAAGAAACCAGAACGGAAAAAATCAAGTTCAAAACCGAAACAAAGAAGGATAAGAAGCTCAGCGAAAGCAAAAGAGAGGTTCTTACAAAGGGCAAAAACGGCTCTAAGGATGTAACATATAATGTTAGATATGTTAACGGCAAGGAAGAGAGCAAGGAAAAGCTTTCAGAGGTTGTTACAAAAGAGGCTGTAACAGAGGTTGTTAAGGTTGGAACCAAAAAGGATGCCGTTAAGTCAAACGGCGTAACCTCAAAGGGCGGCTTCACCGTTGGTCAGAAAATCAGCGGAAGATATACCCACTACTGTGCATGCTCAACCTGCAACGGCTCAGGCTCGGGCGTAACCTCAAGCGGAAGAAGAATCCGCAACGGTATGAGCAATCCTTACTACATTGCTTGTAACTGGCTTCCCCTCGGCTCTGTTATCAAGGTTAAGGGTCATAACTACACTGTTGTAGACAGAGGCGGCAGCGGACTTTCAAGAACAGGAAGAATTGATATCTTCACTCCCGAAGGTCACTCAGCTTGCTACAGATACGGAACAGGCTCCTGCGAAATTGAAATTGTAAGACTTGGCTGGTAATGCCTATAATAAAATCCCACGGATTTGAAACCGTGGGATTTTTTGCGATTATTCAGTAGCAAATAACCTCTTTTTCAACTTCTTCAATAATGCTTTTATCAATGCTATCGGCGTTGAGAATATAAACACAGTTAAGTTTTGGATTGAAAAAACCGATTTTATTAATACCGTTGAAGATTTCATTTTCTGAATGCTTGCCCATTATGTAATACATAAGGAGCTGGAGCGTGTGCTTGCTTTTAATCGGGCTTTTTGAAACCTTGAAATCCCACATTGTGTCCTCTGTGAGAAAATCTCCGTCACCCGAGCTTACCTTTAAAGAATAACCGTTAGGCTTAAAGGTAAAGCCGTCCTTTTTAATCGGTCCGTATTCGTCAAAGAAGCGAACGCCGCGATTCACCATTATTCTGATGTCGTTAACGGTATTCTCATCGGGATTTGTGTCGCTGTGAGTTTTTGCCATTGCGGCAGCTTTGGTGTTTCTTATCCAAACATCAAAGGTGGCAAGCTTGCAGGCATTTATAATTGATTGGTCGTCAAGACCTGTTATACCATCCAAAAGCCCGTCGGCAACTGCCTCGGCATCCTCAACGCCGCGCTCCTGTGCTCTTCTTGCGCCCGACATTGAAATGCCGAAAGCGTCCTCCTTCGGAGTTCCTATGGCAAACCTTGTCAGATAGTCAACGGCTAAGCCCACTATTATGGGTGAGATGTTGTTTAAATCTTTGAGTTCCTGCTCATCCTCAAGCTGAATCAAAGTGAATTGTGAAGGCTTGATATAGCCTCCTCTGGGTTGTTTTGTTTTTTCCGCTACAAATGATACGGGAAACATAAATATTCCTTCTTTCTTTGAAATTTCTGAAAGCGTTTTGTGCTTTCAAGGCATACATACCACAAAGAAAAATGAATGTCAATACATCGTATACAGCCGAAATTCGTTAATTCTTTCCTTAGCCGCGCCTCTTATTTCCTACCTTATTTTTTCATAAAATCTGCTCTTATTTGTGCTCTTATTTCTTTCGTTATTTTTCGCTGTTAACAAGTGTTTTAAAGAAAAAACGGCTCAATAAAGCCATTTTTTGAAAGAGGGTAATTTCTCGGTAAAAAAGGACTGAAAATGCCGCTTGCTCTGAGCCGACCGAAAAGAGGCCTGTATATTTATGCATTTTTCATACAAAAAATTTTTTGAAAATTTTTTAAGAGCTTTGCTTAACGAATATATAAACGAATGAATTAAAAAAGCGATAAAAATGCAGATATCTTAGTGAAATAAGAACGCTGTTAACGAATGAAATAACGAAAGGAATAACAGCGATAAATAAGAACGCAAAACAAAATGATTTATTGACTATTACGGTATTTAATGCTATTATACCAAAGCAAGCAGAGAACATTGGCTTGCCTCAGGTCCGTTAATTGAAAATGCTATTACTGATATGCTTGCTTATCCAACAAACAATGAACTTAGACGTTATTTAAGAGGAACCGATTGTTCATCATCGGTTTGCTATGCTTGGAGAGCAGCATTAGGACATCCTGAGAGAACATGCGGAATACTAATGTCAACAGTACAACACAACAATCAATTTTGTTCTGCATATACCTGTGAAAAAATAGTAAAGGACGGAAATGACACTCGAGCACGAAATGGGTATGGTGATTATGTTAATTATGTTGGCAATTATACCCCTTCCGGTTCAAATACATATGTTAATTTAAGAGATAGTATAGACGATGTTTATTCTGATGTATACGCATATATGCAACCCGGAGATTTTCTGGTTCAGAATACAGCAACTAGGTCTCATGTAAGGCTTGTTGAAAAAGTTGTTATAAAGCGCAATAGTAACAATTCAATAAACCCATATAAAAGCTATGTAGTTATTTCTGACCAAGGATCAACAATTAAAGATTGTACTAATAATGCATATACAAATGATGATGAGAAATATTACAAAACAACATGGCATGTAGGATATAGCGGCGGTAAATATACAGCTCCTTCAGGTACGAAGTATAATAATTATAACTTTTATAAACTTGCAGGTAAAAATAATGATGGCGAAACACGAGTTTACTATCTTCCATACAGATATAACGGTCATACAGCTAATTATGTAATTGGATTTATTCCAGGTAATATTACTGAAAGTGAGATTGAGCTCAATTGGAATGAACAAAATCCCGAATATTGCAATGGCTTTGAATTGGTTTATGCAACCGATGCCGATTTTTCAGATGCACAAACTCTAATCTTCAACAATCCTAAAAAGAACAATTGCACCCTTAGAAACCTAGAAAAGGGCAAGACATATTATATCAAAATGAGGGCATATAATATTCACGAGGATGGAAAGAAGGAATATTCAGGCTACAATAACTGGCTTAGAATTAATACCAATACTAAAGATGTTTACAGACAAGACGCGCCAAATCCAAAGGAAGTTTCACAAAAAGAATATAAAGAATATGTCTATGATGATATTTCATATGAATATGAATTAGACAAATGACGCACAAATATTATTAACTGTTTATTTCAAGAAAGGTTGTGAAAATATTATGAAAAAAGCACTATCAATTCTATTATCCGTATTAATACTTTTCAGCGTATTTTCATCTTTTACCGCTTTTGCTGTAGAAACTTCGGGTAAATGCGGTGAAAATGCAACCTATGAGCTTAAAGACGGCGTTTTGACAATATCGGGTAAAGGGGAAATGGAGGATTTTTCCGAAGACTTATCAGCAGGCAAGAGACGCAGCATATGGAAAAACAACACAAAAATTACAAAGGTTGTTGTTAAAAGTGGAATTACAAGCGTTGGCGGAGAAGCATTTGTTAACTGCACGAATATTGCAAGCATTAGTCTTCCAAAAACCATTAAGAAAATTAAATACTATGCATTTCAAGGATGCTCGGGATTAACAAAAGTAACCCTGCCCGAAAAACTTGAAATAATCGGTAAAAAGGCTTTTGAGGGCACAGGATTGGAAACAATAGTTATTCCTAAAAGCGTTCAGCAAATAGGCGACACTGCTTTTTATAGATGCAAAAGCCTCAGCAAAATTACACTGCCCGATACCGTTAAAGATATAGGAAATGCGGCGTTTAGTCAGACAGCGTACTTTAAAGATGAAAACAATTGGGAAGACGACGCGCTGTATATAGGGAAAACATTAATAAAGGTTAAAAAAGCGAGCCATGAAGTATATAAGATTAAAGACAGAACGCTTACCGTTGCCCGAAAGGCGTTTGAAGCTTCGGACAAGGTATTAAAGAAAATTGAATTTCCGACAAGTTTAAAAAATCTTCCGCTGAGTGTTTTTGGCACATTTATCAATCCGAATGTTAACGAGGGCAAATCCTATGATGTTTTTATTCCGAAAAGCATTACATATATAATCAATGATTATATTGTTGATACAGGAGGAATAAACAGTGTTAAGGTTTCTTCAAAAAACACCCATTATGACAGCAGAAAAAGCTGCAATGCGATTATTGAGACAAAAACTAATACGCTGATTTTTGGATGTGAGAAATCCACTATTCCCAACACTGTTGAAAAAATAGCAGAATATGCGTTTTACAGTGTTAATAAAGAATATCTCTTTATTCCGAAAAGTGTTAAAAAAATTGAGGACAAAGCGTTTAAGGATACTTTTATTGGAACAATTTACTACAGCGGCAGCACTTCTGACTGGAAAAGGGTTAAAGTTGTTTACGATAAAATCGGCGATAAAGAGATTTATGATTATAAATACAGCAAAAGCATAGAAAATGAAACTATTTATACGGCTGTTAAATATTATCATAGCACTCCGATTAAGGTCAAGAAGCTGACATCAGGAAAAAAGAGTTTTAAAGTAACATTTAACAAGCTCGGCGGAGCAAAAGGATATCAGATCCAGTATTCGACCGATAAGAAATTTAAAAAATATGTTCACAAGGTAACGCTTAAGGGCAACAAAACCTTCTCCAGAACCGTTAAAGGTCTTTCGGCAAAAAAGAAATACTATGTTCGGGTAAGGGGTTATAGCGTTAAAAACGGAAAAAACATCTATGCCAATTGGTCTAAGAGCAAAAGCATTAAAACAAAATAATAGTAAAATGAGCGTGGCTATGCCGCGCTCAAACGTTTTTTAAGGATATTTTTATTTGACTATTTCTTATATAAATGCTATCATACCAAATCAGAGGTGAAAACTATGGATAATATGGTAAATACGGATTTCAAGAGAAAGCTTCCTATTCCGCAGGAAATAAAAGAGCAGTTCCCGTTATCAGCGCAGGCAACTGCAATTAAGGATGCGCGCGACAGAGAAATTGCAAGCGTATTCAAGGGCGAAAGCGATAAATTTTTACTTATTATAGGTCCGTGCTCGGCTGACAGAGCGGATTCCGTTTTGGATTACATACACCGTCTTAAAGATGTTCAGAAGGAAGTTGAGGATAAAATCCTCATCATCCCGAGAATATACACGGGTAAGCCGAGAACAACGGGTGCAGGCTATAAGGGAATGCTTCATCAGCCCGACCCCGATAAGAAGCCCGATATGCTTGAGGGCATTATTGCAATAAGAAATCTTCACAAGGATGCAATCGAGCAAACAGGCTTTGCGTGCGCCGATGAAATGCTCTATCCCGAAAACGCAAGATATCTTTCAGATTTGCTTTCATATATCGCAGTGGGCGCAAGAAGCGTTGAAAACCAGGAGCACCGCCTTGTTTCAAGCGGACTCAATATTCCCGTTGGTATGAAAAACCCGACAAGCGGCGATTTTTCAATTATGCTCAACGCAATCAAGGCGGCTCAGGGCTCGCACACCTTCCTTTACAGAGGCTGGGAGGTTGAAAGCAGGGGCAATGAGCTTGCACACGCAATTCTTCGCGGCAGCGTTGATAAGCACGGCATTAACCATCAGAACTATCACTACGAGGATTTACGAATTCTTTACGATATGTATTGCTGCGGCGGATTTGAAAACCCTGCCGTAATCATCGATACAAACCATTCCAATTCGGGTAAGAATTATCTTGCACAGATAAGAATTGCAAAAGAGGTTATTCACTCAATCCATAATAACGATGATATAAAGAATATGGTTAAAGGCTTTATGATTGAATCGTATATTGAGGACGGCTGCCAGAAGATTGAGGACGGCGTTTACGGCAAATCAATCACCGACCCCTGCCTCGGATGGGACAAGACCAAAGAGCTTATTTATACAATAGCGGAAAGACTTTAAAGCTGCGAGTTGCGAGCCCCAAGTTCCGAGTTCTTGGTTACTCGCTTCGCTCAAACAATTATAATAAGCCGTGCGCAGCACCATTAAACTCGGAGCTCGGCACTATGTACTTGAAACTCAAAAAAATAAATCCCCGATTTCTCGGGGATTTTATTTTTTTGTTTAGCCAAGCTCTGCGAAGTACTTGATTGTTCTAACCATCTGTGATGTGTATGAATTTTCGTTATCATACCAAGAAACAACCTGAACTTCGTATTTGCCGTCGCCGATGGGAAGAACCATTGTCTGAGTAGCATCAAAGAGTGAGCCGTATCTCATACCAACGATATCCATTGAAACGATGGGATCGGTGTTGTAGCCAAAGCTTTCGTTTGAAGCAGCCTTCATTGCAGCGTTGATGCCGTCAACTGTTACGTCGTCGCCCTTAACAACAGCTGTAAGAATAGTTGTTGAACCTGTGGGAGTGGGAACTCTCTGAGCAGCGCCGATAAGCTTGCCGTTGAGCTCGGGAATAACAAGACCGATTGCCTTAGCTGCACCTGTTGAGTTAGGAACGATGTTAGCAGCACCTGCTCTTGCTCTTCTGAGGTCACCCTTTCTGTGAGGACCGTCAAGAATCATCTGGTCGCCTGTGTAAGCGTGGATTGTGCACATAATACCGCTCTGAATCTCAGCATAATCGTTGAGAGCCTTTGCCATAGGAGCAAGGCAGTTTGTTGTGCAGGATGCAGCAGAAATGATTTTGTCGTCTGCAGTAAGTGTTTCGTGGTTAACATTGAAAACAACTGTGGGAAGGTCGTTTCCTGCGGGAGCAGAAATAACAACTTTCTTAGCGCCTGCATCAATGTGAGCCTGAGCCTTATCCTTTGAGCAGTAGAAACCTGTGCACTCAAGAACAACGTCAACATCAAGCTCGCCCCAGGGAAGCTCTGCAGCGTTGGGTTTTGCGTAGATAGTGATTTCCTTACCATCTACGATGATTGAATTCTCAGTAGCCTCTACAGTGTGTTTACCTTCGCCGATAACACCTGCATAGCCTCTCTGAGCTGTGTCGTACTTAAGGAGATGAGCAAGCATTTTGGGATCTGTAAGATCGTTGATTGCAACAACCTCATAACCCTCAGCTTCAAACATCTGACGGAAAGCAAGACGTCCGATACGGCCGAAACCGTTAATAGCAACTTTAACCATTGGAATTACCCCCTGTAAAATTAAATTAAAAAATAATTGTTTATTTTTTAGCAATTAATATTCTATAACATTTAATAGGAATAATCAAGAAAAAAATGTAAGTTTTACATATTATACAAAATATTTTCTACAAGAGCAAAATATTTTATTGCATTAAAGCGCTAAACCTGCTATAATTATTGCATTCTTGTTTAAATAATGAATAAAAGGAGGGTTTTTATGGATAAGGCTCAGATAGGTATTATGATTTCAATCGTTGCTTATCTTTCGGTTGTTGTCATTATTGGAGTTATTTATTCAAAAAGAACAAAAAACGTTGGAGATTTCTATCTCGGCGGCAGAAAATTAGGTCCGCTTGTAACCGCAATGAGCGCGGAGGCGTCGGATATGAGCAGCTGGCTGCTTATGGGACTTCCCGGCGTTGCATATTTAACCGGTATTGCAGACGCAGGCTGGACTGCAATCGGTCTTGCATTCGGTACATATGTTAACTGGCTTGTTGTTGCAAAGCGCCTTCGTAACTATTCCGAAAAAATCGGTGCAATAACAGTTCCCGATTTCTTTGCAAAAAGATATAAGGATGACAGTAATATCCTTCTCGGTCTTTCGGCGCTTGTTATTATAATTTTCTTCGTTCCTTACACCGCATCGGGCTTTTCAGCCTGCGGAAAGCTTTTCGCAACACTTTTCGGAATCAGCTATCATAAGGCAATGATTATTTCGGCAATCGTTATTGTTGCTTATACATCACTCGGCGGTTTCAACGCTGCTTCAACAACCGACTTTATTCAGTCTGTAATTATGACGGTTGCGCTTATCATCGTTTTGGTTTTCGGCGTTTCAAAGGCAGGCGGTTTAGGGGCTGTTGCAGATAATGCAAAATCGCTTCCTGGATTCCTTGATATGTTTAATATGCATAGTGTTACTGCCGATGAAAAAACCGGAATAATATCGGGCGGTTCGAGTCCGTATACAGTATTAACTATTTTCACAACACTCGCGTGGGGACTCGGCTACTTCGGAATGCCCCATATTCTTCTCAGATTTATGGCTATTGAAGATGCGAAGAAGATTAAACTTTCAAGAAGAGTTGCATCTGTTTGGGTTGTTATTTCAATGGGAATCGCCGTATTTATCGGTGTTGTAGGAAACGCACTTGTTAAAGCAGGAAAAATCAGCATTGATATTATCTCTAAGCTTGATAAAACAACCGGCACTTATAATCTTGATGATACGGATAAAGAAACCGTTATTATTAAGATTGCAGATTTGCTTTCAAATCAAAGCTTTATCCTTGCGCTTGTTGCAGGCATAATCCTTGCAGGCATTCTTGCAAGCACAATGAGCACGGCAGACAGCCAGCTTCTTGCAGCTTCATCATCAATGAGCGAAAACATTATGGGCGGTCTGTTTAAGTTTAAACTTTCGGGAACCGCACAGATGGTTGTTGCAAGAGCTACTCTGATTGTTGTTTCTGTTATCGCAGTTATAATAGCATTGAATGAAGAATCAAAGGTATTTGAAATCGTTTCGTTTGCGTGGGGCGGCTTCGGCGCAGCGTTCGGTCCTGCAATGCTTCTTGCACTGTTCTGGAAGAAATCAAACAGATACGGGGCAATGGCCGGTATGCGTACGGGCGTTGCAACAATCTTCATCTGGAAGTTTGTTGTAAGACCCATGGGCGGAATCTGGGATATTTACGAGCTTCTTCCCGCATTCATCATTGCGCTTGTTGCAAATGTTATTGTTTCTCTTATTTCCAGGGATACCAACGACCCTGAAATGGTTGAAACCTTTGAAGAAGTTAAAGCAATGAAATAAAATAGTATAAAAGAGAAAACGAGTTACCTCGGAAGAGGCAACTCGTTTTTTGTTTTGTTACTGCTGATAATTCTTTAAGAATTCCACAGTCTTTGAATTATCGGGAAGACGATAGATATTTATTTCAAAACTATAACTATTTCTTGTGTCAATATCGTAATCATAGCAGTTGATAAAACCTTCAATAAAGTCGTTGTACTGATAATCCATCGAAAGCATTTCCATACTCTCTTTTTTAACGGAATCCTTGGGAACAGTGCATCTGATATAGAAATTAACATTCTCATTCATATTATTGCTGTTTTTCTTCAGTGAGGAATAGTTGTCGGTCATAGTGCCGATATCCTCTTTAAGAAGGGCAATAACCTTATCGAAATCCTGATGGTTAATTTCAATTTCATTTAAAGCTTCCTCGTTGGTGTAATCATCAACGGTGATGTCGCTGACGCTGTAATCAATGTTGAGGATGTCAAGGTAATCAAAGCAGTTAAGATATTCGTTTTTCGTTTCAATCTTTGAAATCAGCGAATTAATTTTCTTGCTGTCATAATAATACTCATATTCTCTTGTGACGGTGTTGCCGTTTTTAAGGGCATATGAAATGCTGATAAGTGCATAATCATCGGTGCCGACATAGGATGAAACCTCGTAATCATAATCCTTGATAGTTTTAGGGGTATGCTTGAAGCTTAGAAATTCTTCGTCCTTGGTTGAATACTTAATAAGCTCTTTTTGAAGCTCGATAGTATTTTTTATGGTTTCTTCATCATAGCTGATAATATCGTATGTTACGCTTGCTTCAGCATTTTTAATCTTATTTATATTCGGAATATAATTTGTCTGACAAACCGCAACTCCGATTGCCACTCCAATGCTCAGCGCACAGCATAAAACCCATCTTAAAATCAGTTTTACTGAAAAGATATTGAATTTCTTTTGCAGAATCATCTCTGTTGCAAAGTATATGATGAATGAGAATACAACATAGAAAACAACATATCCGATTCTGCCGAGCGAGAATATTTCTCCTATGATAAGTGAAATTAAAGAAGCACCTATTACCGAAACAATAACTCTGATAAATGGGTTCTCAATTTCAAATGCAACCATTTCGCCCGCACATTCAAGCTCTCTGCGTTTATAGATTAAATACGAAAGCGCGCAAAGTACAATTGCTGCAACAAAATAGATTGCAAGGTATATATAGAAGCTTTGAAAAGCTATAACATTGTCAACATCATAATCTATTATTTTTGCAAACAGGTTAACAACGGGGGAGAGCAGACCTACTGATTCGCCTATAAGAACGTTTTCGTTAAGTCCTATGCCGAAAACTGAAGCGAAAAAGCTTGCTATTTCAATAAGCCCTGAGTAAAGAAAGTGCAGAATGAAATATATTGCCGCTCCCGAAAATGCGTTGCCTGCAAGCATCATTGCAAGCGCTCCGATTGCAAGCATTATAAACGACATCAGGAAGATTGATGCAAGCTGCAAAAGCACAACGGTTAAAACAACCTCGCTGCCCTTTGAAAACAATGCAATTTCGGGAATTGCAACTGCAAAGCCGAACAGCTGAGGAACAACCAGAAGAACATATGCGCTGAGAATATTTGTTGAAAACAGCGCTTTTCTGCCAATCGGGAAGGCGTGGAGCGCGTTGCACTTATTTGTTGAAAACAGATAGCTGAAAACCAGAAGCGCAAAAGCGCCTGCAAAAATCAGTGCAAAGCCGTCCGATACAAGGCAGTATGAGGTTAAATCTTCAATATCAAGCTTATCGACGAAGTCGTAGCTGATTGTTTGAGACAACAGCAGACTTAAAGGCCAGATTATGAATTCGATAATTGCAAACAGAATTGAAAACGGAAGAAATCTTTTTATGTTTGATTTAAACAGGGTGGCGTTAAATAAGGATTTGTTTGATTTCATTATCTTCTTCCCCCAATTCATAAATAAATATTTCCTCAAGTGTTAAGGGCAGCGCCTCAACAAACAAAGGATTAAATTCTTCAATTTTTTGTTTAATTTCCGCTTTATCACCGCTTACAACAAGCTCGTAAACTCTGCCGGTTTTCTTTTCCTTAAGAATATTAATTCCGATATCCGCTGTGTTGATTTCATCAGTGAATGAAACCTGAATTTTTGAAAGCTGGGTTTTCAAATCGTCAAGCGAGGCTTCAAGGAAAACTCTGCCCTTATTCATAATTCCGACGGTGTCGCAAACATCCTCAAGCTCTCTGAGGTTGTGCGATGAAATCAGAACCGTCATTTCTCTTTGCGAAACCTCGTTTATGATAAGTCCCCAAATCTGGTGGCGCATCATCGGGTCAAGACCGTCAACGGGCTCATCAAGCACAAGAATATCGGGGTTGCAGCAAATTGCAATCCAGAAGGCAACCTGCTTTTTCATACCCTTTGAAAGACGGCGAACATTCATATTCGTGTTTATGCTCGGAAAATACTTTGCATATTCCTGAAATTTGTTTTCATCAAAGTTTTCATAAAGTCCTTTATAAAAATTCTTTAAGCTGTTTGCAGAAGAGTTATGAAAATAGAAAACATCATCGGAAATATAAACTATTCTTTTCTTGATATCATTGTTTTCGTAAACGGGAATACCGTCAACGGTTATCTCGCCGCCAGCGGCTTTATAAATTCCGCAAAGGGTGTTCATAAGTGTTGTTTTTCCTGCACCGTTGGGGCCGACAAGACCGTAGATGCTGCCGTCGGCAATATTCATATTAACGCCGTTGAGTGCATTAAAATCGCCGAAGGCTTTAACAACATTTTTAACCTCAATCATTTTGCAATACCTCCTTTTCTATTCTGTCGATTTCGTTTTTCAGCGTTTTTGCGTCCTCACCCGAGAAAAGCAGCTTTGCCGCAGCTTCTTTAAAATTGGTATAAAGCTCCTCGGTGTTGGGGCGAAAATGCTCCTGCGGAGAAACGAAGGTGCCTTTTCCCGATATCTTATAGATATATCCTTCGTTTTCAAGCTCTCTGTAGGCGCGCTGAATGGTGTTTGAGTTTATCGCAAGCTCAACCGCAAGCTCACGAACAGAGGGCAGCTGCTCGTTTTCGGAAAGCGAATTTGTCATAATAAGTTTAATTATGCTTTCCTTAATCTGTTCGTATAGCGGTCGCGAGTCGCGATAGTTTACAGAAATCATATAATCGCTCCTTTCTCAAAAGTGTGCTTGAGTGTATTAATACGATTAGTACACTTATAACATAGCACACTATTTTTCGTTTGTCAATACCTTTTTATAGTCGGAGCGAAGCCACCCGAAAACTCGGAACTCGGGGCTTGCAACTTGCCGCTAAAAAATAACGGCTTGCCTCAGCAAGCCGTTCATTTTTTTAATTACTGTTCAACAGGGTAAACAGAAACCTTTTTTCTGCCCTTGCCCATTTTCTCAAATCTAACGGTTCCGTCGATAAGAGCAAAGAGGGTGTCATCAGAGCCGATTCCAACGTTGTTGCCCGGATGAATGTGAGTTCCTCTCTGACGATAGAGGATGTTGCCTGCGAGAACGAACTGACCGTCTGCTCTCTTAGCGCCGAGTCTCTTGGATTCGGAATCTCTGCCGTTCTTAGTTGAACCCATACCTTTTTTATGAGCAAAAAGCTGTATGTTTAACTTAAGCATACCTAAACCTCCGTTATAATCACTTTTATGTTGCTCGGATAATCCTTTTCAAGCTCTGTTAAATGAAGCTTCATTCCGTTAAGAATATCCTGAGCCGAGTCGTTAGAGCCTGTGATTTCAACTCTCATATATCCGTCGTCAACTGCGGTATCTGCTTCAAGACCGATTATTTCGGTTATAGTGTTTGCCGTCATATAGCAGGCACTTGAAACAAATGCACAGATGATGTCGCTTCCGCGCTCGGCACTCATTGAATGCCCCTTGCACTCGAAGCCTGTGAGAGCTTCACCGCTCCTGAAAAAATTAATTCTAATCATTATGCCTTGATTGAGGTAATCTCAACCTTTGTGTAAGGCTGACGGTGACCCATCTTGCGCTTTTCGTTCTTCTTGGGCTTATAGGTGAAAACAGTGATTTTCTTGCCTTTGCCGTTCTTGAGAACCTTAGCCTTAACGGAAGCCTTTGCACAATCGCTTCCTGCCTTGAAGCCCTTATCTGTGCTTACTGCAAGAACCTTGTCGAAAGTTACTTCAGCGTTTTCATCAGCACCGAGCTTTTCGATGTAGAGAACGTCGCCCTCAGCAACCTTGTACTGCTTTCCGCCTGTTTCGATAACTGCGTACATACTTTTCTTAACCTTTCATAAGACTCGCTACGATAGGCGCGCAAAGTTTTGTTTTGCTCACAAAACAAAACAGTGAAAAATGAAGAGTGAAAAATGAAAAGTTTAGGGGAGCAAAGCTCCGATTATAATTGCAGTCTGCAAGACCAACAACTATTCACTCTTAACTTTTATCTCTTCACTGTTGCTCTGCAACTTAAAGCCTATAATATGCGGCTTATAAATTATATCATATAAAAGTGATTTGTCAAGCAAAAAATACAATATATTATATAATGTGCCAAAATCCAAAATACACCACAAGATATATGCTATAAAAAATAATACTTTACAAATAATAATTTATATGTTATAATTCCATTCGCTGAAAACGAATTACTCGGTTTCGGGGTTCACCATCCCGCTACTGTGTTATCCGCAAAGGCAAATATTATGAAAGGTGGAAATGAAAATGACTCAAGAGAAAAAGCAGGAAATCATCAAGGAATATGCTATTCACGAGGGCGACACAGGTTCTGCTCAGGTTCAGGTTGCTGTTTTAACATACAGAATCAACGAGCTTACAGAGCACCTCAAGGTTCACAAGAAGGATCATCACTCACGCCGCGGACTTCTTAAGATGGTTGGTCACAGAAGAAATCTTCTCGCTTATATCTATAAGAATGATGTTAATGAATACCGTAGCCTTATTGCTAAGCTCGGTATCCGTAACACAATCGAGAGAAATTCAGCAGACGCTGCTGATAGCGCAGAGGCGTAAAAAACAGCAGACGATACCCTGTGTATCGTCTGCTTCGTTACTTTATTTGTTCATAAAGGAGGAGCATTCAATAGTAGTAAATTGAGTGCATTTTGAAAAAAGTGCATTGACTTTATTACTATTGCCCTCCTTTTGAAATAGATTTTATGAATTTTAAATGAGAGGTAGAAAAAATGTTTTTCAAGAATTTTAAAGTTTGGGAAACTGAACTCGCAGGCAGAAAGCTCACTCTTGAAACAGGCAAGATGGCAGGTCTTGCAAATGCATCTGTTTTAGCACGCTACGGCGAAACAGAGGTTCTTTGCAACGTTACTGCTTCTGCTAAACCCAGAGAGGGCGTAGACTTCTTCCCGCTTTCAGTTGACTATGAAGAGAAAATGTATTCAGTCGGAAGAATTCCCGGCTCCTTCCAGAGAAGAGAAAGCAGACCCAGCGAGAAGGCAATCTTAACTTCACGCTGCATAGACAGACCCATCCGTCCTTTATTCCCGAAGGATTTAAGAAACGATTGCTCGGTTGTTGCAACAGTTATGAGCGTTGACCCCGACTGTTCACCCGAGGTTACCGCAATGATTGGCGTTTCGGCAGCTATTGCTATTTCCGATATTCCGTGGGACGGACCGATTTCAGGCGTTAACGTTGGTCTTGTTGACGGCGAAATCGTTATCAACCCCAACCTTGAGCAGAGAGCAGTAAGCGACCTTGTTTTAACAGTTGCTTCAACTGCAGACCTTGTTGCAATGATTGAAGCAGGCGCAAACGAGGTTGACGATGAAACAATGCTGAAGGCTATCGAGGCTGCACACGAGGAAAACAAGAAGATTGTTGAGTTCATCAAAGGTATTGTTGCAGAGGTTGGTAAGCCGAAGTTTGAATATGAGTCCTCCGACCCCGACCCGGAGATTATGGCAGAAATCGAAGAATTCTGCATTGAGGACGTTAAAAAGGCTCTTGACACAGACGATAAGACTGTTCGTGACGCTGCGCTTCTTCCGATTTATGAAGCAGTTCACGAGAAGTTTGATGAGAGATTTGAGGATAACACCGCTAAGATTGACGAGATTATGTATCTTGTTCAGAAGCATGTTGTTCGCGCATGGCTTAAGGATGAGCACAAGAGAGTTGACGGACGCGGAATCGACGATATCCGTCCTCTTAACGCAGAGGTTGACCTTCTTGCAAGAGTTCACGGCTCGGGTATGTTCACCAGAGGTCAGACCCAGGTGCTTTCAATAGCAACACTCGGTCCTATGAACGACGCTCAGCAGCTTGACGGACTTGACGAACAGACCGAAAAGAGATATATCCACCACTACAATTTCCCCTCATACTCAGTTGGCGAAACAAAGCCCTCAAGAGGCCCCGGAAGACGCGAAATCGGTCACGGCGCACTTGCTGAAAAGGCTCTTGTTCCCGTTCTTCCGAGCATTGATGATTTCCCGTATGCAATCAGAGTTGTATCTGAGGTTCTTTCTTCAAACGGCTCAACCTCACAGGGCTCAATATGCGGCTCAACACTTGCTCTTATGGCTGCAGGCGTTCCGATTAAGGCTCCCGTTGCAGGTATCAGCTGCGGACTTATCACAGGTGATGAAGGCGTGTACGGCGACTTTATGACAATGGTTGATATTCAGGGACTTGAAGATTTCTACGGCGATATGGACTTCAAGGTTGCAGGAACAAAAAAGGGTATCACTGCAATTCAGATGGACCTTAAGGTTCACGGACTTACATTTGATATTATCAAAGAGGCTTTTGCAAAGACTCACAAGGCAAGAAATTACATCCTTGATGAAATTATGCTTCCCGTTATCAGCGAGCCCAGAGCAGAGCTTTCACCCTACGCTCCCAAGATGGTTACTCTTACAATCAATCCCGACAAAATCGGCGATGTTATCGGCAAGGGCGGTAAGGTTATTCAGGAAATCCAGGAAGAATACGATGTTAAAATCAATATCGAAGAGGACGGAAGAGTTTATATCTCAGGTCTTGATGTTGATAAGTGCAACGGCGCGGCTGAGGTTGTTCGCCTTATTGCAACCGACCCCGAGGTAGGCGCTTTTTATAACGGCGTTGTTACAAGAATTATGAGCTTCGGCGCATTCGTTGAAATCGCTCCCGGCAAGGAAGGGCTTGTTCACGTTTCACGCCTTGATGTTAAGAGAACCGAAAAGGTTGAGGATGTTGTCAATGTCGGCGATTCAATCATAGTTAAGTGCATTGAAATCGACGACCAGGGCAGAATCAATCTTTCAAGAAGAGATGCACTCATCGAGCTTGAAGGAATGACTCCCGAAAACGACCTTGAGGAAGAAGAAAAGAACCGCAAGCCGAGAAGAGACGGCGGCAGAGGTCACGGTCATCACCACCACAGAAACGATAAAAAAGACTGATATAAAAAAGAAGTTTAAGGGTTCGTCCTTAAACTTCTTTTTTTGTTGCGAGCTGCGAGTTGCGAGCTCCGAGTTTTCGGTTACTCGCTTCGTTCAATTAATTAAGCAGACCGCCATTCACTGACCGCTACTTTGTCTTTACTGCCAAAGTTTCAGACCACTTAGAATAGTATTTCTTTTTGTTTACCGTTTTGTATGTACGAATTCTTACATAATACTTCTTATTTGCTTTCAAGGATTTGATAGTTCTTGCTCCTGTTTTGTTTGATGAAATTGTAACAGTTTTTGCATTTTTTAAATCTTTGTATGTGCTGTATTGAATCTGATAACCTGTTGTTTGAGTTGTTTTCTTTTTCCAATACGCTTTAAAACTCTTCGATCCTGGTGTGAGCTTTGTTATCTCCGTCGGCTTCGGGTTAATCTTAAAGGTCTTTTCAAGTGTGCCTTTATATGTTCCTTTGCCTGTAATCGTTACTTTTGCAGTGCCGACTTTGGTGTTATTAGAATACTTTACAGTATAATCTGTATCTTTTTTCAGCGTTGTTCCTGCAAGCTTAACGGTAACGGACGGCTTTTTTGCGCTGCCGTTATAGGTTTGTGATTTCATTGTAACAGTAGCGTTTTTGACATCATACATATCAATGAATGTAAATCCGTTTTCCTTGCAATAATCAGTTAACGCCTTACACTTTTTGCCGTAAACCTTGAAATTTTTGATTTTGTGTTCAGATTTAATCTCTTTTGTTCCGCCCTCAGCAGTCTGGGTGACTTGGTCAACCGTTTCGTAATAGCCGAAAGCACGTTTTCCTACACTGTCAACTCCGTAAGGAAATTTAATCGATTTAAGTGATGTGCAGTTATAAAAAGCTTCCCTGCCTAAACTTTCAATTTTGCTTTGAATTTTAACGCTTTTTAACTCTTTACAGCCGTAAAATGCATAATTGTTTATGTTCTTTATGCTTTTGGGAAGAGTAATTTTTTCAAGAGATGTGCAGTTGTTAAAACCTCCGATATCTTCAACACCTTCAGAAATAGTTATATCCGTTAAAGATGTGAAATTATTAAATAATGCTCCTTCGATTCTTGTCATACTCGGCGGAATATATAGTCTCTTAACTCCTTCGCAATAATTAAATATTGTTAACGGGCGTGAGCTTGTGAAATTATCAATTGTAAACCCATCCTCAAAATATATCTCTTCCAAGCCTCTGCAATAGCTGAAAGCATACAATTCAATATACAGCTTTTTTCTTAAAAACAATGCACCTTTAGCGGATGAGCAACCACTAAAAGCTCCTCCGTATATTCTTTCGAGTTTTTCAGGAAGCTCTATTTTCTTTAATGCTTTACAATCCTTAAATGCGTTTTGTCCTATATATTTAAGATTCATTGGTAAATTGGCGGTTTCAAGACAATTGCAATTATAAAATGCCAGTTTTTTTATTCCTGTCAGGCTTTCCGGCAGTATAGCTTCTTTAATTTTTGTGCAGTTTTTAAATGAATTCTCGCCTATTACAGTTACACCTTCATTTATTATCACTTTGTTTATATTCGTTGTTTCAAACAAATTACACCAAGGATGTGATGTAATTTCACCTGTACCGGTAATAGTAAGCACACCGTCTTTTAATTCAAATGTTGCGTTATCACCGCAGGAACCGCTTGTTTGCTGTTCATTAGCCGCATATGAGCTGAACGGAACAGAAGTAGCAATAAGCATTAAGATAGACAATAGAAATGATAAAGTCTTTTTCAAAAAATCAAATCCTTTCTTATTCAATATCATCATCAGGCATTTCATGTTCTATACAAATATCATCATAAACATATTGTTCGAGCCGAAGGCGAGTAACCGAGGACTCGCAACTCGGAGCTCGCAACTTGAAACTATTAAAGGCGTTTAAGGAAACTCCTTAAGCGTCTTTAATCTGCCGTCCTCTATATAATGTTTTATATAAGAATCTGCCGCGGCGGTAGGTTCTTTTCTTTTTGTTCAAAACAGAGGAACCTGCTTTTCTTATCATCTTTTTGAATGAGGTTTTGCCCTTTGGAGCAGCAACGGCAGCCTCGCCGTCCTCTTCCTCATCATAATCGTCGTATTTCTTCTGAATGCCTATAATGCGCTCGGATTCAGCTGCTCTTAATTCAGCCATTTCCTCGGTTTCTCTTTCACGAAGCTCGGTTGCTTTTTCAAGGGCTTCCTTCTTTCTTACGCACTGATAGGTCCAGTTAGCAGAGTAGTTAATATCCGCAAGGTTAACAAAATAGGGGTTTTCTTCTCCTGCTTTGATTGCCATGGTTTCTCTGTCGATATGAATGGGAAGATTTTCCCAGGTGATTTCCTTATCTGTGAAGGAAAGCTTAACAAGCATACCCTCGGTTGTTCCTTCCTGGGCACGCTGATAGGTCGTGTCGAAAATAAAGTTGCCGAGTGAATAGAAAATCGGCTTGCCTTTATAGTACTCATAGCCCTGAACAACATGGGGATGATGTGCAACAATCGCATCGGCGCCCATATTTGCAATTTTATGAAGCAGCTTTTTGTTGAAGGGCAGGGGGCAGTTTAAAAATTCTTCGCCGCCGTGATAAACAACAACAACCCAGTTAACCTTTTCTTCCTGCTTCATAATCCTGATTTTTTCTTCAAGCTCATCAAGATTAACCTCGCAAAACGGGGCAGCCCACTTCATTCCGTGGGGTCTGAACTTTTTATATTCAATAGAGATTATGCCAACCTTAATATCCTCGCCGATAATAAGATATCTTGATGCTTCCTCTCTGTTCCTGCCGATGCCGATATAGGCGCAGCCGAATTTTTCAAGGTTCTCGCAGCTGTCGATAACGCCGATTCTTCCGTAATCAAGCATATGGTTGTTTGCAAGCGAAACAACAACATTCGGAATTGTTTTCTGAAAAAAGGGAATAACCTCAACATCACATCTGTGAGCAAGTCTTTTCTTATTAGTTATTCTGCACTCGGTTATCGGGCTTTCCTGATTGATAACATTTGCGTCGTTTCCTTCAAAAAAGCTTTTGATTTCGGGCGCTAAAAGGTTTTCGTTTTTATATGCATCTTTGAAAAATGCGCTGAAGGAAATATCTCCCGAAAAGCCGATAGTTGTTTTGTTACTGCTCATCACTTGGTTTCCTCCTCAGCCACATATTCATTATTTTTGATTAACTCGAGGCGCTCGTTTAATACATCCTCGGATATAATTCCTTCTTCAAATTCCATGAAGGAATCAAATTCAGCTTCCATATTCTTATAAAGATAAAGTCTGCCGTTGAAATTGGTAAGCTGTGCAGAAACGCACTGCGGAGTTGCATTTCCTTCAACAAATATCCAGCCCTTATCGGTGTATGAAAGGTCCCAGCCTACAAGGCGTATCTGAGGAATAACATGGGAAAGCTTGTTAACGAGTTCAAGCAGCTTGTCCCATTCGGGAATTTGAAGTCCGATTAATTTTGCGCCCGTGTCGGGGTGGAAAAGGTGCTCTGCACCCAGCCAGTCCCTTCCGGGAAGATATGCAATACCCGTTTTCGGGTCAACCATAATTGCAAGACCGCCCGAGCTCATATTATCCGTGTGACTGCCGCCCATACCCATACGAAGGAAGCACCACTGAATTTTGGTTTCTCCGCTCGGGGAAAGGAAGGCAACAACGCGCATCGTATTAACCGACGCGGGATGAAGCGATTTGATCGGGTCTGCCTGAACAATAAGCTCTTCAACAACACAGCAGCCGTTGAAAAGAATAACATCAAAGAGCTCTTTTAATGAGCCGTATTTTTTGGAATTGTAGATTTTAACGCCGTGTCCTCCGTAATCGTCTGCTGGCTTATATATAAATCTTTCGTGCTTGCCTACGAATTCAACAAAGGCATCAAAATCGTTTTCATCATAAATGCAAAGAACATCTCTTTTATAGAATTCCTTGAACTTCTTGTAGGTTTCGGTTTTCTTGTTGAGATAGTCAACATAGTTCTGGTTGTTGAATTTTCTGTAGAAGGGATATTTGTTGTTCCTTGTTAAATAGGTTATTCTTGCCTCGTGAGTGAGCATTCTGAAATCAAACGAAAAATACTCCCTCGTAACAGTTCCGTACATAAATCTGCTGAAAAGAATATCGTTATAGATTCTGCGAACTGTTCTGCGCGAAGCAAGCTCTTCCTCGGTTAAATAATCGCTCATAACCTTGAGCGCAGATTCAAAACGCTTTTTTGATTTTCCGAAAACAAAAAGCGCAAAGCGATATGTATTTGCTATTGCCCAAACAGCAAAATCAGAGTGGAAGCCTTTTTTCTGACACCACTTTCTGACCTTTTTTGATTGCTTTATGAGCGGATTGTTCTTTTTCATATGATACCCCTTGTTTGTTAGTGCGCGCCTGAAATTCTCTGAATATCTTCAGGAGAATTAATGTTATATGTTGAGTTTTTAAACTCGATAAATTTATCGGCAATCTGTTTTTTATCAAGGTCAAGATTCCGGTATGATAGATAAACCTGCCAGCCTATGCACTGCTTGATTTTTCCTTCAACATAAAGCTGACGCACTCTTTCAAAGTGCTTTCTGAACAAACTGCCGTCCTTAATCTTAATCGCAACAATGCTTCTTTGCGTTCCGAAAAAAAGCATATCATCAACCCTGGTTTTAACTATCGTGTCAATCGCATCATCGGAATAATATGTGTCCCCATAAAGAAAACATATATCATCGTCTATAAGCTCTCTGGTGAAACGGTCGATTTCAAGCTCGTTATTCAGCGGCGCATAAAGAACAGCGCCCTCTGTTTCATAATCTTTATTATGAGTGGTGATGATTACTTCGGCGTTTTCATCATATTTTCTTATTAAATTGGTTGTTCTGGCAAGAAGCGTTATGCCGTCGATTTTTATAAGGTGTTTTGAAACATCCATATAATTATCCCAGCGCTGACCCTTGCCGTCTGCCATAATAATATACTTCATTTCAAGCTACTTTCTGATTACTTTATGATAACGGTAAAAGTCTCCGAGTTCGCCGTTTCGCTGACCGCCCCAGAGCTGAATAATGTTAACGCCCGAGGAGGTGTTGGCTTCAATTATGCATAAGCCCTCTTCTGTTACAAGAATATCCCACGCAACAAAATTCATAAACGAAACCTTGTTTGCAAGCGCAAGGATTTCTTCCTTGATTTTATCCCAACCCGGAACAAATGCACCCTTAATCGGAGCACTTGTGTCGGGATGATATTCATAAACATTGTGGTTGTGAAGCGTTCTTGCCTCTGAAAGCTCGCCCGTTTCAAGGTCGATTTTTGAAATAAGCGCGCCCTCGCTTCCGTTGTCAACGGGAACGGTTTTTGAAGTGCCTATTCTCTGAACGGCAAAGAACACCTTAATTTTCTGCGTTTTGGGGTCGCGCAGGGTTATAAGCCTTATGGTGTTTGCAGTTTTATCAAAAATATCGTTGAGATATTTGTGCTGATTGATGTATTCAGTGAGCATCCAGTTGTCGTTTTTCTTAAGAACATCAATAATACCGAGCTCGTCTGTTTCATCAAGCCCGATATAAAATCTGCCGTTTTCATATTTAAACATATAAACGCCGATGCCCTTGCCCCTGCCGTAGGGCTTGATAATAAGCTTTCTCTCTCTTTTTAAAAGGTTGATGATATCCTCGTAAGTTGTGATTTTATCATCATCAGAGGTTATGTGCTTTCTGTTTTTAACGGCATAGGTTTTTGCAACCCTGATATACTGACCCAGAACAAGCGAACAAACAACCTTGTTGTTGAGCATAAAATCAAACGGCTCGTTGATATATCTTGATTTATACCAATCGAATTCCGAAAGATATTCGTGCCTGTCGTTATGGTCGAAATCGTAAAGTGCATACTGGTCGGCAAGATAGCCGCCGAAAAGATTTGCCTTAAGCTTCTTGTAAAACGGCACCTTGAAATGATTTTTAGCAAAAACAATCCGAACGAAATAAAGAACGAAAAGCTTTAGCTTTTTTATAACTGCTTTAATAAACTTCATTTTCTTTTACCTAAAGAGTCAATAATATAATCGCCTATGGCTTTTGTTGAGGTTCCGAGATTTTCGGGAAGGAACTTCTTTTTATAGTTTTCAAGAGCTGCAGCAGGATAATCCTTTTCAAGCGCCTCGGTTAAAGACTCGGCGTTTTCAAAAACACATCCCGGCATTTCTTCAAACAAATCAATGTTCAAGCCGTTGTTTTCCTTATACTGCTCGTAGTCATAAACATAGTAGAAGGTTTTAACATCAAGCAGAGCGCCTTCAACGGCGATTGCCGAATAATCTGTTATAAGATAATCGCAAACGCTGAGAAGCTCAACCGATGAAAATTCATCACAGGTTAAGCAATCAGCGGTTAAATTAAGCTTCTGATTGGGATGGTTTTTAACAATCAGAGCGTATTTATTAAAGTCTAAAAGCTCGGCAAAACTATCCCATTCGGCGTTCCAGCCCCTTCTAAAAGTCGGAGCATAGAGTAAAACCTTTTTGTTTTCAAGCTCGGGATATGCCTTGAGAATTCTTTCTTTGTTTTCCTCTTTTGTTGCAAGAAGATAGTCAATTCTCGGAAGTCCGCAGTTTAAAAGCACATCTTCCGAAACATCGAAGGATTCGCAGTAGAATTTGTTCCAAGCCTTGCCGCCTGCAATAATAACATCGTAATTTCTGTGCATTGCCATGGCTTTTGCGATTTTGGGATTTCTGCCGCTCTTTTTATTAAGCGCCTTATATCCCGATTCCTTGATTTTGCCCATAGCGTGCCATATCTGAACAACGGTGAGCGTTTTTTTGTGCTTAAGCATTGAAACTGCAGGCCAGTAGCCGTCTATAACGCAGACTCTTGAAGTTGCAAGGTGATAAACGGAGCGGAGAATGTTTTTAAGGAAAATAACATATTCAATATTGCCCTTTTCCTTTTTCTCGTATCTTCTGCATATGCTGACGATTTTTATATCGGGCTTCTGCTCTTTCAGATAATCCTGAATAAGCCTGTAGTCAAGGCTTGCGCCATTTGTCTGCCGGCTTAAGAAAATAACCTTATTCTTTTTTGAGGGAAGCAGCTTTAAGGGCGCATAAATTATTGCAAGAAAAACCCTTAAAACATAGATGATAAAAACTTTCACTTCTGTTCCTCTTAAATCAATAAAGTATAGTACTACTTATAATATAAAGTGAGTTTAACACAATACTAATAATTATGTCAATATTTATTATTTTATAAAGAATACTGTGTCAGTCAAAAATCCCCTTTGTCAAGGGGATTTCTGCATTTTATTTACAGGTTATGTTTTTAACCGAAGAATATGCGGAATAAATCTTCTTTGAGCCGACAGTTTTGTAGGCTCTTACTTTGTAGTAATATTTTTTGCCCTTTTTAAGCCCTGTATTCTTGAAAGTTAAGGTTGAGGCGCTGCCCTGCTTAACTGTTTTAACAAGTCTGTATTTTCCGCCGGAGCTTGTTGCCCTGTATACCTCATAGCCTGTAACATTAGCGATTTTCGGGAAGGAAACGGAAACATATTTGCTTCCTGTTTTAAGCGTTACCTTCGGAGTCGGAGGAACAACCTGCTTTGAAACAATGGCAGAATTTGTGCTCACGGGCATATAGCTTGCACCGCTAACATTCTTGTATGCAACAACATAGTAGTAATAGGTTTTGCCCGTTGTGAGCCCCGTTTTGGTAACCGAGGTTGTTGCATTGCCCGTAACCTTTGTTCCAACATATCCGCTGTTTTTGGAAGTGCTTTTGTAAACCCAGTAACCGTCGGCATAGTTAACCTTATCCCAGCTGATTTTCTGAGCAGTGGGCGAGGCTGCGGTGATTTTAACATTCTGCGGTGTGCCGAGTTTAACAAATTTTGCAGTATAAGTGAAAGAAGAGGTTGTTGAGGTTGTGTATTCAGCGGCAGAGCTTAACTTTGTTCCGCTTGAATTAAACCAACCGGAGAAATAATATCCCAAATCGGCATAAGCCTTCATATTGTGTTTGCCGTTTTCATAGCCAACATAGAAGGTTCCGCCCTTTGTTGCGGTGATGCTTGCAGTTTTGTTTGTTTTGAAGGTGTATTTTGCCGAGGTGAGGGGATTGAATTTTGCATTTAAGGTTGTTATTGACTTGCAGCCCGTTGCGTCAACCTTTGTTAATCCGCACGAGGAAGCAAACGCCGAAAGCAGCTCCGTATTTCCCGAAAGATTAAGCGAGGTGAGCTTTGTGTTGTTTGAAGCCGAAAACCACTTAAGTCCATTGCAGTTTGAAAAATCAGCTGCGCCTGCAAGTGTTGTAACCTTTGTGAAATCGATTTTTTCAATTTCACCCGTCAGATAGTTTGCGTAGAAAATATCCGAGTTCCAGGTGGGTATGCCACTGTTGGCATTGAAGGTGCTGCTTGAGCCGAGAAGCTTTGCGTTGGTTGTGCTTCCTGATTTCTGATTAAGGAATGCCGAGAGCTTGTTTACATCGTTTTGCGCTGCGATAACAGTTCTTGAGTAAACGCCGAGGCAGCAGTGTGAAACTGCAAGCTGTTCGGGTGACGGGTCGAAATATGTGAAGCTGTTTTGCGCTTTTTCACCTGCGTTGCCGCCCTCAAACTGCGATTTATCGCGGTACCACTTGTTTGAGGTTCCCATATTTGCGTCGGCAATAATCCATCTTTCGCCGTCGAAAAATTCAACCCAGTAGTGTTCGTCTTCCTTCTGATTTTCAGGGTCGATATTACAGTTCCACGATTCTTTCGGAAGGCTGAGGTGAATTCCGTATACAACCCTTGTTGGAATATCAAGTGCGCGAAGCATTGCGCACATCATTGATGCATAGCCTACGCAGCAGGTGAACGCATTTTCACCGTCGGAAATCTTTTTAAGGTTTGTATAGGGGTTGTTTATTGTTTTAACTGCTGAGTGATTGTTTGAATAATCGTCGTAATATGTGTTGGCACTTACATAGCTGTATATTGCCTTTGCCTTGTTGTAAACGCCCTCGCTGTTCTTTGTTTTATCCTTTGCAAGATTTTCAATGAATTTAAGCTGAGTGCTTGTTAAGGATGCTTTTTCCGATTCAAGCTTTGTTGGCTTTGTTGCCCCTGTGTCGTTAACAAGATTGTGAAGGCAGAAGGGAACATCTTCCATTGTTTTATCGGTGTAGAATTCGGGATTGAGATAAAGAGGATTTGTGTAAACAGATTCATTTTGCGCCTGAATATCACAGTAATCAACGAACGAAGCCTCGCCGTTTTCATCAATGTTGATTAAAACATTTCTGTAGCAGTTGCCGACGTCGCCGAAAGAATAATGGTCCTGCTGTTCTTCGTTTCTGGCTCTTGCTATCTGAATATAATAATTGCCCTCTTCAAGACCTGCACCCTCAAGGTTTACGCTTGCCGAAAATCCGTTGCAGGTAACTTCTTCCGTGCTTCTGTCCTCGGGATCTGCAAAACACAGAGTTTTAAATCCGCCGCCAACTTTTGTTAAACCCACTCTGTATTCAACTGCTTCAATCTCGCAGGTGTAATCAACATTAAGAACCGTCATTTTGCCGGGCTCTTCGGGGTTTTCAGGCTCTTCAGGATCTTCAGGATCGGGATCCTCAGGATCAGGGTCTTCGGGATTTACTGCAATGGGCTCGGTTTCCCAATCGACGGATTCATTTGGCGTTGTGTCATCGCCGCCGGGTTCTTCCGGATCAGGGTCTTGCGGATCGGGGTCTTCCGGGTCGGGATCTTCCGGGTCAGGGTCTTCCGGGTCGGGGTCTTCGGGTTCCTCCGGTGTTGGTTGCTCGGGCATTTTGTCGGTTATTGACAGAGTAACTCTGTTAACGCTGTCCGAGGGTGCATTTTCGTTTATGCTGCTGAATTCATATGTGCTTTCGGTGCTGATTTTATCCGAAATATCAACGCTTGCGCTAACCGAAAAAGGTATGCACTGCGCTATAAGCACAGCCGAAAGAAAAACAGCTAAAATTCTCTTAATCTTTTTCATAATTCTCAATCCTTTCTAAAGAGCATTTGCAAAAATTTGTTGCTTAAATATATTATATAATAATTTTCTTATAAATTCAAGTGCCTGCACCCTTCAAATGCGGAATTTGAGCAGGAACAATCTGCCTTATCAGGAACACTTTCACAAATATAATAATATTGACAAAAAGACCGAAATTTATTAAAATATTAAGTTAGATGAACTTCAAGGAGAAACGCTATGAGAATACCTGCTAATGAAATAAAAAATGTTGCTAAAAAGGCTGATATTTCATATTTTGAAGCCAACAAAAAAATGCTTGCCGCAAGAAAGGAATACGGCATTTCCTACAGCCTTTATAACAAGCTTGAGCTCTGGAAATTATCCGATAATGAGTTCAAGGCAAGGGCAAAATCAATAAACAAAAGGCGCAACAGAATTGAAGCGCTTATGCAGAAAAAAGGGCTTTCATATGAAGACGCTGTTAAGCTTGCTGATTATGTAAAAATGCAATATGGAATTTCGCTTGAGGATTTCCTTTCCAAAAAGCTTTATGAGCTCAGTGATTATGAGCTTGCAGTTTGGGCGGAAAAGAAAAATGAGGGCAAGGCTCCGGGCGGAAGAAAAAAGTGGATATTAAGAGTTGCCGATAAAACAGGCTGGTCCTTTGAAGAAGCAAGCGAAAAGGTTACAAGGGCGCAGGCTGCTTTCGGCGTTAAGGCAAAAGCATATTACACCCATAAAATGTATGAAATGTCCGAAACCGAAATGGCAACGGTTGCGCTTCGTCTCAGCAGGCAGCAGGCACGCAGGGATGAGGTTTATGACAAAATCTATGAAATCTGCTCGAAAACCAAAGAGGAAGTCAGAGCGGAAATGGAAAAAATCCGCCTCAAGCAGCCGTTTTTCACCGTTGGCGTTAACTGGTATTTTGATTACGGAATCTATGAGCTTGACCTTGAAAAGGATAACTATGAGGTTGACAGAAGAATTCAGACAACTATCTGGATTTGGCAGCTTGCATCAAGGATAAGAGAAAAAATTGTCTCTATCGAAGATGGCAAAATGAACTATGCGGAGGTTGAAGACGAGGTTAACGAATTCTATGAAACCGTTGACAAGGTTCTTTCAAACGGCAAGAGGGAAATGCTTATTGAAACCGTTAAATATGCAGTTCCAGAGGTTGAAACCGATGAAAAAATCAGGCACGATGTTGCGCTTGATATGCGAGTTACCGAGCTTCTTCTTAAATTCAATCCCGATGAATATGTTTCTTTCCATTTCTACGGAAAAAGCATCATGGAAAAGCAGACATATGTTTCAAGCGTTATGAGGGCACAGGTTATTGAAACCCTTAATCCCCAACACATCAAGGATATGTTCAACAACAAATTTGCCGCATACAGCGCGCTAAGCAAATATTACGGCAGAGAGATTGTTCTTGTTGACGGCGAAAACGCAAGGGATATTTTCAAGGATTTCTGTGCAAGACACAAAACCTTTGTTAAGAAAAACAACTACGACGCTTTAGGAAGAGGCGTTGAAAAAATTGAAATAACTCCGCAAACCGATGTTGACGCACTTTACGAGGAGCTTTCAGAGGGCGGAAAGCTGATTATTCTTGAAGAGTTAATCAGTGCTCACGATGAAATCAAGAAGCTCAACAGGGATTCAGTTAACACGGTCAGAATCATTACATATGTTAAGAACTATAACGCAGAGGTTATCAGCACCTTTATGAAAATCGGAAGGCAGGGTGCATTCGTTGATAACGGCGGTGCAGGCGGTATTCTTGTTCATATTGATAAAGAAAACGGCGTGCTCGACAGCAACGGAATAGATGAACGCGGAATAGTTTACGAAACCCACCCCGATAACGGCTATCAGTTCAACGGCATTCAGCTTCCCGACTGGGATAAGGCACTCAGACTTGCAAAGAAAATTGCGCTTGAAATCAAGGATGCAAGATTTATCGGCTGGGATTTCACCTACACCGATGAGGGCAAGTGGGTTGTTGTTGAGGGTAACGCCTTAACTCAGTTCTTTGCTCAGCAGGCAACTGTTGGCAGGGGAATTAAGCGTGAATTCCTTGAGCAGATAGGCTATGATGAGTTAAAGCTCATCCATGAAAGCAAGCTTGAAGCCGAGTCATATGATGAGGACGAGGTTTACGAATTCGAAAGAAGCGACGAAAAAGAATTCTTCTTTATGGAAGGTAAAGTAACGCCTCAGATGAAGCGCCATTATCTTGAGGAACGCGGATTTGCCGAAATGAAGTATTTCCCGAATCTCAGCGACCCCAAAACAATAAACGAAAAAATTCTCTGGCTTGCGCTTAATTTCAAGCATCCCGATATTGCAAGGGCTGCCGACAAAACAACGGCAAAGGATTATATTGCTGAGAAGGTTGGCAGGGAATATACCGTTCCAACCTACGGTGTTTACGATAATGCTTCGGATATAGACTTTGACTCGCTTCCGAGGTCGTTTGTTATCAAGCTTAACGACGGCTGGGGCGCATCAAGCGTTAAGGTTATTAAGGATAAGGATGCCGAGGATATAGACAGCCTTAAGGCAGAGCTTACCTCGTGGCTCTATCCGTGGAACAACTATTACTACAGAAATATGTTAGTAACCGACGAGAAGGTTGAAAAGCCTGCTCTCATAGTTGAAAAGATGCTTAAAAACGAGGGCAGAGCTTCGCTTAACGATTATAAGATTTACTGCTGTAACGGCGAGCCGAAGTATGCGCTTGTTGTAAGCGACCGCTTAACAAATATGGAAAGCCGAACCTTTGTTGATATGGATTGGAACATTCTTCCAACGGGAAGAAGGGGAAAGAGATTTTCAGATAATCCGCCGAAGCCCGAAAACCTTGATAAAATGCTTGAGCTTTCGCGTATTCTCAGCAAGGAATTTCCGTATGTAAGAATTGATTTCTACGAGGTTGATAACAGGGTTTACATCGGCGAACTTACCTTCACACCGGGAATGTTTATGCGTTTCACAACTCTTGAGTGGGACCGCAAGCTCGGCGACTTGCTTGATTTATCGGCTTATATTAAATAAAAAAATAATTTTATTTGACAAATACTAATCCCGGTGATATTATATACCCGATATTGAAATCGCTGAGGGGAACAATGCGTTGATATCAAAGCTTCAGAGAGCGCTTGGCAGGTGAGAAAGCGCGCAGAGATTTTAACGATACCAACCCCGAGAGCGCATAGGAAATGATGCGCCGTATGCCTGCGTTAAAGGCTTTGAGTGGCACAATTATTTGTGCAATTCAGGTGGAACCGTGTTTAAGCACCCTGAAATTCAGGGTGCTTTTTATATTGAAAAACAGGAGGAAATGAAATGAAGATTACACTTAAAGACGGCAGTATTCTTGAGTATTCAGAGGCTAAATCCGCTGCTGATATATGCAAGGATATTTCAATGGGGCTTTTCAGAAATGCCTGCGCCTGCAAGATTAACGGTGCTGTTGCAGATTTGAGAACGGTTATTGCCAATGATGCAGCCCTTGAAATATTAACCTTTGATGATGAGGACGGAAGAAAGGCGTTTAACCACACTGCATCCCACATTATGGCTCAGGCTGTTAAAAGATTATATCCCGATGCAAAGCTCACTATCGGTCCTGCAATCGAAAACGGCTTTTTCTATGATTTTGATGTTGAAAACACCTTCTCTCCCGAGGATTTGGAGAAAATCGAGAGCGAAATGAAGAAAATCATTAAGGAAAACCTTGAAATTGAAAAGTTCGAGCTTCCCGTTGATGAGGCAATCAAGCTTATGGAAGAAAAGAACGAGCCCTATAAGATTGAGCTTATCAAAGAGCACGCAGATAAGGGCGAGGCTATCAGCTTCTATAAGCAGGGCGAGTTCACCGAGCTTTGTGCAGGTCCCCACATCTTTAAAACAGGCAACATCAAGGGCAATGCGTTTGCGCTTATCAGCAATAACGCTGCATACTGGAGGGGCGACTCAAAAGGAAAGGCGCTTCAGAGAATATACGGAATTGCATTCCCGAAAAAAGAGCAGCTTGACGAATATCTTCAGAAGCTTGAGGAAGCAAAAATGCGCGACCACCGCAAGCTCGGAACAGAGCTTGGCCTCTTTATGACGGATGAGCTTGTCGGCAAGGGAATGCCGATGTTCCTTCCCAAGGGCTACACACTTTGGCGCATTCTTGAAAACTATATTCGCGATAAGGAAATTGCTTCGGGCTATCAGCATGTTTTAACTCCCTGCGTAGGAACAGTTGATTTATATAAAACCTCGGGTCACTGGGAGCATTATCAGAACAATATGTTCCCTGCAATGGAGGTTGAGGATGAGGTTTATGTTTTAAGACCGATGAACTGCCCCCATCATATGAGAATTTATGCAAACACCCGTCATTCCTACCGTAATCTTCCCGTTCGTATCGGCGAAATTGCCCACGATTTCCGCTTTGAAGCATCTGGAACACTCAAGGGAATTGAAAGAGGCCGTCATTTCTGCCAGAACGACGCGCATCTTTTCGTAACACCCGAACAGATTAAGGATGAGTTTGCAAAGGTTGTTGATTTAATCTTTGAAACCTATAAGGATTTCGGAATTACGGATTATCGCTGCGTTCTTTCGCTGCGCGACCCCGAGGATACCGATAAATATCATCAGGATGACGAGATGTGGAACACTGCCGAGGATGCTCTCAGAGAGGTGCTCAATGAGCTTGAGCTCGATTACACCGAGGAAATCGGCGAGGCTGCATTCTACGGACCGAAGCTTGATGTTAATGTTAAGCCCGCTGTCGGCGCAGAGTACACACTTTCAACCTGTCAGCTTGATTTCTGTCTGCCTGCAAAATTCGGCTTAACTTATATAGATAAGGACAACACGGCGCACACACCCGTTGTTCTTCACCGTGCAATTCTCGGCTCACTCGACAGATTCATGGCTTATCTTATTGAGGAAACAATGGGTGCATTCCCGACATGGCTTGCTCCCGTTCAGGTTAAATTCCTTCCGATTGCAGACCGTCATCAGGACTATGCAAGAGAAATGATGCAAAAGCTTGAAAATATCGGCGTTCGCTGCGAAATCGACGACAGAAGCGAAAAAATCGGCTTCAAGATTCGCTCGGCTCAGATGGAAAAAATTCCCTATATGATTCTTGTTGGCGATAAGGATATTGAAGCCGGCACAATCTCTGTTCGTTCAAGAAAGAATGGCGACGAGGGCGCAACCTCAATCGATGAATTTGTTGCAAGAATCAAGGAAGAAATTGAGAATAAAATCAGATAAATCCTAACACATTCCCCTGAGGGGGAAGGCAATCAGGTTGAATTTTTCTATTGAAAAATTAATTATATAATGCTAGAATAGTGTCAAATAAAAAAGAGAGGTAAAACTATGGAAAAGCTCAAATATTTTGTAAACGGTGAGTTCAAAGACTCCAAAACAGAAGTTTGGTACGACCTTCACAACCCTTCAACAGGTGAAGTAACAGGTCAGGCCCCCTGCTGCACCAACGATGAGGTTTTAGAAGCTATTGAAGCTGCTAAGGCTGCATATCCTGCCTGGAGAGCAACTCCCGCAAGAAAAAGAACTCAGATTCTCTTCAATGTAAGAGACCTTCTCATTAAGCATATGGACGAGCTCACAATGATTGTTTGTGAGGAAAACGGTAAAACCTGGGCAGAGGCTCTCGGCGATGTTGGTAAGGCTCAGGAAGGAACCGAGCTTGCAACTCAGGCAACATCGCTTATGATGGGCGAAAGCCTTATGGATGCTTCAACAGGCTTCGATACAGTTAAATACCGCGAGCCCATGGGCGTTTTCGCAGGCATTGTTCCCGTAAACTTCCCTGCAATGATTCCCTTCGGCTGGATGGCTCCCGTTTGCCTTGCATGCGGTAATACAATGGTTCTCAAGGCTGCTTCCCTTACTCCCAGAACAGCTATGAGAATTGCAGAGCTCTATAAAGAAGCAGGTGTTCCTGACGGCGTTATCAACGTTGTAACCTGCTCAAGAAACGAAATCAACACAATCCTTGAGCATCCCGATGTTAAGGGTATCACCTTCGTTGGTTCAACTCCCGTTGGTCTTAAGATTTACGAAAAGGCTGCTTCAACAGGTAAGAGATGTCAGGCTCTCTGCCAGGCCAAGAACCACGCTCTTGTTATGGAAGACTGCGCTCTTGAAAGAACAGTTGCAGGTGTTATCAACTCAGCATTCGGCTGCGGCGGTCAGAGATGTATGGCTCTTTCGGCTTGCGTTGTTGAGGAATCAATCGTTGATAAATTCG
>SVQE01000029.1 GCA_015065505.1 Oscillospiraceae bacterium
GCAGGGGCAGAAGGACTTGAACCCTCGGCACGCGGTTTTGGAGACCGCTGCTCTACCAACTGAGCTATACCCCTATAAGCAACAAACAGATTATAACAAATACATTTTCAAAATGCAACACTTTTTTTAAATTATATAATTAAGTTTTGATTGACGAATCAATATAAAATTATTATAATATATGTATTAAATTTTTGGAGAATGTTTTATGGCAAAGCAGAAAGACAGAAATTCACTTCATAAAAAGCTTTTACTCGTTTGGGTATTGCTTGCAGTTATAATGGCTATTGCAATTACGGGAACAAGTATAAGCATTATTACACATCAGATTCGTTCAGACCGTGAACAGGCGGTTACAGGTGCTGCAAAGCTTGCGTCAAGTGCTATTAACGGCGATTATGTTAACGGCTGGCTTCGTGACGGCAAGGATGAAGAATATGATGCAGAATTTGAAATGCTTAATGATATTCTTCATAATACGCCCCATCTTAAATATCTGTATATCTATCAGATAAAAGAAGATGGCTGCCATGTAGTTTTTGATACGGACCCCGAAGAAGCAGGAATTCTCGGCGAGGTTCAGGAATTTGATGAAGAATTCGGAAAATACATACCGAATCTTTTGGCAGGCAAACAGATTGAAACAATAGAGAGCAAGGGCGCTTTCGGCTGGCTTTTGACACACTATGAGCCCATATTTGATTCAACGGGACAGTGCGTTGCATATGCGGGCGCCGATATTTCTATGGAGTCTATTCAGCAATACACGCGTAATACGGTAATGATTATTATTGTTATTGCCGCTGTTTTCCTTGCCGCTTGCATTATTATCGGACTCAAAATGTCCAATAACCAGCATAAAGCGTATGAGCTTGATATTCTGCTTGAACAGCAAAAGCGCGATAAGCAGCTTATCCGTGAAATTATTGAATCGTTTGCTAAGGTTATCGATATGAAGGACTCTTATACACAGGGTCATTCAACGCGAGTGGCAAAGTATACGGCAATGCTTGCAAAAGAGCTTGGATATGATGAAGATACTGTTGAGGATTACTATAATGTTGCCCTTATGCACGATATCGGCAAGATTGCAATCCCCGACAGCGTGTTAAACAAACCCGGCAAGCTTACGGATGAGGAATACGGCATTATTAAATCACACACAGAGCGCGGTTACGATGTTCTTAAGAGCATAAGCCTTATGCCCGATATCGTTGTAGGTGCGGAATGCCATCACGAAAGACCTGACGGCAAGGGCTATCCGAATCAGCTCAGCGGCGAAGACATACCCCGTGTTGCACAGATTATCGCTGTTGCCGATACCTTTGATGCTATGTATTCCGACAGACCTTACCGAGACAGAATGAATTATGATAAGGCAGTCAGCATTATCAGGGATGCTTCGGGAACTCAGCTTACTCCCGATGTAGTTGATGCATTCCTTCGTCTTGCAGAAAAAGGTGAATTCCGTGCAGAGGATGACCTCGGCGGCGGAACCTATGATGATATTGATAATATCCATAAGAATCAGGAAAATGATAATTAGTTTTAAAGGGGTATAAATTATGACCTTGAATCAGGCAAAGGAATTGCTTGAAGAAAACAACATTGATTATATTATTGATGAATATGTCAGCGAAAAGAAATACATAGAGCATGTTTATATGTATCCCGATACAGAAAATGCTGATGATTGCAGTGTTATAGTGCTTGTTATTCCATGTGAGAACAAAGTTAAGAATCTTGAGCTTCAGTTCAATGAAGAAGACGGTGAATACTACTTTGTTGAAATCGTTTTCGGCGAATTTTGCTTTGAGATGTTTGAGCATGAAGAAGAATTCTTCGTTGATGATTTAATGGGAATTATTTTTCAGGTTATAACAGACCAGCTTGCAGTTATAGTCAGAAACGATTTGGATAAGAAGAAGTGGCTGGGGGATGCGTGCTTCTATCTCAGCGAAAATGACCCCATATACGGTGAGCCCGGATTTTTCAGGGAACTAAGCAGAATTCAGATGCCGAAGAATATTATTGAACAAAAGCTTACATCAAAAAAACAATATGAAATCTACACATATAACACCTATCAACAAATAATAAGATAAAAAATATCCGTCCGAGTTTCCTCGGACGGAATTTTTTTGTTATTTGGTTATAGCTGAATAAATTTTAATTATTCAACTGTGCAATACATGAAGTATTTGTAACCAAGCGGGTTAGAGAAGAAGCCCTTAACATTCTTGCTGAGCATATACATATCAGTGTAGTAGTAAATAGGAGTTACACAACCTGTTGACATAAGCATATCCTCTGCAATGTGCATCATAGCATAACGGTTTTTCTGGTCTGTGCAAGACTTAATTCTTGTGATAAGAACATCATAAGTCTGAGCCCATGTGCCGTTAACTACTTTGTCGCTGTAGCCGAAAGGAGTAAGGTCTAAGCTGTAAGCCTTAACATCCTTATGAGCGCCCTTACCGAACTGAATGTCGTTGTTACCAGATGCTGTTGTCCACATATCAAGGAAGCAGATCGGGTCATTGTAGTCAGCAAGCCAGCCGTTACGAGCGATTGAGTAGTCGCCGTCTTTACGTGTGTTAAGGAATGTAGCCCATTCCTGGTTTTCCATGCTCATTTCGATACCAACATTAGCAAATGAAGACTGGATGTATTCACCGATAGCCTGGTGAGCTTCACTTGTGTTGTAGAGATAAGTCATCTTCGGGAAGTCTGTGAACTTGCCGGTTGCCTCATCATAGGTGTAGTACTTCTTAAGAACTGCAACAGCCTTTTCATAGTTTGACTTAACTGCGTCTGCAGATGCATCGAAGTATCCGTCGAACTCTTTGCTGTAGCCGGTGTTCTTATAGAATTCTGTTACACCGTCTGCATCGGTGAGACCCATAGCAACGAAGGAAGAAGCAGGAAGCTGTCCGCCCTTTGCAATCTGCTCAACGATGTAGTTTCTGTCGATAAGAAGAGAAACTGCGTTTCTGATTTCAGCCTTAGCAGCCTCAGCTTCAGCGCCCTTGAGAGTGCTTCCCTTGGGAAGGATTTCTTCGTTAACGTTCCAGCATACATAGTATGTACCAAGCTGACCAACGTTGAAGAACTCATCAGGATAATCATTCTTTAATGTTGCGATTTCATTTGTCGGAACATCGTCGATGAGAGCCCAGTCGCCGCTCTTGAAGTTAGAAAGCATGTTGTTAGCGTCGTCTGAAAGATAGCACTTAATTGTATCCATTGTGATATCGTCAGCGTCGGGATAATCTGCATTCTTCTCAAGAGTGATGCATGAGTTGTGTTCCCATTTAGCGAGTTTGTAAGGACCGTTGCAAACGTATGTCTCGGGTTTTGTTGCCCATGACTCGTCAGAAACAACATCCTCACGAACGGGGAAGTAGGTCGGGAAAGCAAGAAGCTCATTCCAGTAAGAAATAGCGTTCTTAAGTGTAACCTCGATGGTCTTGTCGTCAACAGCTTTAACATTAAGCTTAGCGTCCGGATTTGTCGGATTGCCTTCTTCGTCAGCAGCAGTTACTTCATCATAACCGTCAACTACTTCAAACATATATCCGTAGTCAGCAGCAAGTTCGAGAGAAGCAGCTCTCTGCCATGCAAATACGAAGTCGCCGGCTTTAACGTCTTTACCGTCAGACCACTTAAGTCCATCCCTAAGTGTGTAGGTATAGGTTACTGTGCCGTCTGCATTCTCAACACCCTCAACAAGCTCTTTAGCTGCGTCAGCAACGATTACAAGCTTACCTGAGTCATCCTGAGCCCATTTAGCAAGGCCGGAGAAGAGGTGAGTAAGAAGTGTTGCGCCGTCAACTGCTGAGTTAAGTGCGGGGTCGATTGTGTCGGGCTCCGAAGCAAGACAAACAGAAATTGAAGATTTCTTAGCTTCTTCGGGTGTGTCGTTCTTAGCACAAGCAGCAAAGCTGAAAACTAAAACAAGTGCAAGAACAACAGCGATGATTCTTTTCATTTTCATTTTAATACCATCCTTTCAATATTTTTTTATAAAAATGAAAAAATATAATCTGTACAGCTTCTCTTCTGCACATTTTACCAAATTGAGCGTTAGTCGTTAATTTCAGCCACTCTGTGGCAGGCAACAAAACGACCGCTTGAAACCTCTTTAAGCTCGGGCATACTTTCTGCACAAGCGTCGCATGCATACTGACATCTTGTTCTGAAAGGACATCCTGAAGGTGCATTAAGAGGTGAGGGGATTGTTCCCGATAAAACAATTCTCTTATTTGCTCTTGCAATCTTCGGATCGGGTACCGGAACTGCCGAGAGCAGAGATTTTGAATACGGGTGAAGCGGATTGTGATAAATCTCATCCGCATCTGCAAGCTCAACTAAATGACCTAAATACATAACTGCTATTCTGTCTGAAATATGACGAACAACAAGAAGGTCGTGAGCTATGAATAAATATGTAAGTCCGAGCTTGTCCTGAAGCTCATCAAACATATTGATAACCTGAGCCTGAATTGAAACGTCAAGAGCCGAAACGGGCTCGTCGCAAACAATAAAGTCGGGGTTAACTGCAAGTGAACGCGCAATACCGATTCTCTGACGCTGACCGCCCGAAAATTCGTGAGCGTATCTTGAAGCATGCTCACTGTTAAGTCCTACATAATCCATGAACTGAAGTATTTTTTCTTCACGTTCTTTTTTATTGCTGTAGAGCTTGTGAACATCAAGGGGCTCGCCAACGATATCGGATACAGTCATTCTCGGGTTAAGTGAAGAATAGGGGTCCTGGAAAACCATTGTAGCCTTTTTACGGAACTCTTTAATATCATTCTTTGTTTTAATAAGCTTTCCGTCGTACCAGATTTCGCCTGCAGTAGGCTTATAAAGGTGAAGAAGTGTTCTTCCTACTGTGGTTTTACCGCAGCCCGATTCACCAACAAGACCGAGTGTTTCACCCTTTTTAATAGAGAAGGATACGCCGTCAACGGCTTTAAGCGGTTTTGAAGAGAACATTCCCGTGCTGATTGGGAAATACTGCTTTAAATCTTTTACTTCAATAAGCGGACGATTTTCAGACATTTTCTTCACCGCCTTCCTCATCAATTTCTATTTCGCCGGAATCAAGACCTTTTTTAATGTTCATCCAGCATGATGCCATATGGTCTTCATTAATAACCATATTTTCCGCCCTGTGGTGAATGCAGATTTTCATTGCATTATCACATCTCGGTGCAAAGGGACAGCCCTCAGGCATATTCAGAAGGTCGATGGGTGTTCCCGTAATGGGCTGGAGCTTTGACCCAGCTGTTTCGGTTGTTGGAATAGAGCGCATCAAGCCTTTTGTGTATTCGTGGCAGGGATTATAGAATATTTCATCCGCAGTTCCTTGCTCACAGATTGAGCCTGCATACATAACGATTACTTCATCACAAAGCTGAGCAACAACGCCCAAGTCGTGGGTAATCATTATAATAGCCATTCCAAGCTCTTTCTGAAGGTCTGTCATAAGCTCAAGAATCTGAGCCTGAATTGTAACATCAAGTGCAGTGGTCGGCTCGTCCGCAATAAGAATATCGGGTTCGCAGGCAAGTGCCATTGCAATCATAATTCTCTGACGCATACCGCCTGAAAGCTCAAACGGATACTGCTTCATTCTCTTTTCGGGCTCGTTGATATTAACAAGCCTTATCATTTCAACAGCTCTTTCGTAAGCTTCCTTCTTGTTTCTGTCTGTGTGAAGGGTGATTGCTTCAATAAGCTGTCTGCCGATTGTGTAAGTCGGGTTTAATGAGGTCATGGGGTCCTGGAAAATGATTGAAACCTTATTTCCGCGAACCGTTTTCATAACCTTTTCGCCTGCGCCAACGAGCTCCTGACCGTCAAGCTTAATAGAACCGCCGACGATTTTACCCGTTGATGCAAGAATCTGCATAATTGAATAAGCTGTAACTGATTTACCTGAGCCGCTTTCGCCAACGATTCCGAGAACCTTGCCGCGCTCAAGAGTAAATGAAACATCATTAACTGCTTTAACTTCACCTGCGTCGGTAAAGAATGAGGTTTGTAAATTCTTAACTTCAAGTAATGCCATAATTTCAAACCTCCTTAGTTATTCAGCTTCGGGTCGAAGGCATCGCGAAGGCCGTCGCCGAAGAGGTTCAGTGAAAGAACTATAAGTGAAATAACGATTGCAGGAACAATAAGCATATAAGGATGTGAGCTTAATCCGTTAAGTGCTTCTGAAGCAAGCGAACCGAGTGAGGGCATCGGTGCGTTAACACCAAGACCGAGGAATGAAAGATAGCTTTCGGTAAAGATTGCCGAAGGAATCTGAAGTGCTGCTGAGATGATAACAACACTGATGCAGTTAGGAATAAGGTGTTTAACAATAATCCATTTACCCTTAGCGCCTGTTACTCTTGCAGAAAGAACATATTCCTGCTCACGAAGTGAAAGTATCTGACCTCTGATAAGACGGCTCATACTTACCCAGTAGAGCAGGGCAAACACAATAAACAAACTTATTATGTTACCGCCAATTTTTTCAAGAGCCGTTCCCTCAATAACGGGGGTAAGTGTTGTTTTAAATACCGCTGAAAGCAGGATAACCATAAGCATATCGGGCAGCGAATAAATAATGTCGACTATTCGCATTATTATCAGGTCGACTTTTCCGCCGAAATAACCCGATATTGAACCTATCAGCGTTCCTATAATCAATACTATAATACTTGCAAAGAAACCAACTGCAAGGGAAACTCTTGTTCCGTATACAACACGGATAAAGTAGTCACGGCCTGCATCGTCAGTACCGAAAAGGTGGGGGAATACTTTCTCGCCCTTATCAATAAGTTCCTGTTCCGTAGTGCCGTAATTAAAAGGCTTAAGATTATTATAAGATGCGTCAACGGGCTGACCAGGCTGAACGCCAAGCATATCATCGTATGAATACGGCCAGAAAGCAGGAATAATAATGCTTGATAATGTAATAATAAGAATAACTATAAGGCTGATAAATGCAACCTTGTTTTTATAAAGTCTTTTAACACCGTCTTTAAAGAAGGATGATGACGGCCTCATCTGAACCATGTATTCCTTTTCTTCCTCTGTTGCGGGAATAAACTGGTCAAGATCAACATGGAAGGTGAATTTCTTTTTCTTCATTCTGCCGCCCTCCTTACTCTAAGTTAATTCTCGGATCAACCACTTTATAGAGGATATCCGTAATAAGATTCATAACAACGATGAGAGTTGCAAGAATAATTGTTGTGCCCATAATCATCGGGTAGTCACGGTTTGTGATAGATGTAACGAATGCTCTTCCTATACCGGGAACTGCAAAAATCTTTTCAACAACAAGTGAACCTGTAACTATGTAAGCAAGCATGGGTCCGAAGTATGTTAAAACGGGAATTAACGAATTCTTAAGAGCGTGTCCGAAAATAATTCTTGAATTAGATACGCCCTTTGCCTTTGCAGTTCTTATATAATCCTGACCGAGTACATCAAGCATTGATGAACGGGTAAGTCTTGTTATATAAGCCATCGGATAAAGCGCAAGAGTTATAATCGGAAGAATTAAGCCCTTGGACGTTTCGCCGTTAGCAGGGAACAGCTTGAACATATCAACGAAGAATACAAGCAAAAGCGAACCCATAATGAACGACGGCATTGATACGAATGCAGTTGTTATAACCATTATAACTCGGTCTATAAACTTGTTTCTTCTCAGCGCCGCAACGGCTCCAAGCACAATTCCGACAATCGCTGCCAGAATAGCGGCTAAAACACCCAGCTTAATTGATGTTTTCATACCGTCTGAAATAATATCGATAACGTTTCGTCCTCTTTGTTTAAGTGACGGACCGAAATCGAATTTAGTAACTATATCTTTAAGATATGTTACATACTGTTCAAACAAAGGCTTGTCAAGACCGTATTTAGCTTCCATAGCAGCCTGAACAGCTTTAGTAGTAGCTTTTTCACCGACAAACGGACCGCCCGGAACAGCGTGCATTACGAAGAATGTAACTGTTATAACAACCCAAACAGTGAAAATCGCAAGTAGTATTCTTTTAAGAATATACTTCAGTGTTTTTGTGTTCATAATCCTTTTCCTCACAATAAAATTTCCATTATATTATATCATAATATACAAAGATTTCAATATTTTTTTTAATAAATTAATATATTTATACTAATTAATATACATAATGAACAAAAAAGCCGATGTTGTTTATTAACATCAGCTTTTTCATTTATTTAACAGCTATTGAATTACCTTTATCTTCAATTTCAATCAGTCTCACTCTTTCAAAACCTGTTTGATTAGGTGAGTGGAAGGTTAAATAAAGCTTGTTATCAGCTTCAAAAATCATCCCGTGACCGCCGTCGTCGGTTATAATCGGGTTAAGATGCTCAAAATTTGTGTTTAGCCTTCCATCCTTAAACCTGACAACCGCTTCAACATAATTGTGAGAGATAAAGCTTGACCATATCATCAGAAGCTCGTTTGTTTTTGTTCTGAACATAAACGGACCGTCCGTTATATAATGCTCACCCTCGGGCTTTCTATCAGCCCAGAATGGAGAAGAGCCGCTGAATAATGTAACAGGCTCACCGATAATTTTTGTTAAATCGTCACTTAACTGTGCGTAGCAGATTGTTCCGTCAATTATCTGTGTATGCTCGTGGCAGAAAACAATGTAGGGCTTGTTATCCGAATCAATAAAGAGTGTTCCGTCAAGGCATTCCCATTCATATGGCGTAACAGCGCCGTCACTGTGCATAACAAACGGACCCTCGGGGTTATCGGCTTTTAGAATATATGTTCCGCGAAGGTTATTGGGCTTCGTAAAGGTTGCAAGCATATAATATGTTCCATTATATTTATGTACCTCGGGCGCCCAGTTAACTGCTGTGTTTAACCCGTTTTCAACAGAATTGAAGCATTCCTTAGCTTCACTCCAGTTAACAAGGTCTGAGGATACATAAACATCAAATCCGCCCGTCTTTATACCGAAATCCGCAGCTCTTGTTCCGTAAAGGTAGTATTTGCCGTTATCGTTTAAAATGAACGGGTCCCGTATATTTATTTCATCACACTTCAATTCATTCTACCTCGTTTATAATAATGATATTGTTATAATACTGCTCTCTGATTTCAATCGGAATGCCAACATTTTTAAGATATGCGCCGCTTTTAACAATCTTTTCATTGTTGAAGGTAAATTCATATTTTGCATTTTCTTTAAGACCGTTGATATAAAGCGGTATTTTTTTCTTAAAGCATCTTGTGTTAACAGCTGCTATAAACAATACTGCTTTATCCTTTGCTTCATTTACATATATGCACGAGGATATTTCATCATTATCAATGTCGAGAAGTCTGTATAAATCACCGAACTGAACAATATCTCGAATGCTTTTATAAAAATCAACCTGCTTTTTAGCTTCCTGCAACTCGTTTTCGGAATATTTAAGAAGATTTCCGCCGAGGCTCAATGAACCGCGCATTGCAATGTGGAATCTGAAATCAAGCGGCGTTTTTCTGTTATAGCCCTCTGTATCAGTAACCCATGCTCTCATGGCTTTAGTGGGTCGGGTAAGCAGATAACCGTCCTGAATAACAATTCTGTCTATTGCATCTGTGTTATCGCTTGTCCATACCATATCAAAATGCTTAAATGCGCCCCAATCCGCTCTGCCGCCGCCTGAAGAACAGCATTCAAACTGAACATCGGGGTGATTTTCTTTTAGCTTATCAACTATATCGTAAACAGCTTTAGTGTGCAGATACCAAATCATTTTAGGATATTTAAGATTTTCGCTTCCGTTTTCTGAAAACGGACGGTTCATATCCCATTTAATGTATTTGATATTATGCTTTGTAAGCAAATCGTTAATACAATTAAATATATACGTTTGAACTTCGGGCTTTGTCATATTCAAAACAAGCTGATTTCTCAGTTCACAAGGCGTTCTTGTGTCGTAGTGATAAGTCCATTCGGGGTGATTTCTGTATAAATCACTGTCGGGGTTAACCATTTCTGGCTCAACCCATATTCCGAAGTCCATACCCGAAGCATTAACATTGTTTATCAGCTCATCAAGTCCGTTGGGGAACTTTTCTTTGTTTACATACCAGTCTCCGAGTCCTGCGTGGTCATCCTTTCTCTGACCGAACCAACCGTCATCCATAACAAATAACTCAACGCCTGCCTTTGCAGCAAGCTTTGCAAGCTTTGATTGGTCGGCTGTATTAACATCAAACCATGTTGCCTCCCAGGAGTTATAGAGAATGGGCAGGGGAGTATTTGCAAAGTTCCTCGGAAAAATATGGTTAATTGCAAATCTGTTTAGCGCTCTTGACATATTGCCGAAGCCCTGAGTTAAACCGAAGTGAATCTTAGGTGTATCAAACGTTTCACCCGATTTTAATTCATATTCGAAGTCAAAGTCGTTGAGACCCATACCAACTCTTGTTTTGCCGAATAAATCCCTGCTTGCTTCAACCTTGAAATTTCCGCTGTATTCAAGAACTGCAAAGTAAACATTTCCGCTGTTTTCATCTGCATTCTGATATGCAACAAACTGCGGAGAATTTGTGTGCGAGCTTGTTCCTTTTCTGCTTTCAAATATTAACGAACCGCCGTCAAGCAGAGTTTCAGTCTTTTTGAATTCAGCTCCCCACGAACCGTTGGTATTTATAAACTTATAAGGTTTAACTCCGGGTAGCGAAAACTCTCCGCTGAACAGCTTTTCAAATATGATGCTGTCATCACCGAGGTTACTAACAGTTATCCATTTGGTAATTATGCTCGAATCCTCGTATGTTTCATAATTAAGAACAACCTCAAGTGGATAGTGCTTGTCTTTAAATTTAACCTTTAAGCTGTTTCCATCCTGCGCATATCCGCAGTAATCAAGCGATATTTCTCGGCAGCCGTCTGAAAACCTTGCTTTAAGGTCATAGTTTCGATACATTGTTAAGCCATAAGGCGTTAATTCCTGGGTGTATTCATCAAGATTGCTGTGATTAGAATTCTGATGACCTAATTCATTAATGAAATAATCATCCACACAGCATTTTTTACCCCAGTGAATTTGTTGATTTGTTTGAAATTTATCTATTCCGAACACATAATGATACTCGCAATCGTTATCATTTGTTTGAATTATGAATATATCGTTTTTACAAAATATTGACATAAATTTCTCCCTTATCTTGATTTTTTCATAACTATAATGTATGATAATAGTAAAATATCACATTTTTTATTAAAAAGATATGGTATTTATCAAAGTAAATGTTAGGAAAATAATTATGATAGAAAATTTTAGGAATTTCACATCTTCAATCAATAAGGATGACCCTTTAAGTGTTTGGATAGTCGGCGAAACCTTCTGCGATAAATCATTTAAAATTTACCGTGAGAATTCTGATTTAACAGCGCTTGAATACATTGTCAGCGGTAAGGGAACACTTGATATTGAAGGTCAGCATTTAACTCCTTCAAAGGGTGACGTATTCTTCTTGAAAGAGGGTACGGAGCATTCCTACGAGGTTGATGATGTAGACCCGTGGCATAAAATCTGGATTGTGTTTTACGGCAGTTTTGCCGATGCTCTGATAGAAAATTATCTTCCGAAGGATACATATTTGTTTAATAATTGCGCCGTTAAATCGTATTTTGAAGAAATTTATAAGCTTTCAACAAGTGATTTTCCATATGATGTTATGGTTAATAAAATCAATATTCAGCTTTTGAAAATATTTATGTATATCAGGGATATGACTAAATTTGACTCTGTTGATTTAGCCGAGGTTATTAAAAAATTCCTTGATGATTCCATTGAAGAAGAGCTCAATCTTGATAAACTTTGCAGCGAGGTTAATTATTCCAAGAACTATGTTATTAATGTTTTTAAAGAAAAGTACGGAATAACACCTTATAAATATTTTATTGAAAAGAAGATTGAAGTTTCAAAATCCTATTTAACTCACACAGATGTCAGCATTGGCGATATCGCAAAAATGCTTCACTATGCCGACCAACAATATTTCTCAACTGTTTTCAAAAACTCACAGGGGATTTCACCTTTAAAGTTCAGAAGACTTACAAGAAAATAGTTTAAAAGACCGTGTTTTTTCAATACGGTCTTTTATATTAATGTGAAAATAATTTATATTGACATTTTAATACAATATATAGTATAATTGCTGATGTGTGTATACTTCTTATAGGAGGAATAAACTTGGCAAAGAAAGCATACGGAAACGATAGTATCAAATCCCTTAAGGGCGCCGACAGAGTCAGAAAACGCCCTGCGGTTATATTCGGCTCGGACGGTATTGAGGGATGCGAGCATTCTATTTTTGAAATAATGAGTAACTCTATTGACGAGGCTCGTGAAGGTCACGGCAATAAAATTATAGTTACTAAATATCTTGACGGCTCCGTTGAAGTTCAGGACTTCGGACGCGGTATTCCCGTTGACTATAATAAAAATGAGGATAAATATAACTGGGAGCTTTTGTTCTGCGAGCTTTATGCAGGCGGTAAGTACGATAACGGCGGAGATAACTATGAGTTTTCTCTCGGTCTTAACGGACTCGGACTCTGTGCAACCCAGTACGCTTCCGAATATATGGACGCTGAAATTAAATCCGGCGGATTCAAGTATAATCTTCATTTTGAAAACGGTGAAAATGTCGGCGGCTTGCAAAAAGAGCCCTACGGCAAAAGAGGCGATACGGGAACCCGTATAAAATGGAAGCCCGATTTAAAGGTTTTCACTGATATTGATGTGCCTGTTTCATATTTTCAGGAAACAATCAAGCGTCAGGCTATTGTTAACGACGGTATAACATTTATTTTCAAAAATCAGATTTCTTCTTCCAATTTTGAAAAATTTGAATACTGCTATGAAAACGGTATTCAGGATTATGTTAAAGAGCTTGCAGGCGATAAGGCTTTCACAACACCTCAATACTGGGAATGCGAAAGAGTCGGCAGAGACAGGGAGGACCTTGATGATTATAAACTTAAAATCAAGGCTGCGCTTTGTTTCTCTTTGAATACACAATTAAAGGAATACTATCATAATTCAAGCTTCCTTGAGCACGGCGGCGCGCCCGAGAAGGCTTTCAGAAGTGCGTTTGTTAATCAGATAAATGCATATCTTAAATCCTCAAATAAATTCAATAAAACCGATTCTCAGATAAGTATTCAGGATGTTGAAGAGTGTGTTATTTTCGTTGTTTCTTCATTTTCAACTCAGACCTCTTATGAGAATCAGACCAAGAAGGCTATAACGAATAAATTCATTCAGGATGCTATGACTGATTTCTTCAGAAAGCAGCTTGAGGTTTATTTCATAGAAAACAAGATGGACGCGGATAAGATTGCAGAGCAGATGCTTATCAATATGCGTTCAAGAATTAAAGCAGAAAAAACAAGAAAGAATCTTAAAACAACTCTGCAGTCAAAGGTTGATATGACAAACCGCATACAGAAGTTTGTTGACTGCCGTTCAAAGGATGTTTCGGAAAGAGAAATATTCATTGTTGAGGGTGATTCGGCTTTAGGTGCCTGCAAACAGGCGAGGGACGCTAATTTCCAGGCGCTTATGCCTGTTCGCGGAAAGATTCTTAACTGCTTAAAATCAGATTATGATAAGATTTTCAAGAGCGATATTATAACTGATTTAATTAAGGTTCTCGGCTGCGGCGTTGAGGTTAAGAGCAAGGCTGCAAAGGATGTTACAATGTTTGATATCGATGCGCTTCGCTGGAATAAAATTATGATTTGTACCGATGCCGATGTTGACGGATTCCAGATAAGAACGCTTATTTTAACAATGATTTACAGACTTATGCCGAAGCTCATTGAAGAAGGCAAGGTTTATATTGCGGAATCACCGCTTTATGAAATCACTTATAAAGACCAGACCTATTTCGCATATAACGAAATTGAGATGGATGAAATAAAAGCCGAACTCGGCGATGTTAATTATGTTGTTCAGCGTTCAAAAGGTCTTGGTGAAAACGAGGCTGATATGATGAGCCTCACAACTATGAATCCTGCAACAAGGCGATTAATCAGGGTTAATCCCGATGAAGCTAAGGCAACATCCGATATGTTCGACCTGCTTCTTGGTGATAACCTTGAAGGCAGAAAAGAATATATTTCAGATTACGGTCATCTGTATATTGATGCTGCCGATGTAAGCTGAGAAGGGAGGTATTATATATGGCAAGAAAGAAAAAAGAAGAAGTTAATAATACCAATCCTCTTGCAGATAATGTTCATATTCAGGGTGCAGGAACGGTTAAGGATGAAAACATAATTTCAACTCTTAAATCAAACTATATGCCCTATGCAATGAGCGTTATTCTTTCGCGTGCAATCCCTGAAATAGATGGCTTCAAGCCCTCTCACAGAAAGCTTCTTTACACAATGTATCTGATGAATCTTCTTCAGGGCAAAACAATTAAGAGCGCTAATATTGTTGGTCGAACAATGCAGCTCAATCCGCACGGCGACGCATCTATTTATGAAACAATGATTCGTCTGTCACGCGGTAATGAAAGCCTGCTATATCCCTATATTGAATCAAAGGGTAACTTCGGTAAAGCGTATTCAAGAAATATGATGTATGCCGCATCAAGATACACCGAGGCAAAGCTTGCGCCGATTTCAAAGGAATTGTTCGATGATATCAATAAAAACACTGTTGATTTTGTTGATAACTACGATAACACTATGAAGGAACCGACTCTGCTTCCCGTAACATTTCCTTCAATTCTTGCAAATGTTACAACGGGTATTGCTGTAGGTATGGCATCCTCCATTGCATCGTTTAACTTAGGCGAGCTTTGCGAAACAACTATTGCACTTATCAAAAATCCCGACCACGATGTTTCAGAAACTCTGCTTGCACCTGATTTTGTAGGCGGCGGATATATCATTTTTGATAAGGAAGAGCTTGATAAGATATACAGCACGGGCCGCGGTTCGGTTAAGGTCAGAGCAAAGTATAAATATGATAAATCATATAACTGCATTGACATTACCGAAATTCCGCCGACAACAACGAGCGAAGCAATAATTGATAAGGTTGTTGAGCTTGTTAAATCTAATAAGGTTAAAGAGCTCAGCGACATCCGTGATGAAACAGATTTAAAGGGCTTGAGAATCACACTTGATTTGAAGCGCGGAACAGACCCCGACGCTTTAATGACAAAGCTCTATAAATTAACACCGCTTGAGGATGTTTTCTCCTGCAATTTCAATGTGTTAATTAAAGGAACACCAAAGGTTCTCGGAGTTAAAGATATTCTTAATGAATGGATTGAATTCAGAGTTGAGTGCGTAAGACGAAAAACTCAGTTTACACTCGATAAAAAGTCTCAGAGACTTCATCTTCTTGAAGGTCTTAAAAAGATATTGCTTGATATCGATAAAGCTATAAAGATTATCCGCGAAACAGAATCTGAGGCTGATGTTGTTCCCAACCTTATGATTGGCTTCGGTATAGACAAGCTTCAGGCAGAATATGTTGCTGAAATCAAGCTCCGTCATTTGAACAGAGAGTATATTTTAAAGCGAACTGAGGATATTGAAAATCTCAAAAAAGATATTGAGGCTCTTCTTGCAATTCTTCAGAGCAAGAATAAGCAGAAGAAAATCATTATTAAAGAATTAACCGAGGTTTCTGCAAAGTATTCGGGTCCGAGAAAGTCTGAAATCCTTTATGAATTTGAAGAATTTGATGCTTCTTCAGTTACCGAAATTCCCGATTATCCCGTTACATTATTCATTACTAAAGAGGGATATCTCAATAAGATCAGAACAGCTAATCTTCGAATGAGCGGTGAACAGAAGGTTAAGGAGGGCGACAGCGTTCTTAAAACCTTTGAATGCTCTAATAAAGATGAAATCTTAGCATTCACCGATAAAGCACAAGTATATAAAGCAAGAGTTGATGATTTTGCTGATTCAAAAGCTTCTCAGCTCGGAACCTTCGTTGCTTCTAAGCTTGAAATGGAAAGCAATGAAAAGGTTATTTATATCTGCGTTGTTCAGGAATACAAGGGTTATATGATTTTCGGTTTTGAAAACGGAAAAATTGCAAAGGTTGATATTTCCGCTTATCAGACCAAGACCAACAGAAAGAAGCTGCTTAAGGCTTATTCGGCTAAATCCCCCTTAAGCTGCATTGAATATATTAAAGAGGACACAGAACTTGTTCTTTGCTCTTCAAGCGGAAGAATGCTTATTCTCAACACCGGAGCTCTTGCGTCCAAAACAACAAAGGATACAATCGGCGTTTCGGTTATGACTCAGAAGAAAAACAGCATTCTTGAATCAATGCATTACTACCGTGAGGGTGAGTTTGAAAAGTCATGGCGATTCAGAACTAAAAATCTTCCTGCCGCAGGTGCAGTTCCGAGCGCAGCCGATAACACCGACCAGATAAGTTTTTAATTAATTTTTAAGTAGTTAAAAAAGTTCTTGCAATATTAAATTTATTATGCTATAATTCTCAAGTGTTATTAATAGTACGGAGGTAATATTATGGTTTGGTATCATTATGTTTTTGGTGCTGTATTAATCGTTGCATCAATTATTATAACTATTGTGGTTCTTATGCAAGAAGGTCGTTCACAGAATCTTTCAGGCGCAATCACAGGCGGTGCGGATTCTTTTGTAGGCAAATCAAAGGGAAGAACTGTTGAAAGCAAGCTTGAAAGATTAACAAAATGGTTAATTGGGCTTTTCTTTATCATAGTTCTTGCAGCATTTCTTGTATTTTTATTTATAAAATAACCAACTGAAGAAGAACGGCCTTGTGTTTTACAAGGCTGTTTTTTTTGGAGAAGATTTTGAATTATATTATTTTTGACCTTGAGTGGAATAACGGGTATAGCCACGCGCTGGGTAAATATATCAACGAAATTATTGAAATAGGCGCTGTTAAACTCGACAGTAAACTTAATATTGTTGACACTTTCAAGCAGCTTGTAATTCCGCAGTATACTAAAAAGCTTTCTTCAAGATGTAAGCGCTTTACAAAGATTACACCTGAAGAAATTAAGGAAAACGCTATTGACTTCAATTCTGCTTTTTCTGATTTTGAAAGATGGAGCGGAAATGACGACAATGTTTTTATGAGCTGGAGCAATTCCGATTTATTCGTTTTAAGCCATAACTATCTGATTAACAGAAACAACTGCAATATTTCATTTATTCAAAAATACTGCGATGTTCAGAAATACTGTATGGCTTTTGTTAAGAAAGACGAAAGCGATAATAATCAGATTGGTCTGTCGGACTGCGCTTTGAAAATGGGCATTGAAATAGACACTGAAAAGCTTCACCGTGCGCTTTCTGATTGCTATGTTGCAGCCGAATGCTTTAAAAAGGTTTACGATGCAAAAAAGCTGAGTGCTTATATTCATAACTGCGATGCGAATTACTTTGAAAGGCTTTTATTCAAACCCTATTATATAACTGAAGCCGACAGTGAGCTGTTTAATGTTTATAAGCACGATTTAACCTGTCCTGTTTGTTCGGGAAGGATAAAGCCTTCATCGGAATATATTATTCAGAACAAGGCGTTTAAGGGCGCAGTAAGGTGCAGAAAATGCAGAAAATCCTTCTGGGTTTTCATCAGGGCAAAAAAGACCTATGATGATGTTATTGTTAAAGAGCGTTTTGTTGAAATGAATAAAAAGCGTGCCCGTAAAATCTTTTTTATCAAATAATTATTTAATTCTACTTTATTTTTAAGTTCTTTTGTTATATAATTAATATACATTTAACCGTAAGGAGAGCTTTTATGGCATCTAAGGATTACGACGATTTATTAGAATCTTTTATGAATAATTCTCAGAAGGTTTATAACGATGATAAGGATAGTCTTAAGAAAAAGGGCGATTCACTTCCTTCTTCCTACAGCACTACCGAGGATTCGGGCAATAAGCCTTCAAAATCGCGCGGAAAAAAAGCTAAGAAAGAAACAAAGCCGAAAAAAGAGAAATCTCTGTTTGCAAAGATTCTCGGCAAAATCGGCAAGGTTCTTCTTGCGCTCATTATGATTTTCGGCGTTGTAGGAGTTGTTTGCGGTTCGGTTATCGCAATATACGGATACAGCGTTGTTCACGGCGACCCTGTTTTTGATTTGGATAAGGAAAAGTATTCGCAGAATCAAACCTCATTCCTTTACGGATATAAAGACAGCAAGAAAAAGAATATTGTCGAAATTGCAAGGCTACACGGCGAGGAAAACCGTGTTTGGATTAACCTTGAGGATATTAATGAATATCTTCCCGAAGCGTTTATATCCATTGAGGACGAGCGCTTTGAAAAGCACCACGGCGTTGACTGGAAGCGTGTCGGCGGTGTTATCCTTGTTTCAAGAAACTCGGGTCAGGGCGGTTCAACAATCACTCAGCAGCTTATTAAAAACCTTACCGATGAAAATGATGTTACTTTCGTTCGTAAATTTAACGAAATCCTTTCAGCGCTTAACCTTGAAAAGCACTATTCTAAGGATGAAATTATTGAGGCATATTTAAACACAATCTATCTTTCACACGGCTGCTACGGCGTTAAAACCGCTGCAGAAACCTATTTCGGTAAGGATGTTGAAGATTTGAATATTGCCGAATGTGCCTGCCTTGCAGGTATAACGCAGTATCCTTCAAAATACGACCCGCTTATTCACCCCGAGAATAACAGACAGCGTCAGCTCTGGATTTTAAAGAAAATGCACGAGCTCGGTTATATAACTCAGGCAGAATATGATGAAGCAAAGAATTATGAAATGGTATTCACCAATTCAAAGAATTATAAGGGCTCGCAGGTTAAGCAGGATAAGAACGTAACAAAAGATAAGGCGCAGATTAATTCATACTATACCGATTATGTTATTGATGAAGTAATAACAGACCTTCAGAAGATGGGCTACAGTGCTAAGAAAGCCAAAAATATGATTTATGGCGGCGGTCTTAAAATTTACTGTGCAATCGACTTTGATGTTCAGAAATCCATTGAAGATGTTTATGTTAACTATAAGAAGATGCCCGATGAAAGCGTTCAGGGTGCTTGCGTAGTAATGGATTATAAGGGCAGAATCCTCGGTATAGTCGGCGGAACGGGTAAGAAGAAGGCTAACAGAGTTCTTAACCGTGCTTCGCAGTCAAAGCGTCAGCCCGGTTCAACAATTAAACCGCTTTCGGTTTACTCTCCTGCGCTTGAAAAGAGCTTGAACGACCCGAACACAGATATTTTCTGGTCAACTCCAACACCCGATAAGCCGTTAATGAGACTTAGTAACGGCAAGATGTGGCCCACCAACGAAGGCGGCGGATATTCCGGCAGAAATGTAACTGTTCAGCGAGGACTTGCACAATCAATGAACACCATTTCCGCACAGACTCTTGATAAAATCGGTCCGTCATATGCATATGACTATATAACAAACCGTTATCATATTTCAACACTTAGCGTGTTCGATGAGGACTATGCACCCATGGCAACAGGTTCTCTTACAAACGGCGTAACTCCTCTTGAAATGACAACTGCATACCAGGCATTCGGTAACGGCGGTTATTACTATGAAAGCTATTCTTATTACAAGATTGAGGATTCCCAGGGTAATGTTATTATTGAAAAAGACCCCGAAGCTTCAAAAGAAACTGCAATTTCTGAAGGAACTGCAGGCATAATGAATAAGCTTCTTCAAACGGTTATGACTCAGGGTACGGGTACTTCATATAAACTCAGCAACATTCAGTGTTTCGGCAAAACCGGTACAACAACGGAGAATAAAGACCGTTGGTTTATCGGCGGAACACCCGAATATATCGGCGGTGTCTGGTACGGCTACGATACACCTAAAGAGGTTCATTACTATCTTTCACCGAACCCCAGCGGAACTATCTGGAATATGGTTATGAAGAATATTTACGATGCTAAGGGCGTTAACAAGAGAGAATTTGAAACACCTGATTGCATTGTTCAGCGTGAGTATTCACCCGAAAACGGAAAGCTTTGCTCGGGCAGTGGTATGTACGGTTGGTTTGACAAGAATAATCTTCCGGGCAAAACAACATATGTTCCGACTACGGAAGAGCCTTCAACCGAAAAGGGCGAAGATAAAGATAAAGACAAGGAAAGCACAACTAAGGATTCCAAAAAAACAACCGAAGCTCAAACAACTGAGGCTCAGACTACTCAGGCTCAGCCGGATGATTCTTCCGAGCAGGGCGGCGAATAAAATTAAAACAATTACTAACAGGAAAATCGAATATTCGGTTTTCCTGTTCTTTTATTAAGGATTTAATATGAAAATAATGTCTGTTGATTACGGCGACAGAAGAACGGGCGTTGCATTTTGCGATGTTAACGAGGTTCTTGCATCCCCGTATACCGTTATTAATGAAGGCTATATGCCAAAGCTCGTTGATAAATTAATTGAAATAATTAATAAAGAAAAGCCTGGGAAGCTTGTTATCGGACTTCCGAGAAATATGGATGGCACCTTCGGCTACAGATGCGAGGAATGCAAAAATCTTGGTAATGAGCTTAAAAAGCAAATTGATATTGAAATTGATTATCAGGATGAAAGATTAACAACAGTTATGGCGCATAACGCATTATCCGATAATAATGTAAGGGGCAAAAAAAGAAAAGAAACAGTTGATGCTGTTTCTGCGGTTATGATTTTGCAAAGCTATATTGATTCAAAAAAGAAGTAATTGACATATGATATAAGGCGTATTTTTTAATATGGCTTTCTATATCAATAAAACTCAGATAATAATTGAGTATTCGTTTTTACTTGTAATTGCATTCACCTTGCTAAGCGGAAGCTATAATATCCTATATGTTATTCTGTTTTCATCACTGCACGAAACTGCACATCTGATTTCACTTTTATTATTCAAAGGCGATGTTAAGAGAATAAGAATAGCATTTTACGGTATGGGCTTGGAATACAAAGCAAATCTTTCGTTTATCTGCGAATTGCTGTTTTTAATTTCGGGTGTTACGGTTAATTTTGCTATTTCAGCGCTGAATATTTTCAGGGAAATAAATTACTCACTTGCAATAATTAATCTTTTGCCCTTATATCCTCTTGACGGGGGAAGAGCATTAAAACTAATACTTAATAAGCTGTTTAACCTGAATGTTTCTGATTTAGTTTTCAGAATTATATCATTTGCGTTTATTGCAGCTATGATTATTTATATTGCAGTTACAAGGAATATTCAGTTACTGATTATAACAATATATATAATTGTTTTTTCATTTAATAATACAACTGATTGATTGAGGAAAATATGATTAAAAAAGAAGTTGAGAAGCTCTTGCAGTATGTTCAGAAGCCTGCAAGATATACTGGCGGAGAATTAAACAGCGTTGTTAAGGATAAAGACGCTGTTTCTCTTCGTTATGCATTCTGCTTTCCCGATATATATGAAATTGGTATGAGCCACCTCGGTATGAAAATACTCTACGGTGTTGTTAATGAGCGCGAGGATGCATGGTGCGAAAGAGTTTTTGCGCCCGATACCGATATGGAAGAGCTTATGAGGAAACACAACGTTCCTCTTTTTGCCCTTGAATCGGGCGATTATATCAAAGATTTTGATATGATTGGCTTCACACTGCAATACGAGCTGAGTTACACCAATGTTTTAAATATGCTTGATTTGGCAGGTCTGCCCTTGTTTTCTAAAGACAGGGAAGCGCTTACACCAATTATTGCCTTTGGCGGACCCTGCACTTGCAATCCCGAGCCTATTTCTGATTTTGCGGATATTATTTTCCTCGGTGAAGGTGAGGAGAGCACTAACGAGGTGCTTGATGTTCTGAAATACTGCAAGGAAAATAATCTTAGTAAAAAGGATTTTCTGCTTAAGGTTAAGGATATCCAGGGCATTTATGTTCCGTCTTTTTATGAAGATTCATATAACGATGACGGAACGCTTAAGGAATTAAAAGCAACTAACGGCGCGCCTGAAAAGGTTAAAAAATCAATTATCAGCGATTTGAATAAAGTTTATTATCCAAAGGAATTTGTTGTTCCGTTTATTAATATAGTTCACGACAGAGCTGTTGAAGAGATATTCAGAGGATGCATCAGAGGCTGCAGATTCTGCCAGGCAGGCTTTATTTACCGTCCTATAAGAGAGAAGAGCGTTGAAACAATAAACGCGCAAAGCAAAGCGCTTATTGAGTCGACGGGATATGATGAGCTTTCTCTTTGCTCACTATCAACATCGGACCACTCGGATGTTAATAATATGTTGTCATCATTAATCGACTGGACGGCAAAGGATAAAATTAATCTTTCACTTCCAAGCCTCAGAGTTGACAATTTTTCCGATGAGCTTGTTGAAAAGCTGAAGCTTGTACGCAAGAGCGGACTTACATTTGCCCCTGAAGCAGGAACACAGCGAATGAGGGATGTTATTAACAAAAATGTAACCGAAGAAGAAGTGTTAAGAACCTGCAACAAGGCTTTTGATAACGGATGGACAAGCGTTAAGCTCTATTTTATGATGGGACTTCCGACGGAAACAATGGAGGATATTGAAGGCATTGCAAATCTTGCAATGGAGGTTGTTCACGCGTTCTATAGGAATGAAAACCGCCAGAAGGGAACAGGCGTTCAGGTTTCGGTATCCTGCGCTTCATTTATTCCGAAGCCGTTTACGCCTTTTCAGTGGGAACCCGAGGATAATATGGAAAGCCTTAAGGCTAAGCAGGCGCATTTGCTTGAATCAATACCTTCAAAAAAGATTAAGGTTTCATATCACGAAACGCCAACTTCATTAATTGAGGGCGTGTTTGCAAGGGGCGACAGAAAGCTTAATAAGGTTCTTTATTCTGCTTATAAAAACGGATGTAAATTTGATTCCTGGGACGATAAATTCAGCTTTGAAGGCTGGATGAAAGCGTTTGAAGAAAACGGAATTGACCCATATTTCTATACTCAGCGCAAAAGAGAGTTTTCGGAGCTTCTTCCGTGGGACCATCTTGATTACGGTGTCAGCAGAAGGTTCCTTGAAAAAGAGAATATCAAAGCCCATAATAATGAAACAACGCCTCACTGCAGAATAAAATGTGCTGCCTGCGGCGCAAATAAGCTTAACGGAGGTAACTGCGATGCAAGAAATTAGACTCCGTTTTTCAAAAACAGATACGGCAAAATACATAAGCCACCTTGATATAAACCGCGCGTTTCAGCGTGCATTTTCAAGGTCTAAAATCGAATTATGGTATACCGAGGGCTTCAATCCTCATCCGTATATGAGCTTTTCTCTGCCGCTGTCTCTCGGTGTTGAAAGCCTTTGCGAGAATGTTGACATAAGAATTAACGAAAGCATTTCCTTTGATGAAATAAAGAACAGAATGAATGATTCTCTGCCAATGGGTATCAGAATTGTTGATGTTTATGATAACTTTATGGATTCTTCTGAAATTGCTTACAGCGATTATGTTTATAAATTTGAGTTCTCCGATAATGAAGAAGCTCTTAGAAGAATAAAATCCGTATTGGAACAGGATGAAATTCTTGCACAAAAGAAGGGCAAAAAAGGCAAGAGAAGGATATTAAAGGAAACAGATATCAAGCAGTTCATTGATAAATATAATATCTCAATTCGCGCTGAACAAATTGTTTTGAACATAAGGCTTTTGGCAGGAACAGAGAAAAATCTCAATCCTTCGCTTCTCTTTGATACAATTATTCGCTTAATTGATATGGATTTTGAATATAAAAGCATTTCAAGAATTAAGCTTTTAACAAAGGATTTGAAGGAATACAGATAATAATTTTGACTTTTTGTAAAAATTATTTGACAACGCTATATCTTTATGTTATTATATATCAGCATTTAGCCGTGGATAACTCTGTTCACGCGGAAAATGCGAGTGTACGCATTTTAGATGATGGTCCAATGTCAGCTCCTGATAAGAACATCACATAAATATTAAGGAGGAAATAAAATGGACGCACTTAAACTTATTGCAAATGATTGCATAAAAGCAGAGCCCCCGAAGTTTGAAATCGGTGACACAGTTCGTGTTTCAGTTAACATTCGTGAAGGTTCAAGAGAAAGAATTCAGATGTTTGAAGGAACTGTTATTGCTAAGAAGGGCTCAGGAGTTTCTGAAACATTCACAGTTCGCCGTGTATCATACGGTGTTGGTATTGAGCGTGTATTCCCGCTTCATTCACCCAACGTTGTTGATGTTAAGATTGTTCGCTCAGGTAAGGTTAGAAGAGCTAAGCTCTACTATCTCCGCGACAGAGTCGGCAAGGCTGCTAAGGTTAAAGAAAACATTAAATAATTCAAAGAACTTCAGGTTTTTCCTGAAGTTCTTTTATTCTGTTTGATTTTTAATCAGTTTTTTATTCTGTTTGATTTTTAATCTGTTTTAATATATAATAACATAAAATATTCAAGGAGGATGCTTATGCCGGACTATATAAAACAAAATGTTCAGTGGTTTCCGGGACATATGGCTAAAACAAGAAGGCTCATAAAAGAATCGCTTAATCTTGTTGACGGCGTTGTTGAAATTGTTGATGCCAGGGTTCCGCTCAGTTCAAGAAATCCCGAGCTCGAAGAAATAATAAAGAATAAGCCCGAAATTATCCTTCTTAATAAATGCGATGTTGCAGACCCTGCAGCTACAAAGCTCTGGATAGATTACTTTACTAATAAGGGTAAATTTGCTCTTGCAGTTGATTGCAGAACAGGGAAGGGGCTTAACAGATTTGATTCGGTTGTTAAAAACGCTCTTAAATCGGTTATTGAAAAGAATAAGAATAAGGGCATGGAAAATAAACCCATAAGGCTTATGGTTGTTGGAATACCAAATACGGGAAAATCCTCATTTATTAACAGAATGGGGAAGAGCTCTAAAGCAAAGGTTGCAGATAAAGCAGGCGTAACAAGGCAGAATCAATGGTTCAATGTCGGAAACGGTATTGAGCTTCTTGATACACCCGGCGTTCTCTGGCCTAAATTTGATGACCCTGAGGTTGGCGACAAGCTCGCGTTTATCGGCTCTGTTAAAGACGAAGTTACCGATATTCAGACTCTTTCGTGCCGTCTGCTTGAGTCGCTTTCAAAAACAAGACCTGAAGCTATTGAAGAAAGATATAAGATTTCAATTAATGATGCAATGCAGGGATGGGAAATTCTTGAATTAATCGGCAAAAAGCGAGGCTTTCTGATTAAAGGCGGAGAAATTGATTACGAACGCGCAGCAGTTATTGTTTGTGATGAATTCCGCGCAGGTAAGCTCGGCAGAATTACTCTTGAACTGCCGTAAAGGATAAAGTTATGGATTGGTTATTATATGAAAATGAAGCCATGCAAAAGGGCTTTAAATATGTTTGCGGCGTTGACGAAGCAGGCAGAGGACCTCTTGCAGGACCGGTTTATGCTGCCGCTGTCATTCTTCCCGAGGGCTGTATTATTGAAGGCGTTAACGATTCTAAAAAGATATCCGAAAAGAAAAGGGAAGAGTTATTTGATGTAATATGCGAAAAAGCTTTAGCCTACTGCATAGCATCTGCCGATGAAAAAGAAATTGATGAAATAAATATCCTCAATGCAACGTATCTTGCAATGAAAAGAGCTGTTGAAGGACTTAATATTGCTGCTGATTACGCACTTATTGACGGCAACAGACTGCCTCAGCTTGATATACCTGCCGAGTGCATTGTTAAAGGCGATGCAAAGAGCGAAAGCATCGCGTGCGCTTCAATTCTTGCAAAGGTAAGCAGGGACAGATATATGCTCGAAATGGCAAAAGAGTTCCCCGAATATCAGTTTGAAAAGCATAAGGGCTACGGAACAAAGCTTCACTACGAAATGCTTGATGAATTCGGTCCGAGCATAATTCACAGGCAAACCTTTTTGAAAACATGGTATAACAAAAAATGAATAACAGAGGTAAATTTGCAGAGCTGAAAGCGGTTATGTATCTTCAAAGTAAAAACTACGAGATTATTGAAGCAAACTATAACTGCAGATTCGGCGAAATAGATATTATTGCAAAGCATCAGAATTATATTGTTTTCGTTGAAGTTAAAAGCAGGGAAAATGATACATTAGTTAAGCCGCGAGAGCTTGTTGACAGTAAAAAACAGAGCAAGATAATTGCCTGCGCCAAGTATTATCTTTTAACTCACGAGGTTGATTTACAGCCGAGATTTGATGTTATTGAAATAATATGCAAGGACTTAAAAATAAAATCCATCGAACATCTTGAAAATGCATTTCAAGTAGTGTAATATATGTGTTAATTTGTTGAATATATAGGAGGTATAATTATGCAGTATACTTCAACAAGAAATAATAAAATCAGAGTATCTGCCGCTCAGGCAATAGCTCAGGGAATCAGTGAAGAGGGCGGTCTTTTCGTTCCTTGCGAACTTCCTGTTTTCGATTTGAATAAGATTAATTCCATGATTGAAATGGATTATATAAACAGAGCAAAAACCGTTTTAAAAGAGTTTTTAACCGATTTCAGCGAGGCTGAGCTGGATTACTGCGTAAACGGTGCTTATGCTAAGGAAAAGTTCTCAAGTGAAAAAATCGCACCAACAGTTAATGTAAATAAGAATGAGAACATTCTTGAATTATGGCATGGTCCGACTTGTGCTTTTAAGGATATGGCGCTTCAGCTTTTGCCCTATCTTATGACTGTTTCTGCAAAGAAAACAGCCGACGGTAAAACAATAGTTATTCTTGTTGCAACCTCTGGTGATACAGGTAAGGCTGCTCTTGAAGGCTTCAAGAATGTTGAAAATACCAAAATTCTTGTATTCTATCCCGTAGACGGTGTTTCTCCGATGCAGAAGCTTCAGATGACAACTCAGGACGGCGATAATGTTGCCGTTTGCGCTATCAGAGGTAATTTTGACGACGCTCAGAGTGCGGTTAAATCAATATTTACCAACGATGATATTAAGGCAGAGCTTGCAAAGAAGAATATGATGTTCTCGTCTGCAAACTCAATCAACTGGGGCAGACTTGTTCCGCAGATTGTTTACTATTTTTCAGCATACTGCGATTTGGTTGAGCAGGGAAGAATTGAGTGCGGTGATGAAATCAATGTTGTTGTTCCGACAGGCAATTTCGGCAATATTCTTGCTGCTTACTACGCTAAGAGAATGGGACTTCCGATTAAAAAGCTTGTTTGTGCATCAAATTCAAACAATGTATTAACCGATTTTATCAACAGCGGTGAATATGATAAAAACAGAAGCTTTTTCACAACAACTTCTCCCTCAATGGATATCCTTATTTCTTCAAACCTTGAAAGACTTCTCTACCATGTTAGCGGCGAGAATGCAGAGCTTGTAAACGAGCTTATGGCATCGCTTTCAATGGACGGAAAATATAAGGTATCAGCAGAGTTAAGAGACAGCATAAAAGCGCTCTTCTCGGGCGGTTTTGCCGATGAAAACGGTGTGTTTGAAACAATAAAACAGCAGTTTAATGATTTCGGTTATCTTTGCGATACACATACTGCTGTTGCTGTTAAAGTTTATTCAGATTATGTAAAATCAACAGGCGACGACATTCCGACAGTTATTGATTCAACCGCTTCGCCCTATAAGTTTTCAAAGAGCGTATTGTCGGCTGTAAACAGCGATTTTTCGGATATTAACGATGAATTTGAAACTGTTGAAAAGCTCAACGAGGTAACGGGTGCTGATGTGCCCGAGCCGCTTAAAGCGCTTAAGAACAAAGAGGTCAGATTTAGCGATGTTTGTTCAAAAGAAAATATGAGCGAAATGGTTTTCAGCTTGCTTAATATATAATTAATCGGGAGGTTAAGCCTCCCGATTCTTATCTGCAATCTTCACAGCATTCAAATGTTTCACACTTTGTCTGACTTGTGTCTGTTGCTGTATGGCATCCAACATTGATATGACCTGCAGTGCAGCAATCTGCTTTATCGTGATAAATGCAGTTTTTAGCTTCGCAGGTGATTCCTTTAATCTCTTTATCCATTATTGTTTTCACTCCCTTCAATAATATTTTTCACTTTAAATCTCTGATTATTCAAGGAGAATTTTATGGCTATTTATGCACTTGCCGACACACATCTTTCCTTCGGAACTAATAAGCCCATGGATTCATTTCCCGGCTGGAATGATTATGTTGGCAGAATTGAAAAAAACTGGAATAATTTAATAACGGAAAAAGACACGGTTGTTATCGCAGGCGATATCAGCTGGGCTATGAATTTTGACGAATTAAAGGCTGATTTTGAATTTATAAACAGCCTGAAGGGTGAGAAAATAATTTTAAAAGGCAATCACGATTACTGGTGGAATACGCTCACAAAAATGAATGCTTTTATTGACGAAAACGGCTTTAATACATTAAAACTTTTATTCAATAATTCATATGAAGCTGACGGCGTTTCAATATGTGGAAGCAGGGGATGGAGCTTCGATTCCGAGGAAGCTCACGATGAAAAGATACTTCAAAGGGAAGTAAACAGAATTAAGCTTTCCATTGATTCTGCAAAATGTGATGAAAAGATTGTTTTTCTTCATTATCCGCCTGTTACAACATCATCCTGCTGTGAAGAAATATTGAATGTTCTTAAGGAAAACGGAATAAAAAAGTGCTATTACGGGCATCTTCACGGTGACGCAACGAAATATGCTATAAATGAAAATGTTGAAGGTATTGATTTTGAGCTGATTTCTTGCGATAAGCTAAAGTTTACACCCAAGCTCATAAAAAGATAATATATTTAAAATAATTATTGTTTTTTCAGATTAACTATGGTATAATGCCATTTCAGAAAATAAAAATGTATGTTAGGAGGTCATTATTATGGCACTTAAATCATCAAATAAAATTGATACAAACACTTATGAAGTTGAAGTAACTGTTGATGCTGAAACATTTACCGAGGCTTGCAAATCAGCGTTTATGAAGCAGAAGAATTCTATTTCAATTCCCGGCTTCAGAAAAGGTAAGGCAACTCAGGGAATGGTTGAGAAGATTTACGGTGAGGGCGCATTCTATGAAGAGGCTCTTGAGATTGTTTATCCTCAGGCTGTTCAGAGTGCTATTGATGAAGCAGAGCTTCGTATTGTTGACCAGCCGTTCGACCTTGATGTTTCAATTATGAGCAAGGCTGAAGGCGTTGAAATGAAGTTCAAGGTTACAACATATCCCGAGGTTAAGCTTGGCGACTACAAAGGTCTTGAAGCTGAAATGTTAAGCGTTGATGTAACCGATGAGGATGTTGAAAACGAGCTTAAATCACTTCAGGAAAGAAACAGCCGACTTGTAACAGTTGAAGATAGAGCTGCTGAAATGGGCGATTCTGTTGAGCTTGATTTTGAAGGCTTTGTTGACGGCGTTGCTTTCGATGGCGGTAAGGGCGAGAATTATCCTCTTGAGCTTGGATCAGGTTCATTCATCCCGGGCTTTGAAGAGCAGGTTGCAGGCCACAACAGTGAAGAGGAATTTGATGTTAATGTAACATTCCCCGAAGAATACCAGGCAGACCTTGCAGGCAAGGACGCTGTTTTCAAGTGCAAGATTCACGAAATCAAGCACAAGGAGCTTCCCGAGCTTGATGATGATTTTGCAATGGATGTTTCAGAGTTCGACACACTTGATGAACTCAAGGCAGATATTAAAACTCAGATTGCTGAAAGAAAAGAGAAGGAAGCTAAAACTGATTTTGAAAACAAGCTTCTTGAACTTCTTATCGAAAACATCGAGGCTGAAATCCCCGATTGTATGTTCGACCAGAAATGCGACGAGCTTGTTCAGGACTATTCCTACAGACTTCAGATGCAGGGTCTTGACATAAACACATATCTTCAGTATTTAGGTCAGACAATGGATGAGTTTAAGGCTCAGTTTGAAGAGGGTGCAAAGAAGCAGGTTAAGGTTGGCCTTGCTCTTGAGGCTGTTGTTGATGCTGAAAAGATTGAAGCAACAGAGGAAGAAATCAGCGCAGAGGTTGATAAGCTTGCTGAGCAGTACGGAATGGAAGCAGACCAGATCAGAGCTGCTGTTCCTGCTGAGCAGATTGCACAGGATATTAAAACAAGAAAAGCAGTTGACTTAATTGTTGAATCTGCTGTTAAGGCTTAATTCAGTTCGTTTTAAGTTTACATATTTTGAAAGGAAAGTGATTATATGGCATCATTAGTGCCTTATGTAATTGAACAGTCAAGCGCAGGCGAACGCAGTGTTGATATTTTTTCAAGACTTCTCTCTGACAGAATTATTGTTCTTTCAGACCAGGTAGACGACACAACTGCTTCACTTGTAGTAGCACAGCTTCTCTTCCTTGAAAGCCAGGATAGCGAAAAGGATATTTCACTTTATATTAATTCACCCGGCGGCTCTGTTACCGCAGGACTTGCAATATACGACACAATGAACTACATCAAATGCGATGTTTCAACAATTTGTGTTGGTATGGCTGCAAGCATGGGTGCATTCCTTCTTTCAAGCGGAACAAAGGGCAAGAGAATTGCACTTCCCAACAGTGAAATTCTTATTCATCAGCCTCTCGTTGGCGGAAGCGGAATTACGGGTCAGGCAACCGATGTTGAAATTGCTGCTAAAAATCTTATTAAAACAAAAGAGAAGTTAAACAGAATTCTTGCTGAAAACTGCGGTAAGGATTATGAAACACTCGTAAGAGATACCGACAGAGATAACTGGATGTCGGCAACAGAAGCTATGGAATACGGTCTTGTTGATAAGGTAATCGACAGAAGGTAAGGTAACTTTAATGGGAAAAGATGATTCAAATTTCTATCAGTCTGCCAAATGCTCGTTTTGCGGTAAAAACGAAGCAATGGTAAATAAGCTGATAGAAGGTCCGAATAATGTTTATATTTGTGATGAGTGCGTAAGCCTCTGCAACGACATAATCGGTTCTCAGCGCAGCTCTGTTCGCTCTAATTCCGATGATGATATGGTTCTTCCCAAACCAATGGAAATCAAGAGCTTGCTTGATGAATATGTTGTTGGTCAGGACCAGGCTAAAAAGGACCTCAGCGTTGCCGTTTACAATCATTATAAAAGAATTTTCTTTAATGGCGATGACGATGATGTTGAGCTTCAAAAGAGCAATATTCTGCTTCTCGGTCCAACAGGTGTCGGCAAAACAATGCTTGCCCAGACTCTTGCAAGGATATTAAATGTTCCGTTTGCTATCGCAGATGCAACAACTTTAACTGAAGCGGGTTATGTTGGTGAGGATGTTGAAAATATTCTCTTAAAGCTTATTCAGGCTGCAGATTTCGATATTGAAAGAGCCGAGCGCGGAATTATCTATGTTGATGAAATAGATAAGATTGCAAGAAGAAGCGAAAACCGCTCTATAACAAGGGATGTAAGCGGTGAAGGCGTTCAGCAGGCACTTCTTAAAATCCTTGAAGGAACTGTTTCAAATGTTCCTCCCGGAGGCGGAAGAAAGCATCCTCAGCAGGAATTCATTCAGATAGACACAACTAATATTCTTTTCATTTGCGGCGGTGCATTTGACGGGCTTGATAAGATTATTGAAAAGCGTATCGGTAAAAATGCACTCGGCTTCGGTGCCGATGTAAGCAAAACAAAGGAAGAAAAAGAAAACATTCTCAACAGTGTTATTCAAAACGACCTTGTTAAATTCGGTATTATTCCCGAGCTTATAGGAAGAATTCCCGTTATTTCCGTTTTGGAAGAGCTTGATAAGGAAGCGCTTGTTAAGATAATGACAGAGCCTAAAAACTCTATTATCAAGCAGTATACAAAGCTTTTCGAAATGGATGATGTTACTCTTGAATTTCAGCAGGAAGCTCTCTATGCTATGGCTGATACAACCCTTGAGAGAAAAACGGGCGCAAGGGGACTTCGTTCTGTTTTTGAAAAGATACTGGGCGATTTGATGTTCAGTGTTCCGTCAGATTACACAATCGAAAAGATTGTTGTAACCGAGGAATGCGTTAAAAACGGAACATCACCGCTTATCAGAACCGATAAAAACAGAAAGCCCATTGAGCTTAGTTCCAAAATTTTAAAAGATGCTTAAATAAACGCAAGAACTGTTCAATATTTGACACAGTTCTTGTTTTTATTTAATAAAAAATTTTTTATTGCGTTTTTAATTGTATTATTATATAATATTGCTAATTATTATTTAAGGATTGTTGTTATGAACAGTTTTGACGTTGAAAGCAATCAGAATATCGATTTAACCGACTGCCGCACAATGCCTGTTGTGGCTTTAAGAGGTATTGTTGTTTTTCCGAAAATGAATCTGCATTTTGATGTCGGAAGAAAGAAAAGCATCGAAGCCCTTAAAGCAGCTATGGACAGCGACCAGGAAGTATTCCTTGTTACGCAAAAGGATGCAGGTGTTGACGACCCGAAGGTTGACGATGTATACAGAATCGGAATTGTTTGCAAAATCAAGCAGATGCTCAAAATACCCAATTCAAATAATTTGAGAGTTATTGTTGAGGGTGAAAAAAGAGCAGAACTTGTTTCAATGGTTAAGAATAAGCCCTTTATGCTTGCATTAATCAGCGTTATATCTACTGAAAATTCCGAACCTGATTATAAGGATGTTGCATATTCAAGAGCTCTTAAAAATGAATTTGAAACCTATGCAGCTTCATATTCAAAGATTTCCAATGAGGTAATTGCCAAAGTAATTTCTCTCAAGGATTTGGATGAGCTCAGCTTCTACATATCTGCAAACACTTTTCTTGATTACACACAAAAGCAGGAGCTTTTAGAGGAAAATAATTCCAAAAAGCGTGTAAGAAGGCTGCTTGCATTAATCAGAAATGAGAATTTAACGCTGAAAATTGAAACTGAGCTTCAGACAAAGGTTCAGCAGGAAATAGATAAAAATCAGCGCGAATACTTCTTAAGGGAAGAAATGAAGGTTATTTCCGACGAGCTCGGCGATTATGATAATCCCCTTGAAGAGGCTGATGAATTCAAACAGAAAATTAACGCTCTTAACTGCAGCGATGATATTAAAGAAAAGCTGCTTAAAGAAGCGGATAAGCTTATGAAGATGCCGAGCGGCTCTCACGAAGGAACTGTTGTTAGAACATATCTTGATAAGTGCCTTGAAATTCCGTTTGGTAAATACACTAAAGACAGCATTAACCTTGAAAAATCACGCAGGGTGCTAGACAGAGACCACTTCGGACTTGATAAGGTTAAAAACAGAATTATTGAATCACTTGCTGTTTTAAAGCGTAATCCCGAGTATTCGGGTCAGATTATCTGCTTATACGGACCACCCGGTGTTGGTAAAACAAGTA
>SVQE01000030.1 GCA_015065505.1 Oscillospiraceae bacterium
CCTTTTGAATTGCGAACGGAGGTGCGTCCCCATGGCGAACGAATAGACGCGTCCTCTTTACTTCAGTTCCGGCAACTGAGCGACAAATCATAATTTAAGTATATCATTAATTCTTGCATAATTCAATAATTACTACTATTATATAGATATGGAAAATGTATTTAACGGAAAATGGATTGCCCCTGCAGAGATTAACAAGAATCTGCACGCAGTTTTTTCAAAAGCCTTCTGTATTGACGAAGCTTTTGAAAATGCAAGAATCAGAATAAGCGCTGATGATTACTTCAGGCTTTATATAAACGGAGAATTTGTCGGTCAGGGTCCTGCACCGTCTTATTCCTTTGCGTATAATTACAACGAATTTGACATAAAAAGCTATCTGAAAATCGGCGAAAATGAAATAAGGGTTATTGTTTATTATCAGGGGCTTATAAACAGGGTTTGGGTAAGCGGTGATAATAAAGTCGGAATGATAGCCGATGTTTTCATTGATGATGAGCCTGCTCTTGCAACCGATAAAAGCTGGAAATACCAAATTGATGAAAGCTTCATTGAAAGCGAGACCGTTGGTTATGAAACCGCTTTTCTTGAAAACAGGGATTTAAGAATACCTTTGGGCAAAGCAAAAAATGCCGTTGAGGTTAATCACGGCTATATTTTTAAAAGCGAGCCCTTCCCTGCCGTTCAGATAACGCCGAAAAAGGCTGAGCCTGTTATAAAAGGAAACACATATTTCTATGATTTCAAGCAGGAATATGTTTGCAATATAAAAATAAATGCCTGCTGTAATGAAGCAGGCAAAAGGCTGATAATTCGCTGTGCCGAGGAGCTTGATGAGAACGGCAGCCTGCGTTTTGATATGCGCTGCGGCGTTAAATATGAGGAATACTGTATTCTTGATAAGGGCGAAAACACAATGGAGCAGTTTGATTATAAGGCGCTGCGATATCTTGAAATAACAGCTGATGAGGGAATTGAAATTAATGCAGAAATTCTGATAAGGCACTATCCTTTTGCTGATTTCAGCTTTGAAACAGCTAACAAAAAGCTTAATTCTGTTTTGAACCTGTGCAAAAATACTATTCTGCTCGGCGCTCAGGAGGCTTTCGTTGACTGCCCAACAAGGGAAAAGGGGCAATATCTCGGCGATACCTTCATTTCGGGCTTTGCTCATTATTATCTTACAAAGGACTGCCGATTGCTGAAAAAAGCACTTGAGGATTTTGCAAATTCAATAAAGCACAGCGCCAGCTTTCTTGCAGTTGCGCCCTGCGCGTATCATCAGGAAATTGCAGATTATTCTCTTTTGTTTTCAAATGCAGTTTATAAATATTTCAGTCTCACAAACGATATTGAGTTTCTTAAAAAAATGCTGCCTGCTATTGATTTTATCAACAGCTATTATGCAGAGTTTGAGGACGCTGACGGCTTGCTTATCAATGCCGACAGGCAGTGGAATCTTGTTGACTGGCCCGAGAATATGAGGGATGATTACGAATTTACCGATAAACACTGTGTTTTAAACGCACACTATATTAATTCAGTAATATATGAAGAAAAAATAAAAGATGCGCTTGGCATCGAGTATAAAAACAAATCGCAAGCGCTGATTAAAAGCTTTAATAACGCATTTTTAAGTGAAAAAACCGGATTATATGTTGACAATTCATTTTGCACTCATTCCTCCATTCATTCAAATATGCTCCCTCTTGCCTTCGGAATAAGCAACAATACGGAGATTGCCGATTATCTGGTTAAAAGAGGTATGGAGTGTTCGCCCTTTATGGCGTATTTATTCCTTAAAGCACTTTGCGTATCAGGCAGAGAAAAAGAAGCACTGAGTTTTATTACATCAGACAAAAAACACAGCTGGATGAATATGATTAATGAAGGCGCAACAACTCTTTTTGAAGCCTGGGGCAAGGACGAAAAATGGAACACAAGCCTCTTTCATCCCTGGGGCGCAGCGCCCTTGCTCATTTATTTTGAATATCTTGAAAATTGAAATATAATGTGATAGTATATATTCGCAGCATACGGAATCGGGTGAGAATCCCGAGCAACCGCCATTACCGTATTTGACGAAAAAAATCCATTATGCCATTGAGAATTATTTCTTGAGAAGGCGGATTTTACGGGCGCAGTCCTATATCATAAGTCGGGAGACGCGCTGCACATTCAGTATATTCTTGGGCAATGGAAGAATGGGGCTGAAAACGGCATTTATGCCTTTTTTCGCTATGCTTAACTCTTCCCTTCCCGGGAAGAGTTTTTTATTGTTTTATTGGAGGAAAATATGAAAAGAACATTATCAATTTTATTATCACTTGTTCTTGCATTAACAAGCCTTGGGGCAGGCACGGCTGTTTTTGCAACTGAACAAAAGAAAATCACTGTTGAATACAGCGTTTTTGACGGTGAATTCACAAAAGAGCCGACCTCAATCGAGGTTACGGCTGATTTATCGGATAAATACGGACTTACGGATGCCGGAAATGAGCCGACTGTGCTTGATGCAACGATTGCCGCTCATCTTGATTTGCTGGGCTCTGCAGATTCATTATCAGTTACCGAACAGGGCTGGATAATCTCGGCGTTCAATAAAGACGGTTCATCGCTCAGCTACCGCGTCAGCGGCAACTATGCAGGCGGAATTAACGACGCCGTTAAAAACGGCGACTATGTTGAATATATGTTTTATCAGGACACTCTGGGCTGGGGCGACGCATATTCCTTCTTCAACACAAGAAGCGTTGATGCAACAGTTAAGCAGAATGTTACCCTCACCCTTTCAAAAGAGGGATATGACGCAAGCTGGAACCCAGTTGTTGCGCCTGCTGCAAATGCAAATGTAAAAGTTAACGGCGAAGCCTTCGGCACAACCGATGAAAACGGCAGAATTAATCTCAGCTTTGATAAAATAGGAACATATAAAATCAGCACCGAGAATAATATCGGCGGAGCTCCGATTTTTGCACCGTGGTGCGTTATCAATGTTTCAACAAAGCTCTATGATTATGTTAATAAAGAAACCTTCGGCGCTGCCGAATACCTTTTAAACGGCGCCCAAGCCTTCGGCGTTGAAAACGCGGTTGACTTTTTAACATATCTCAAATCGGGCTATGACACAGGCAAATATGAAGAAGCATTTCTTGCAAGCGTTAAGGCAAATCTTGATGTAAACGGCGGAAAGCTTGTAACACCCGCAGTTGCAGGATATAACAGCGAAATGGGAATTTACGGCGCTGTTATTCAGATTCTTTTCATTCTCGGCATCAACCCTGCTGATTTTGAGGGATATAATCTTATCGACGCTTTTAAGAGCATTGATTTAAGTGCTTCATATCATCCCTATTATTACAGAGCTGCGATTGAGGCTGCCGACGAGACTTTTGCAAAAACGCTCTGTGATAAATATATTGCAGATTTCTATGTTTCAGGCAGCGGTCTTAACTACTGGGGCTTTTCCTGCGACAACACCGCGCATTTCTTAACTTCAATCGCAAAATACAAGAGCGATTATTCCCAGTATGTTGCAGATGCCAAAGCCGTTATTAAATCATACACCAAAGAAAACGGCGCTTTCTGCGACCCAACCTGGGCGCCCGATATTAACGCAGATTCAACCGCACTTGCAATGATGGCATTTGCATCCGTCGGCAATATTGAAACTGCTTTCACCTATTATAAAAACCTTGTTTCAGGCTTTGAAAGCGAAAAAGCAGGCGTTTTCGGCTACACTGACGATGAGGCTAACGCATATGCAACAAAGGACGCTCTTTTAGCCCTTGAATATTTCAGAAATGAAATATTCTCTCAGGGCTTCGAGCATCCCGAGGAAGTAATAAAAACAAAAACAGTTAAAGCAACAACAAAGAAAAACGGCAGTATAACCAAAACCTGCGTTATCTGCAATAAAACATCTAAAACAACAATCTATTATCCCAAAACAGTTACCCTTTCAAAAACCGCATTCACCTATACGGGCAATGTTATTCACCCCAAATTCACGGTTAAGGACAGCAGCGGCAAAACCATATCTTCAAAGAACTATTCGGTTAAATATTCAAAGAATAAGGGTGTCGGAACTGCTTCGATGACAATAACCTTCAAGGGTAACTACAGCGGCAGCATAACAAAAACCTTTAAGATTAATCCGAAAGGAACTAAGCTCACAAAGCTTACCAAGGGTAAAAAGAGCCTTACGGCTAAATGGAACAAGCAGAGCACCAAAACCAGCGGTTATCAGCTTCAGTATGCAACAAACAAAGCGTTCACAAACAACAAAAAGCTTGTTACCGTTTCGAACAGAAACACAACAAAAAAGACCGTTAACGGTCTTAAGAGCAAGCAAAAGTACTATGTAAGAGTAAGAACCTATAAGGTTGTTAACGGCACAAAGTACTATTCAAAGTGGTCGGGATATAAGACGGTAACAACAAAATAGTGCATAGTGCATAGTTATCGGTTTCTTTCGGTCAATAAATTGATACAAGCATAAAAACAGGACTTCCTTTTTCGGGAAGTCCTTGTTTGTTTATACAACCGAAACCGTTAACTTTAAACCAAGAGGCTGCATAATTTTTATTAAGGTTTCGACATTAGGTGTAGTTTTAAATGTTTCTATTCTTGCAACCGACGATTGAGGAATACCGCAAAGCTGAGCTAATTCCCGCTGGCTTAAGCCCATAGCATTGCGCTTGTCAATAATTGCGCTCACTATAGACGCAAGCTCCTCAATTTCCTCCATATCTTTTTTAGACTCTTCATCTATACTTTTAACATGTTTTTTATAGTCTTCCCAAGTTCTCATTCTGAAGCCTCCTTTCGTGATATATAATCTGCCCTTTCGGACTTTGCTTTTTCAATTTCTCGTTTAGGCGTCTTTTGTGTTTTCTTTCTGAAATGATGAAGCAATACAAAAGTGTTTTCCTGAAAGAAAAAGTAAAAAACTCTGTTGTTTCCGGGACGAAGCTCCCATATTCCGTCGTCAAGATGCTTAGTGATGTTTTCAGGTAATCGAGTTCCGCTGTTTTTCAACAATTCAATATAAAAAGTGATTTGTTTATATTGAATTCGCAAATCTTTGTTGTTTGCAGATTGCTTGCGCAGTGATTCAAGAAAATCCCAAAGCTCCGATTCGCCTTTATTGTTCTCATAAAACTCAATATTAAACATAACATTTCCTTTTCTTTTTGCTTTCACTATTATGATAGCATTTATGCTATCAAATGTCAATAATTATTTGCTGTATTCTTGAATTAATACAAAATTCCAGTAATTGTTGAGGTTTAATTCCAGTAATTGTTGAATTTAAAATCCAGTGATTGTGATTTTTTGGTGATAAAACAATATTATATCCTCATAAATTGTAGGGGTCGGCGTCCTCGACGACCCGTTGAGAAGTGTCCCTATCCATAATCATTTAAAAATGAAACAATTGTTTATCCTGTTTGACCGTAGGGGAGGGTCTCCGTGCCCTCCCATTATAATTGCGTCGCAGACCCGAAACTCCTCACTCCTACGTCCTAATTCCTAACTTAATAAAAAACTCGCCCGACTCATTCGAGTCAGGCGATATTTTATCTCTGGTTTCCGTAGAAGAAGAGTGCAACTACTCCTGCGCCTGTGTGGCATCCGATAACGGGACCGACATAGTTGATAACAACCTCTTTAACGCCGAGTTCCTTTTTAATCTGCTTTGCAAATTCCTTAACCTCGTCCTCGCAGTCGCCGTGGCTGATATAAACTGTCTGCTCCTTAGGATTAACAACAGTTTCTTTCATATGGTCAAGAAGTGCCTGAAGCGAGGCTTTTCTTCCTCTTGCCTTGCCAACATTAACAAGTCTGCCCTCATCATCAACATGCATAACGGGCTTAACATTGAGCGCCGTGCCTGCAATAGCCGTTGTTGCGCTGATTCTTCCGCCTCTTTTAAGGTGCATAAGGTCGGTTACGGTGAACCAGTGGCAGATGTTGAGCCTTATATCCTCTGCATACTTTGCAACCTCTTCAATGCTGCCGCCCTTTTGCTTTTCGTCATAAACATATTTGACAAAAAGTCCCTGACCCATTGAAGCGCAAAGTGAATCAACAACAATAATCTTCGCATCGGGATATTTTTCGCCGAGCTCCTCTGCAGTTATTCTTGCGTTCTGGGTTGTTGCGGAAAGTGCCGAAGAAAAACCGAGATAAAGAATATCTCGTCCGCTTTCAAGAATTTCTTCAAATGCCTTTTTGAATGCATCAAGGCTGGGGCACGAGCTTTTTATAACAGCTTTTGCTCTTGAACGGTTATAAAATTTCTCAAAGCTGATTTCTCTTCCGTCAAGGTAGTTTGTAAATATCTCGCCTTCAATATCAACTGTAAGCGGAACAACGGTTAATCCGAATTTATCTGCAAGATTCTGTGGTAAATCACATGATGAGTCGGTTGCCAAAACAAAATCTCTCATAATGTTATTCTCCTCTCCTTTTTTAAAAATTTTGTCTATTATATATGCTTTAAACAAACAATGCAAGAAAAAATCATTTTTTATATAAATATTTTATAAATATGAAATAAAAGACTTAACATTTCAAAAAAATGCTGTTATAATTCAGGTAATATTCAGAAAAAAACAGGTGATAAAAAATGAAAACAGTTCTTCTTCTTTTAATAAGCGCGGTTTTATCATATGTTATCGGAAGCCTGAACAGCTCTGTAATTATCAGCCGTGTTATTAAAAAAGACGATATACGCAATTCGGGAAGCGGCAACGCAGGCGCAACAAATATGGTTAGAACCTACGGGCAAATCTGGGGAATTCTTGCATTCATGCTCGATTTTCTCAAGGTGCTTCTTGCATATCTGATTGTTTGGGCAATTTTCAGCAATGTTGATGCCGCCATATTTGAACAATATGAATATTTCTTCAAGGTTATTACAGGCTTTTTCTGCTTCATCGGTCATATTTATCCCTGCTTTTTCGGCTTTAAAGGCGGCAAGGGCATAACCGTTTGCGCAGCTATGATTTGCCTGCTTGACTGGAGAATGTTTGTTCTCGGCTTCATTCTTTTCTTTGCGATAGTTTTCATAACAAAATATATTTCCTTCTCTTCAATTCTTTTTGCAGTGGTTTATCCCGTTTGCACCTACATTCTTTTTGATAAGGAATACAGATTCATTGAGCACTATATAAAATCAAAAAACACCTTCGGCGAGGACGAAATGAAATTCAGGTTAATTGCACTTGCAATTTCAATTCTTTTCTCGGTTATCGTTCTTATTAAGCACAGAGAAAATATCAAGCGCCTTCTCAAGGGTGAGGAAAACAAAATAGGTTCAAAAAAGAAAAATAAGGAAAATGGGCAATAAAGAAAAAACAACAATTAGAAAGCTTCGTTTCAAAAAAACGGAGAGCATATATCTGATAATAAGAGGTCTTGAGGTGGGTATCGCCTCAGGACTTGTTTGCGTTTTATACAGATATGCCCTGCAATTTGCCGAAAGCGGATTGATGAGCGTGCTTGAATATGTAAAGGGCTCGCCCTCAAAAATTGCGCTGTGGCTTGTGCTTGCGGCTTTGCTCGGCGTGCTTGTTGCATATATAAACAAGCTTGAGCCAGACGCTGCAGGAAGCGGAATTCCCCAGGTTGCAGGCGAAATAAGGGGCTATTTTTCGCTTAACTGGTGGCGCGTTATTCTTGCAAAATTAATCGGCGGAACAACCTCGGTTTTCTGCGGACTTTCCCTCGGCAGAGAGGGTCCCTCGGTTCAGCTCGGCGGTATGGCGGCAAAGGGTGTTGCAAGAATTACAAAAAGCGATAAAACAACCGAGCTGAGAATGATTTCCTGCGGTGCAGGCGCAGGTATGGCAGCGGCATTCAACGCGCCTATTGCAGGAACAATGTTTGTGCTTGAAGAGCTTCACCGCTCGTTTGATAAAGCGCTTTTAACAATGGGCATTGTTTCGGCAATAACCGCCGACTATGTTTCAAAAATCTTTTTCGGTCAGAACACAATTTTTCATTACGACACCTCAACCCTCGCCCTCAGGCACTACTGGCTTCTTGTTATTATGGGCGTTGTTTTCGGCGTTTCGGGTGTTTCTTATAACATTATTATGGTTAAGGCGCAGAAGCTTTTCAAAAAGATTAAGCTTCCCTTGCCTGTTAAGCTTGCAGGTGTTTTTCTTATCAGCGGTGTTATCGGGCTTTATGCTCCGCAGATTCTCTGCGGCGGTCACAGCATGGCAAATCTTCTTATAACCGAGCGCCCCGAGCTTAAAATACTAATCATTTTACTGCTTGCAAAATTTGCTTTCGGTGCGTTCAGCTTTGCTTCAACCGCACCCGGCGGAACACTTTATCCGCTTTGCATTCTCGGCGCATATCTCGGCGCTGTCTTCGGAAATATTGCAATAGGAACCTTCGGGCTAAAAGAGGTTTTGTTTGAAGAATTTGTTATTATCGGTATGGCAGGACTTTTCGCTTCAATCGTGCGCGCTCCGCTTACGGGAATAATTCTTGTTTTCGAGCTTACGGGAAATATGAATTCCCTGCTTCCGATTGCAACGGTTTCATTTATTTCCTATGCGGTTGCAAATGTTATAGGAACTGCTCCGTTTTATTCAATTCTTTTTGAAAAGGCAGTTGAAAAAACAGATTCGCCGTCCCTTGATACAGCGTCAAACGAAAAGGTGCTTCAAACCTTTTCAATCCCTGTCGGAAGCTCGATTAACGGTAAGAAAATCGCCGATATAGACTGGGGCAAGCACTGCGTTATTGTTTCCGTTGAAAGAGACGAAACGCCGATAACCCCTAAGGGCGACACCGTTCTTAAAGACGGCGACACACTTGTTATGCTTATTTCCCAGCGAAGATTTTCGCAGGATTTAAAGAGAATTAGTGAGATTGTCAAATAAAGATTTATCGCGCAGGCGGTAAATCTTTATTTTAGTTGCGAGTTCCGCGCTCCAAGTTCCGAGTTCAGGTTACTCGCTGCGCTCAAACAATTAATTATAATCGTAGCGAATCGACCCGACAACTCGGAGCTCGGGTCTCGGCGCTTGAAACTTAAATTGTGATTTATCCTTGACATCACAACAACAAGTTGCTATAATGTTAGGGCTTGAAGTATCAAGTAAATATCCTTGCGCGAGGAAATATCGCGCCGAATGTCCAGAAGGAGGTGCTAAAGATGGCATTAAGAAATTACGAAATCGTTATGGTTTATTCACTCAAGAAGGGTGACGAGGCAGTAGAAGCTTTAAAGACCAAGTTCACTGACCTTATTTCTAAGAATGGCACTCTTGGCGAAGTTGAGGATTGGGGCAAGAGAAAGCTTGCTTACCCGATTAATTATGAAGCTGAGGGCTACTATGTTCTTATTAATTTCTCTTGTGATGAATCATTCCCCGCTGAGCTCGACCGTGTAATTAACATTACAGACGGCGTTCTCCGCTCACTCATCGTAGCAAAAGGAGAATAATCATGATTAACACAGTTGCATTAATGGGAAGATTAACATACGATCCCGAGTTGAGATCAACTCCGAGCGGCGTATCGGTTATTCGCTTCCAGATTGCCTGCGACAGAAACTACCAGAGAGCAGGTGAAGAGCGTCAGGCTGATTTTATTGACTGCGTTGCATGGAGACAGACTGCGGAATTCATTTCACGCTATTTCCGCAAGGGCTCAATGATTGCTGTTGAAGGTTCAATCCAGACCAGCAACTACACCGATAAAGACGGTAACAAGAGAAAGCAAGTTGAAGTTGTTGCAAACAATGTTTCATTCTGCGGTTCTAAAGCTGAATCGGGAATGGACGCTCAACCCAGAGAATACGCTCAGGCTGCACCGAGCTATGCTAATGCAGGCAACAGCGATTTCGAGGAAATCATCGACGACAACGACGACGACCTTCCATTCTAAGAAAAGGAGTTAATGAATTATGGCATACGTAAAAGGACCAAGAAAAAACCGCAGAAAAGTTTGTCAGTTCTGCGTAGATAAGGTTGAAACTATAGATTACAAGGATGTTGCTAAGCTTAGAAAATTTGTATCTGAAAGATCAAAGATTCTTCCCCGCAGAGTAACAGGCACATGTGCAAAGCATCAGAGAGATCTCACAACAGCTATCAAGAGAGCTCGCCACCTTGCTCTTCTGCCTTACACATCAGACTAATAACAAAAAATTGCCGACTCGAAAGAGTCGGATTTTTTGTTTTTAAAGTTATTCTATTGCAGTCGGGATTTTCGGGTCGAAAATCGGCATTAATCTGAGCTTGAACTGATTGATTTTGTGAAGGCGGTCTATTCTTTCCTTTGTTTCGGGGTTATCAATCTCGCCCGTTCTGATATATCTGTCAAGCACTGCATAGGTGAAACCGAGGTTATCCTCATCTGTTTTGCCGCAGAGACCGTCAATCGGAACCTTGTTAACAAGAACATCGGGAAGCCCGAGGAACGCGCCGAGCTCCTTCATTTCCTGAACGGTTATATTTGAGCAGGGGCTGAAATCGCCGACGGAATCGCCGTAGCGCGTCGAATATCCAACCCAGTCCTCTGAAAGATTGCAGGTGTTTGCAACTCTGCCGTTATGGCTCTGAGCAACCGCATAAAGCGTTGTCATACGAACTCTCGGCGGAATATTTGTTGCACTCTGAGCAGAAAGCTCAAACGGAACGGCAGCCTTAAGTCCGTCTATCGCATCTTTAACATTAATAATATAATGCTTTATTCCGAGGTGGCTGACAAGCAGCTTTGCCATATCAATATCAGCCTGCTCACCATAGGGCATCAAAACGCCGATAACCCTGTCCTTACCGAGTGCTTCAACGCAGAGCGCCGCAACTATGGAGCTGTCCTTACCGCCCGAAATACCAACTATTGCATTGCAGCCCTTTCCGTTTTCCTCAAAGAAATCGCGAATCCACTGCACGCATTCATCCTTAACCTTTTTTACATCAAACATAAAATCACCTCTGCTTTAGTAAAAGCATTTACTTTATATATTATTATAGCTTATTTTTATAAATCGTCAATAATTTTTCATCTGTTTAAATTTCCAAATAGCTCATCATTAGTTATCAGTAATAAAGCTTAAATACAATAACAAAAAAGATTAGCGTATGATTTAACGCTTTCTGAGCAGAATATTATTGTTAATAATTTTGATAAAAGGGGAAATTTGCTATGAAAGCAACAGGAATAGTCAGAAGAATTGATGATTTGGGCAGAATAGTTATACCTAAGGAAATACGCCGCTCTTTTCGCATAAAAGAAGGTGACCCTTTGGAGATTTACACCGATGCCGAGGGTGAGGTTATTTTTAAGAAATATTCGCCGATAGGCGAGCTTTCAAATTTTGCGGGGCAGTATGCCGAGGTTTTGCACAAAAACGCAGGGCTGCCGATTGCCATCTGCGACAACGACCACGTTATTGCAGTTTCGGGAATCAGCAAGCGCGAGGTGCTTGAAAGACGGGTTACAAAGAATCTTGAAGAGCTGATGGAAAACCGCCAGATACACATTAAAACCGAAAAAATTCCTTCAATGAACGCAATCGAGGGTTATTCAAGGCAGGCTGAAATTGTTTATCCGATTATATACGGAGGCGACGTCAGCGGAGCAATCGCGGTTTTGGAGGATGAAAAGGGCGAGCTTCCGAGTGAGGCGGACATCAAGCTTGTTCAGGTTGCAGCTGCGTTTCTGGGCAAACAAATGGAATAATTTTTAATCTGCATAAAAAACAAATCCCGCCGGTCTCAGCACCGACGGGATTTTCAGAGCTTTTTGCTTGGCAAAACTTTTTTTATTTGATTACAAATATTGCAGCTTGAAACTCACATATAATTCCTTATCAGATACGCATAATCCTTTGCGTTAACTATTCCGTCATCGTTTAAATCAAGCGGATAATATCTTTTATTAATATAATCTGCAAAGAGAACTGAGGTTGTTTTTCCGTTGTTATCTGTTAAGATTACGGTTTTTCCGTCAAATGAAAGGATTTCGGGCTCGGTGCTGTTAATATCAAAATCCGCAAGATTTATCATACCCCAGCCATAGGTATTATCAAAGCCGTTTTCGCCGAGGTCAACCGAATAATTTATTAAAATCTCCTTTATATCGTCCTGATTAAGCTTTTTATTGCAGGTTTTCAGCAGAGCCGCCGCAGCTGCTGCATGCGGTGCGGCAAGGGAGGTTCCCGTGTCAACAAACATTATTCGCTTGTATGGAGCAGTGATTGAAACGCCCGGCAAAGCAAAATCAATGCAGGAGCCCGTGTTGGCGTTTTCTCCGATATTATTATTTTTATCAACGGAGGTTATTGTTAAAACATTATCCTTGTTGCCGGGGTAGCGATCGTTTGCAATTGCTGACTGATTACCCGATGCAACCACAACAACTATGCCCTTTTTAACAGCCGCATCAATCGCATCGTCAAGAACCGTAACAGAGTGGTTCGGATCCTCAGCGCTGAGGCTCAGATTAATAACATCCGCATTATGTTCGATTGCATAGTATATGGCTTTTGAAACGTTGCTCATATAGCCCGTTCCGTTTTTGTTGTTAACCTTCAGCGGAAGAACCTTGACGTTTGAAGAGGTTGCGTCCGCGATAATCCCGCTGACCATGGTTCCGTGATAGTTGCTGTCCTCAATATCCGTGTTTTTATCAATAAAGTTGTAGCCGTCGTCCGTATATCTGCCCTTAACGTATTTGTTTGAGGTGTTAATGCCTGAATCAACAACCGCAACCTTAACCTCGGGAAGCTCTTTTCCGCTTTTCTCAAGCTTTTCCTGCAGCTTATCAAGTCCCATACTTTTAACGCCCCAGCTCATATAGCCTAACGAATAACTGTTAAGGGCTTCCTGAACGCAGATATTCTGCTCGTCGGATAAAGAAAGTCTTGCTCCCGAAAAGGCGCAAACAGAAAAAGCAATAACAAACGAAAGCAATAACGATAAAGCTTTACTGTGTTTCATTTCAGATACCGTCCCTTTAAAATCTTTATATTATTCTAACATAGTGCACTAAAACATTCAATCCATATTCGGCAATCTTTTTACACTGATTATTTGTTCAGATTGCAGCTGCTTTTTTGGGAAAACAGATGGAATAATTTTGTGCATATTACACAAATTTTTCGTTCTTTCATTGTTTATTATGACATATGGTTAGAAGATGCAAAAAAGGTCTTGCAATTTAAAAAATGGCGAGTATAATGAACACGACTTGAGGGACAACGGCTGATAGTTAACTGAGCCACCCTCGTTTACATATAACAACAACGGCTGGCAACAGCCTTGAATATATAGTTATTTAACGACCGAAAGGTCTTAAATATATTTAGATTTTTTACATAAATTTTACTCCACCAAATGAAAGAAGCACGGTATCTCGACCGCGCTTTTTTCATTTTATTTTTCTTATTCTTCTTATTCTTCTTCGCGCCACACAAAGGTTGGATTTAAGTCATATTCTCCGTTATCAATAATAATATTCTGCCCCGACATCGAACGGTTCTTAAGGGTTAAAAACTCGACCCAGTCTGCAAGCTCATTCACCGTCATCCATTTTTTCAGCGGAGTTACCTGCATAATTTTTTCCCAGCTCTCTTTATCGTTCATAACGGGATTGTTAAGCGAGGTATAAACTCCGCCCGGGCTTATTGCATTAACGGTAACGCCGAGCGGTGCAAGCCTTATGGCAACATTTTTCATATAGCCCAGCATTCCCGCCTTGGATGCGGCGTACTTCGGAAATTCCTGCCCTGAAACCGCGGAAACAGAAGCATTGAACAGAATTGACGTTAATTTGCAGCTTTTTATATATTTTTCCGTAACATTAATTGTTCCTGTCAAATTGTTTTCTATATCGTCATCGCTGTTCTGAAGTCCTGCGTTGTTGAATAGAATTTCAGCATCATCTATATCCGGCAGAGCAGATATATCCTTTATATCTGCCTGAAAATGAATATAATTCGACTCGGATATTTCAGCGGGCTTCAGATCAATGCCGTAAACCGTATGACCGAGAGAAAGAAATCTGAGTGCAACAGCTTTTCCGATATCCCCCGAGCTTCCTGTTATAATTATCTTCATGATTTAGCCCTTCTTTTATTATATTCATTTCCGACGCCGTCCTTCTCCCATCCCTTAAGAACACAGTAACCGATGGGCGAGAATACGATCTCCATCAATAATTCAAGCCCTGCTCCCAGCAGCGAACAGGTTACGCACTGAATTAATGTCCAGTGAAAGCCGTTCCAGTAAATCGGTGCAAATACCGTAAACGCAAGCAGCGCGAATATTAAATTATCAAAAAACTGCGCTATGAATGTTGAAATGTAGCTGCGAGTTACAAACTCAAGCTTTTCATTTTGCTTTTTGAAGAATAATAAGCCTATTCCCCAGTTTAAGAAATTATTTATTACGGCTGAGGATATAAATGCAACGGTGCTTGAAAGCAAAATAAACCAGGTGCCGCCGATTACCGTGTTAAATGCCGAAAAATCATCCTTCGTCGGGATAATACTCACCAGATAAAAAACAAGACAGGCAAACAGATTTGTCAGCATTGCAAACACCGAAAGCTTTGTTGACGCCCTGGGGCCGAATGCCTTTGTGACGATATCCATACATAAAAAAGACAGCCACGATACAAAAATTCCCCCGTCAATAGCAATAATATCGTTTTGAAAAACGGTTTTATTGGCAAGAATGTTCATCATTACCACGGATAGCGTGAATAACGCTGTTACAACGGGCGGTATGCTGCGGAAAAGCAGCTTCGTATCTGCGACTGCAGACGAAAATTTATCTTTCATATTTTATTTTCTCCTTAGTTTTGTTAGAGCGGGTTGTGCCAAGTACCGCTTGTCAACTTTAAGTTGACTTGTGTTATTATAACACAGAAAAACAAAAAAGCAAGTCGATATTGTAAAATTAAAGGAATAATGATATATTAATTTAGAGGTGAAAAATATGAAATGTAAAAACTGCGGAGCAAAGCTTAAGGATAATACCGAAATATGCCCCAACTGTGGCGCATTTATCGAGGAAGAAGGATATGTTCTGTTAACGGACGATGACGCAATGTTTGATATATCCGCAACTGTTGACGAGGATGACGAGGAAGCACCCGTTCAGAAGAAAAAAGGCGGCGGATTTATTCGCTTTTTAAGCCTTTTGTTAACCCTTTTGATAATTGGCGCAGGTGCGTATTACTATTTCACCAAAATATATCAGCCAAAGCCCGACAAACCCGAGCTTACATTTGTTACGGGAAGCGGAGTTATCAACGATGATGAAGAAATAATCTATGTGCTTCTTGACGAAAAATCAAATATTGAATTCATTCACGGTGTTTCGATTTATGATTACGATAAAACCGATAAGCAAGCCGATAAAAAGGGCGCTGTTTCAACCGATTACGAATACACAAAGAACATTGATTCAACCTTCAGGGCAATATTCTTTGACGTTGACAAGCTCGGCGAGATTGGCACAGAAAACACCTACACCTTTGAAATGAGCTTCAGCTTCTACAATTCGGACAAGGTTTATACCTATGAACAGCCGATAACATTTTCCTCGCAGATAACTGATGAGGCGTCGGATTTGATATTCGACCACACTCTCACTGACGAGCAAAACGAAAAAGAAGATGAATCAACAACGGATAATGCCGAAACAACAACAAAAGCTCCCGAAACAACAGCTGCTTCGGGAGGAATGGAATTTGTTTATGATTCTTATTGGTTCACCCAGCCCGTTCAAAACGGAAATGAATACATTATTGCCGCAATTAAAGTCAACCGCGACAGAACCTACACAACAACAAATTATTATAAAAACGGCGACAGCAGCTGGGAATTAACAACCCACAGCGGAAAATACACCGTTGAAAACGGATTTATCGTTATTGATAACGGCGAGGCAACTGAAAGCACATTTTATAAAATAGATACCAAAAACCAAACTCTCTATGAAGAAGAAAACGGCGAGAAAACCGCTGAGCTTTCAGCAAGGAAATATAATTCAATCAAAAACGCAGAGGACTTTTTCGGAATATAATTATAGTGGTCAGTGGCCAGTGGTCAGTGGCCAGTTTATAGGTGATTATTATGGCAATTTTAGAATATAAGGACCTATTAGTTTGGCAAAAAGGTATGGACATTGTTGAAGAAACTTATCAGCTCACCAAGCTTTTGCCAAAAGAAGAAATATACGCTCTTTCAAATCAAATGAGACGAGCAGCAGTATCAATTCTTTCAAACATAGCAGAAGGACAGCAGAGAAAATCTACTAAAGAGTTTGCAAACTTTCTCTCTATATCAAGAGGTTCAGTTGCTGAACTTGAAACACAACTCTATATTTGTGTCAGACTTAATTATTTAACAGCAGAACAAGTGAAAAAATCGCTTGATATGTGCGCTGAAATTGGAAAAATGCTAAATTCTCTGATTGAGAAATAAAAACGAAATAACACCGGCCACTGACCACTGGACACTGACCACTAAAAATGGACACTAAAAAAAGACAGCCAAAGCTGTCTTTTTTATATTCCCTGAAGTGAGGTTGAAAGATTTTTAACTATTGTTTCATAGTCGCTTGTTTCATTCTGAATGGTTTTAACAACCAGCGATGTGAAAGCGCCTGCCGTATATGAAATAACATAATCGGCGTTCTTTCCGAAGTTTTGTTCTTCGCTGCGCTTAGCCGAAATAAAATGTTTTATGGCGGTGTTAAAGCTTTTATCAATCATATTGAAGATGAATATGAATTTTGTTGAAACAAGTGATTTTCTGAAAAGCATATCATATTTATTCAGGAATTCAACAAATCTGTCCTCTGTTGCCTGCCAGTTATCATAATCCAGAGTGTCGCAGATTGCTTTTGTTTCACTGTCGAATGCCCATTCAAGCATTTCTTTAATATCATCAAAATGATAATAAAAGGTCTGACGGCTGATGCTGCATTTTTCAACAAGATCCGTAACCGTTATTTTATCAAAAGGTTCTTCATTAACAAGTTCAAGAAAAGCCGTTACCAAAGTAGTTTTTGTTTTCTTTGACATCGTTTTATACCTACCAATTAAAAAAATTCCGAATTTGCTAAACGCAGTATAACACATTAATTTCAAAAAATCAATACAAGTGTATATATTTTATAAAAATTATTTTTTTATTTTTATTGAATTAATAATTTCGTGATAGTATAATAAATAATAATATAAATAATATATAAGAATCGAGAGCAGATATGGCAAAAAAAATCAGAATTGCAGGCGTTATTTTAATTGTTTTGATAATAATTGCCGCGTTTTCCGCTATGGCGGTTGTTCAGACGAAAACTGTTTCCGATGTTGAGGGTTTTGAGATTGTAAGCACCTCGGAAGGCAGTGTTTCTTTAAAATGGAAGAAGGTTTCATCGGCTGACGGATATTTCATATACAAGGCAGAAACCCTTAACGGCGAATACGAAAAAGCCGCGCAGATAAAGAATGCAAAAACAAAAGAATACAAAATAGATAAACTTGAACAGGCAACCCAGTATAAATTTTATATCACTGCTTATAAGGGCGAAAAAAACGGCGTTGAAAGCAAGAATCACAAAGAGCTTTCCGCCTGCACCCTTCCTTCAAAGCAGAAAATTGCAAGCCTTGAATCAAAAAATTCAAACGAATTAACTGTTAAGTGGGATATAAACAGCAAGGCGCTTGGATATCAGGTTCAGTATGTTCAGGGCGACGGAAAGGATTTTTCGGCAGCAAAAACCGTTAATATTGACGATAAGGCAAAATCTTCAACAACTGTTGAAAAGCTTAAGGCAAAGAAAAAATACAGCGTTCGCGTGCGTTCATACATCAAATACAATGATTCAAAGCTTTACGGCAAATGGAGCGAGGTTGCCTCGGTTAAAATTCAGGAAAAAATCGAAATGCCAACGGATATTGACCCGAGCAAGCCGATGGTTGCCCTCACCTTTGACGACGGCCCCGGCTACAATCATTCCTCGGATAAAATCCTTGATGTTCTTGAAAAATATAACGCAAGAGCAACCTTCTTCATGGTTGGTCAGAATGCGGTTGACCACCCGAAGAATGTTAAAAGAAAAATTGAACTCGGCTGTGAGCTTGGAAATCACACCTGGGACCATAACAGCTACGGCGCAAATGTAAGCGCAAACGATATCAAAAAATGCTCGCAGGGCATTTATGATGTTTGCGGACAGTATCCGACAGCATTCCGTTCACCGGGCGGTAAAACAACTTCCGCTATCAGAACAGAATGCAAAGCGGAAAATATGCCGCTTTACTACTGGTCGCTGGATACTCAGGACTGGAAGTACAGGGATGCAAACAAGGTTTATAATGCCGTTATCAACAATGTTGAGGATGGCGATATAATTCTTATGCACGAAATATACGACTCAACTGCCGAGGCGGTTGAAAAGATGGTTCCCGAGCTGATTAATCGGGGATATCAGCTTGTTACCTGCGAAGAGCTTGTTCTTGCAAAAACGGGCAAGCGTCCCGTTGCAGGCGACCAATATGTTACGGCAACATCAGTAAACAACAAAACGTCATAAATTAAGCCCCGCATCATAACTGTGGGGCTTAAAAAAACAAAACAGGAGTAAAATATGAACAGACGATGGTTTAAAGGCGATACCCATCTTCACACAACTAACTCTGACGGAAGCCTTCATCAGTACGAGCTGATTGAAAGGTGCAAAAAAATTGGTCTTGACTGGATAATCATAACCGACCACAACTACAACACTGTTGATAAAACCTATTCAAGCGACGGACTCACGGTTATTCAGGGTCAGGAGCTTACGGGCTACGGCGGTCATATTAATGTCTGGGGCAAAAAAATACCCTTTGAGCCCCCATATAAGATTGACGATATTGAGGATTATAAAAAGATTACTGAAGCGGCAAGAGAAAACGGCGCTATAGTTAGCGTTAACCATCCGTTTTGCTCAAACTGCCCCTTCAGAATGGATATTAATAAATATCCGATGGACTGCGTTGAGGTCTGGAATTCAATTCAGCACAGCGATAACACGCGCAATCTTAAGTGGTGGGAAAGCAAGCTGCTTGAGGGAATTCATCTTCCTGCTGTTGGCGGTTCGGACTTCCACAGAGATTATGCAAAAATTGATTTTCTCGCAATGCCAACAACAATAACCCACGCAAAAAGCAATTCCCCCGAGGATATTCTTCAGGCAATAACTGAGGGAAGAAGCGTTGTAACAAACAAGCCAAACACCTCAATGATATACTTAACCGCCGAGGATGCCGAGCTTGGCGACAGCGTTGAGCTTGGAAACGGAATAACCGGTCAATGCATTGCAACAAAGCTTAAGCCCGGCTTCACATTAAGAGTTTTCAATAACGATAAAATCATTTATTCACACACGGCAACGGGCTTTGAAAAAGAGCATAAAGCAGTTTTCGGAATTAAGGAAAAGGGCTTTATCAGAGCCGAAATCGACTACACATTAAAGGGAGCCTTCAAAAAAGCTTTTGCGGCATTGGAGCTGAAATTTTTCTCGGCAAAAAATGCAGCAACACCCGAAACGGCGGACGAGCTTTTCTGGGCGTTCACAAACCCAATCTGGATAATATAAACATCTAACTCAAGCAATTAACGGGTAAAGCAATGAAATGTAAAAACTGCGGAAATGAATTATTAATACCCGACGCATCCTTTTGCGATGTTTGCGGCGCACCCATAGTTTATGATAACGACCCGGCTGCTATCGCTGCAAAAAATAATAAAAAAACCGTTACGATTGTAATAGTTTCAGTGCTTGTGGCTATTATACTGCTTTCTGCCGCAACAACCTTAGGAATTATAGGTATAAAAAAGCTTCGTAATAACAAAACAACAACCAATGAGGTTACTACAACCGTTACCACTCAAGCAACCACAGACAGTGACAGGGCTTCAAATGAAATCCTCACATACAATGTCGAGGTTGAAATACAGGGTGACGGAAGCGTTAAAGGCACCGGCGAATACACTGAGGGTGAAACCGCAACCCTGATTGCAAGCTCGGACAGTAAATATACTTTCTCGGGATGGTATGTTTCCGGCTCCAACGAGCTTGTTTCGTCCGATGACACGATTGAATTTGTAGTTGACAGCAATATCACCTTAATCGCGATTTTTAAACCCGTTAAAACAACCGCTCGTGAATCAACAACATCATATTACGACGATGATTATTACGACGACGATGATGATTATGACGATTACGACGATTATGAGGACTATGAAGACGACTACGATGACTATGAAGAAGATGATTATTATGATGATGACTGGGACGACGAAGATTGGGATGATGACTGGGACGACGATTGGGATTAATTGACTAAGCAGAAAATAAGAGCCGATTAAAAATCGGCTCTTATTATTTTAAACAAATTTTAAAACATCAATTATATCTTCAATAACGGGAACATCGCTTCTTAAATCCCGGTCTTTAAACCAACCGAAATTCATTCTTATAGCCTTCATTCCTGCATCGAGCGCACCCTTTATATCATTAATCGGGTGGTCGCCGACATAAATGCATTCCTCGGGTTTTAGATTAAGCAGCTTCACCGAGTATCTGAAAAAATCGGGGTCGGGCTTATGAATGCCGATATCACCGCTAACAACAACAATATCGCAAAGCTCCCTGAGTCCGCTTGTGTCCATTTTATGATTTTGCAGATACGAGGGTCCGTTTGTTAAAACGCCCGTTAAATATCCCCTGCTTTTAAGCTCCTGCAAAACCGTTTTTGAATTTTTAAATATAACATTATGGTCGCCGAAGGTCATATCATAATGATTTGCAAGCTCTTCAGCAGGCGGTGCATCCTTCCAGCCCCACATATCGCAGAGCAGCGTGCACCATTCAACCCTGTTAACATAACCGCCCTTGCCCGTTACGCGCATATCCTCCTTGCAGACCTCTCTTTCCTCTTCTGTGAGGTTCGGTCTGTAGGTATCAAGGAAGGTATCCATATAGTGCTCGAAGGCTTCGGTTCTGTCCTGCAGGGTTTCATCAAAATCAAATAATACTGCTTTTATCATATTCAAGCTGTTCCTTTAAATCCTCGAGTGAGGAAAATTCTTTTTCTTCCCTTATGTATTTAAGAAGCTCTATTCTTACGGTTTTATTATATAAATCACCGTCAAAATCAAATATATGGCTTTCGCAAAGCGGCTCTTCAAGCCTGAAGCTCGGGCGGATGCCGATATTTGTAAAGCCCTTATAAATTCTGCCGTCTATTTCCGCACGGCTTTCATAAACGCCGAATTTCGGAATAACAAGCCCTTCGGGCAGATGCTGGTTAATTGTCGGGAAGCCTATTGTTCGTCCCCTTTTATCGCCGTTTTCAACTTCGCTTTCAAAGGTGAAATTATAACCCAGCATTTCGTTTGCATCTTCAATATTGCCGTCTTTAATGCAGGCTCTTATTCTTGAAGAGCTGATGGGCTCGCCTTTATAATCAAGGTGTTCAAGAATTCTTACCCATATATCATAGGGCTCAAGGTATTCTCTTAAATCAAACGCGGTTTTGCTTGCGTTTTTGCCGAAACGGAAATTATATCCGCAAAGAAGCATTTCGGCACCGAGCTCATCAATCAGAACGCTTTTAATGAATTCTTCACCGCTCATATTCTTTAACTTATCGAAATCAGCAAAAACGGCATTGGGATAATGCCGCTCAAATATGCTTTTCTGAAGAAGTGAGAACTCGTTGTTAACGCAGTAAATAACAACATTATCCGCGCCCGTTACAACGGTTTTGTGCGCTAAGTGCATTCCGTCGAAATCGCCGAGCGCAACTGCTTTTCTGTTTGTTTTCATTTAATTACCTTAAATGCCCTATCTGTTTATAAGCAGGCGAAGCACCTTTAGCTCGCCGCCTTCGTTTTTACCTAAACCTAAAAACTGATTATCAAAAGAATAAACCGTGCAAAGTCCTCCGTCATACGGGGGATTTTTCACTCTTTTTATATCAAGCGCACCGCCGTTTTTAAAACGGACAGTCTGCGCCTCGGAAATTGTAACTCTGTGGTAGCTTTCAAAAATTCTGTCTATACCGAGAACAAGGTCATCAAAACCCTCGCCCTCATCCTTTCTTCTCTGAAGCTCTGAAAGAGTTACCGCATCCTTAAGCTCAAAGCCGCACGCAAGAGTTCTTCTGAGCTCTGTCATAACCGCGCCGCAGCCGAGCCTTCTTCCCATATCGTCTATAAGCGAACGGATATATGTTCCCTTTGAACAAAGCACATCAATCGTGTATTCATCGCCTTCGTTTGCAATAAGGTTAAGGCTCTTAACTTCAACCTCGCAGGGCTCGCGGTTAATTTCAATTCCCTGCCTTGCCAGATCGTAAAGGCGCACACCGTCAACGGATTTTGCGCTGAACATGGGGGGATACTGATAAATTGTTCCCGTGAATTTGGGAAGAATATTCAAAACATCCTCTTTTGTTGCATAAACCTTGTGCTCGCTTGTAACCTTGCCCGTTATATCAAGCGTATCCGTTGTTTTGCCGAGAAGGAATTTTGCTTCATATCTTTTATCGCTTGAAGGAAGAAAATCGAGGAACTTTGTAGCTCCGCCGAGCATAACGGGCAAAACCCCTGTTGCCATGGGGTCGAGCGTTCCCGTATGTCCTGCCTTTTTTTCTTTGAGGATTCCCCTGACCTTTGCAACAACGCCGAAGGAGGTTATATCCTTTTCCTTATCAATGCAAATTATTCCCGTCATTTCAGCAGCTCTTCACATTTTGCAACAAGGCGCGCCTTAGCTTCCTCAACCGAGCATTCAAAACGGCATGCCGAAGCCTGCTTATGACCGCCGCCGCCAAAGGAAGCGGCAAGAACGGAAGCATCAACGCTTTCAAAGGTTCTGATTGAGCATTTGCATTCACCGTTTGGCTTTTCTTTAATTGTAAGCCCAACCTCAACGCCTTCAATCTGCCTTGTAAGCGGAGCTATAGCCTCGGTGTCCTGCTCCTGGGCGCCTGTTTTGTTATACATTTCCTGTGTTATTGTTATTATACAAACTCTGTCGTCGCAGAAGAACTGCATTCCCTCGAGTGCAAGGCGTTCTATTGCGGCATATTGCTTGGTTTTTGTTTCAAACATAACGCGGTTAATAGTGCCGTTATCTGCGCCGAGTGAAACAAGCTCTGCGGCGATTGCAAAGGTTCTTGCCGTTGTGCTTGCATATCTGAAACAGCCCGTATCGGTTGTTATTCCCGTAAACAGGCAGTCTGCAATCGCTTTGTCAATTTCAACGCCGAGCATTTTTATTATTTCGAATATTGTTTCGCACGCCGCTGCTGCATCATCAAGCAAAAGCTCTTTTGCATATTCGGTATTTGACTTATGGTGGTCTATGCATAAATCAACTCTGCTGCCGTATTTATCGCATAAATCGCCCAAAAGATTCGGTGTGCCGACATCAACAGCAACAACATAATCCTCTTCAAACTCAGGCATTTCAAAGCTTTCAAAAACGCCGTCAAACTTGCTCGGAATTTCATCCGCGCAAATAACCCTTGCCTTTTTGCCGAGCTTAAGAAGCGCTCTGCAAAGCGCGAAGCCTGCGCCGAGCGTATCACCGTCGGGATGTGCGTGAGTGAGAATAAGAATGTTATCGTGTTCTTTCAGTGATTGCACACATTTTTCAATACTAATCTTCATCTTCTGTTTCCTCGGGGATATCAAGTGAATTCAGCTTGTTGAATAAATCAAAGCCCTTTTCGATTGAATCATCGGCAATGAACTTAAGCTCGGGAGTCTTTCTTAAGTGAAGGGATGACGAAAGTCTTTTTCTTATAAAACCGCTTGCCGCCTTCAAGCCCTTAACGGATTCCTTCGCCTTTTCAATTCCGCCGATATCGCTGATATAAATCTTCGCGTAGCTTAAATCATTGCTTACATCAACCTTAACAACGCTCACCATATCGCTTACTCTGGGGTCTTTAACCTCACGCAGAATATGAATAAGCTCGCGCTTGATATCCTCTGTTATTCTGTCTATTCTGTAACTTGGCATTCTTACACCTCATACAATGAGGAATTAGGAGTTAGGAATTAGGAGTTTCGGTTATTCGCTTCGCTCAAACAATTATTGACCGAACGAAGTGAGATACCATAATTCGTAATTCGTAATTCGTAATTCGTAATTATTAATCGCGGTATTCTTCAACAATATAAGCCTCGAAGATATCGCCCTGCTGAATGTCATCGAATTCTTTAAGCGAAATACCGCATTCATAACCCGATGAAACCTCTTTAACCTCATCCTTGAATCTCTTGAGGTTAGCAAGCTCAACATCTGCAATCTGCTTGCCGTCGCGGATAACGCGAACCTTTGCATCGCGCTTAATTGTTCCCGAGGTAACGATTGAGCCTGCAATAGTTCCTGCCGAGGAAATCTTGTAAACCTCGCGAACCTCTGCAGTTCCCGTGTCAACATCACGGTACTTGGGTGCTCTCATACCTCTCATTGCGTTTTCAATATCTTCTATTGCATCATAAATGATGTTATATGTCTTAATTTCAATTCCGTCGCGCTCTGCGCTTTCCTTTGCAACGGGGTCAACATCAACGGTGAAGCCAACAATAATTGCATTTGAAGCATTTGCAAGCATAACATCGCTTTCGTTAACTGTTCCGACTGCGCCGTGAATAATCTTAACGCGAACCTCATCGTTTTCAATCTTGAGAAGCGACTGCTTAACGGCTTCAACAGAGCCCTGAACATCAGCCTTAACGATGATGTTGAGTTCCTTCATTTCGCCATCCTGAAGAGTGTCGAACAGGGTGTCAAGAGTAACCTTCTGGAACGCCTTGAATTCCTCTTCCTTAGCCTCTTCCTTACGCTGCTCAACAAGGCGGCGCGCAAGCTTTTCATCAGATACGGCATTGAATAAATCACCGCTCATCGGAGCTGCATCAAGACCCATAATCTCAACGGGAACAGAAGGACCTGCGGAATTAATCTTCTTGCCCTTATAGTCTGTCATTGCACGAACCTTACCAACAGCCGTGCCTGCAACAATAACATCGCCTGCTTTAAGAGTTCCGTTCTGAACAAGAAGGGTTGCGATAGGACCTCTGCCCTTATCAAGCTTAGCCTCGATAACAACACCCTTTGCGCTTCTGTCGGGATTTGCCTTAAGCTCTGCCATTTCGGCAACAAGACCGATTGTTTCAAGAAGCTTATCAATACCCATCTTTGTTTTAGCTGAAACGGGAACGCAGATAACATCGCCGCCCCATTCCTCGGGAACAAGCTCGTGCTCGGTTAACTGCTGCATAACTCTGTCGGGGTTTGCGCCCTCTTTATCCATCTTATTAATTGCAACAATAATTTCAACGCCTGCTGCTCTTGCGTGGTTGATAGCCTCGATTGTCTGAGGCATAATTCCGTCGTCAGCAGCAACAACAAGAACTGCGATATCGGTTGCCATTGCACCCCTTGCACGCATTGAAGTGAACGCAGCGTGACCGGGAGTATCAAGGAAGGTAATCTTTGAATCGTCGCTGAGTGTAACCTGATATGCACCGATTGCCTGAGTAATTCCGCCTGCCTCGGTTGAGGTTACATCTGTGTTTCTGATAGCGTCGAGAATTGAGGTTTTACCGTGGTCAACGTGACCCATTACGCAAACAACGGGAGGACGCGGAATTGCGTTATCGTCGTTTTCAACCTCTTCTTCAATAATCTGCTCTTCGATTGAAATAACAACTTCCTTTTCAACCTTTGCGCCGAGCTCGGTTGCAACGATTTCTGCTGTATCGTAATCAATAACCTCGTTAACGGTTACCATCATTCCGAGCTTCATAAGCTCTTTGATAACCTCGTTTGCAGTCATACGAAGAAGCGATGCAAGCTCGCCGACTGTTATTTCATCGGGAACGGTTATCTTAATCTGCTGCTTCTTTCTCTGCTCTGCAATACGGGCAAGACGCTGAGCCTCTGTTTCTCTCTTCTTTGAAACGGGCTTCTTCTTTCTGTACTGCTTTGATTTCTGAGAAAGCTTCTGCTTTTTCTGATTATCGTTATAGCTGCTTGCAGGCGCAATATCCTCGTACTTCTGATTGTATTTTTCAAGGTCAACAGTGTTTGCTCTTGTGTCAATACGGCGAGCCTCGCCCTTTGTTCTTGCCTGAGGTGCCTGAGTTGCCTTTTTCTTTGCTTTTTCCTCTGCGCGCTTTGCAGCCTGCTCTGCCATCTGAAGAATTGCAGCCTGGCTCTGATGCTTTTTGCTCTTTGCATCATCCTTCGGCTTTGCAGCTTCCTTCTTCGGCTTTTCCTCTTTCTTTTCTTCCTTAGCCTTTTTGCTTGCAAAATACTCGTCAAAGCTCTTTGCCTGAGCTTCCTGAGTTATTTTATCAAAAAGTATATTAAGTTCATCCTCCTCAAGCACTGTGTTTGCTTTTTTTGCCGCACCTTCACAGTACCCGGAAAGTATTTCTATGATTTCTTTGTTTTGCTTTCCGAAGTCTTTTGCAACATCGGAAACCTTAACCTTAATCACCATGAGCAATTACCTCCTGATTAATTAATTCGTTTATTCGCTTGGAAAAGTTTTCATCATTAACAGTTATAACGCCTGCCTTATATCCTAAATTCATATGGATATCGTTGATTGTTTCTTCAATCTTTTCGCATTTGATATTTTTTAAACTGCATGCTCTTTCAAACTCTTCAATAAGTCTTAATGATATATCCGAGGCAAATATAACCAGTTTTGCTTTGTTTTCCTTAACTGCCTTCATCGCCATATCATGACCCATTGAAAGCTTGCCTGCTCTGCGAGCCATTCCGAGCATAGATAAATACTTTTTATTCTGCATTATTTATTTCTTCTTCCATTTTATCATAGACGCTGCTGTCTATCTGAACATCAAATGCCCTTTCAAAAGCCTTTTTCTTTCTTGCTTTTTTAAGGCATTCAATATTTTTGCACACATATGCGCCGCGCCCTGCTTTCTTGCCTGTTAAATCAAGGCTTATCTCGCCATCCTTTGATTTAACAACACGAACAAGAGTTCTTTTATCAAACATCTCGCCGCAGCCTGTGCACATTCTCATCGGAATTTTTTTAGTTTTCATAGGTTATCCCTCATAAAATCCCGATTCAGGCTTGATGTCTATCTTCCAGCCTGTGAGCTTTGCTGCAAGGCGAACATTCTGTCCCTTGTTGCCGATAGCAAGTGAAAGCTGGTCGTCAGGAACGGTTGCTCTGCATGATTTTGAACCTTCATCAAGAATTTCAACCTCAACAACATCCGAAGGTGCAAGCGCTTCGGAAACGAACTGTGCCGGGTCATCGCTGTATTTAACGATATCAATTTTCTCGCCGCCGAGAGCGTCCACAATGTTTGAAACTCTCTGACCTCTGGGGCCGATGCAAGCGCCTACGGGATCAACATCCTCATCCTTCGAGAAAACTGCAATCTTTGTTCTTGAGCCTGCCTCACGCGAAACAGCCTTGATTTCGATTGTTCCGTCGAAAATTTCGGGAACCTCGCTTTCAAAGAGTCTGCGAACAAGACCGGGGTGGGTTCTTGAAATCATTATTCTCGGTCTTTTATCACCGTCTTTAACGCCAACAACAAAAATCTTTGTTATATCGCCTTCCCTGAGCTCTTCACCCGGAACCTGCTCGGTTTTGGGAAGAACAGCTTCATTTTTGCCGATTTCAAGAGTTACATTGCCCGTTGTCGGGTCAACTCTTACAACCTTTGCGGAAAGGAGCTCCTGATTCTTGCTCTGGAATTCCTGAATCATCTGGCCTCTTTCAGCCTCTTTGATTCCCTGACGGATAACATGCTTTGCAGTCTGAACAACAATTCTTCCGAAATCCTTTGTTTTAAGCGGAATGTCTATTGTTTTTCCAACCTTTGCGGACTTACGGATTAACTGAGCCTGCTCAAGAGTTAAATCTGTGTCGGGGTCTTCGATTTCTTCAACAACATTCTTTCTGAGATATACCTTTATTTTCTGCTTTTTGGGGTCTATATCGCAGTGAACTATGTCTTTTCCGTTATAGTTGCGCTTTGCGGCAACAACTATTGCAGCGGCAATTTTATCATATAAATAATCTGCCGGTATGCCTTTTTCTGCCTCAAGCATTTTTACTGCTTCAAAAAATTCCTTGTTCATTTTTCCAAATCACCTTTCCTTATATGATAATTAGCATTGTTTATATAAAATCATTTATATCAAAGTCATCAAGCTTGACGAAAACTGTTTCCTTCTTTTCAACGCACAGCTTTTCTCCGTCGGGCTTAATAACTGTTATCTGATTGTTTTCAAATGCATCAAGCGTTCCCTTAAAATCACGGACACCGTCTATTGCCCTGATTGTTCTGAGGAATATCGGCGCACCGATATATTTTTCAAAATGCTCTTTTTTAGTGAGCTCTCTTTCAACACCGGGCGAGGAAACCTCAAGGGTGTAAGCCTGAGAAATCGGGTCTGCTTCATCAAGAGGAGTTGAAATTGCGTGGGTTAAATCAACGCAGTCGTCAATGCTGACGCCGTCCTCTTTATCAATGAATATTCTGAGATACCATTCACTGCCCTCTTTTGCAAAACGAACATCCCAGATTTCAAGACCGAGCTCCTTTGCGAAGGGAGTTATTATCTCTTCAACTCTGTTAACCGTGTTTGGCTTTGCCATAATTCACCTCTGGAATAAAAAGCGGCGGAGCGTTTGCCCCACCTCACTTTGGTTTATATTCTTACTAAGCATATTATATATAATTAAAATTATTTGTCAAGGATTTTTTTCAAATAATGATTATCCCTGCAAAACATTATCTGAGCTGCGGAATTACCGCGCTTGAAATTCCGAAGAAAACAAGCAGTGAAACCGCGTCAACTATTGTTGTGATAAAGGGTGAGCTCATAACCGCAGGGTCGAAGCCTATTTTCTTTGCAAGCATCGGAAGCGAACAGCCGATAAACTTTGCAAAAACGATTTCAACAATCAGCGTAAGGCAGATTGCAAGGTCGATTATAAGCGTTATTTCATCATTCTGAAAAGCAAGTTTGTCGATGAACCAGATTTTCAGGAAATTAACTGCTGCAAGGGATACGCCGCAGATAAAGCCAACTCTCAGTTCCTTCCACACAACGCGGAAATAATCCTTGAAATTAACCTCGCCGAGGCTCATTGCACGAATAACCGTAACGCTTGCCTGACCGCCCGAATTTCCTCCCGTATCCATAAGCATGGGAATGAAGGCGGTTAATATTGTCAGCGCTGCAAGCTTATCCTCAAACGCGGTTATAATAGAGCCCGTGAAGGTTGCCGAAACCATGAGAAGCAGCAGCCACGGAAAACGGCTTTTCCAGGTTTCAAATACCGAGGTTTTGAGATATGTTTTCTCAGTGGGAAGCATAGCGTTCATCTTCTGGATATCCTCGGTGTTCTCTTCCTGCATAACGTCGATAGCGTCGTCGATTGTGATGATTCCGACAAGACGCTCTTCCATATCAACAACGGGAAGCGCAAGGAAGTTATACTTGCTGAGCTGCTGTGCTGCAACCTCCTGGTCGTCAAGAGTGTTAACATAGATAACATTTGTTTCCATGAACTCTTCAATAAGGTCGTCGTAGTCGTGCAAAAGCAGCTCTTTAACCGTTGTAACACCTAAAAGGTGGCGCTGCGCATCGGTTACATAGCAGGTGTAAATCGTTTCTTTGTCAACACCCGTTCTTCTGATTCGCTTAAACGCATCCTCAACGCTCATATCCTTTTTAAGGTCAACAAACTCAGGCGTCATCAACGAGCCTGCCGAATCCTCGGGATATTTCAGAAGCGCATTGATTGATTTTCTTGTTTCTGCGTCGGTATTCCTTAAAATACGCTTAACAAGGGTTGCGGGCATTTCCTCAATAATATCAACGGTATCGTCGAGGTAAAGCTCATCAAGCACCTCACGAAGCTCGGTATCTGTGATTCCGTGAATCAGCGTTTCCTGTGTGTCGGGGTCGAGCTCAACGAAGGTATCCGCCGCTTCCTCTTTAGGCAGAAGTCTGAAAAGCAGAAGCCTCTGGTTTTCGGGGAATTCCTCGAGCAAAACAGCGATATCCGCAGGATTAAGCTCGCCCAATATGGTTTTTATCTGTTGAAATTCTCTCTTTTCATAGTGTTCCTTTATCGTTTCAACAAGCTCTTCAAGCATTTCATCCATTTCCACGAATATCACTCCTTTCAAATAAGTTGCAAGTTCCGAGTGCCGAGCTCCGAGTTTTTGGTTACTCGGCGCTCCGCGCCTCAAACAATTAACTATACATTTTCATCTTCATCTGTTATGGCAAAGAAGGATGTTTCATCCTCGTCCTCAAGCTTAACAGTTAAGCGTTTTGCGATTTTTATAAATAAGAATATCAGAAGCACGCCTGCAACGCCGCATGCAATTCCGATATAAAATGCAGGCTTCTGCCAGAACAGCTCACCTTCAACAAGAGAGTTAAAATCGGGACTGTTCATCAGCTTTTCAACCTCTTTACAGTTTTTGTCAAGCCTTACAACCTCAAGTGTGTAAACCCTTGTTGAGCCGTCTGATGCGGTTACTGTCAGAGGTATTTCGAGCTGTTCCTTTTCGCCTATTTCAATCTCTTTGGGAACATTGCAGTATGCGCCCGTATCTTTAGTTACCGCATTGAGGTTAATAACGGTTAAATCGCTTGGAATATATAATCTGTATGCGGTGTCATTATCATTTAGTTTCGGGTAAACCTCGCACAGATTGCATTCAATTTTTTCAAGCAGATTGTTTGAATTAACCTCAAATTCCTGCGGATTTGAATAAACGAATTTATATATAACCGAGCCGTTATCATATTTCAGCGTTACGGTTAATCCCGTTTGGTGCTTTGTTTCATTAAGCTCGTAGTTCACAAAAACGGGAACATCGCCGTTGATTTTATAGCTTTTAATCTCGGGAGTTACAGACGGGTCGTCAAGAGTTATTGTATAATCAAAAACATCCGATGAAAATTCTTCGTTGATTTTTGCGTTTTTAAATGAAATAGAGGTTAATGCAGGGGCTGTGCTGTTCCCTTTTGCAAATGCGCTTAAGGGAATCAGAAGGCATAGCGCAAAAATAACCGAAATTACAAATTTTTTCATAAGAATTCCTCTAACTGAAAATAATGAAGCTTGTGAGGCTGCTTCTTTCAAGCTGCGCTGTTAACTGCTTTTTGTCAGCTTCGCTGAAAATGCAGTAAACCTTGCTTTTATCAAGCTTTTCAAGCGCTTTTATTTCATTCTTTAAAGCGGTTTTTGTAACCTTGCCTGTTTCCTTATCCTTGCCGGATATTTCAACATCAACCTCTTCAAGAAGCTTGATATCCTCATCAATATCGTTATAAAGCCTTTTCGAAAGAGCATCAAAACCGCCGCCGAAATCCTTTGCAATATCCTCGGGCAGCTCGGTATCATTCAGAACGAAAACGCGCACGCCCATTGATGCAAGCTCCTGAACAATATCCTTTATATAGTTATATGCAGTTTCGCTTTTCGGATTTAGATAAGTGTTTGAAGCCTCGTCCTTATAAAGCTTGCCCTTATCGTTTGTAACAGCCGCGCTCGGAAGAAAATTCGGCGCAATATTATCCTTATAGCACGAAACTCTTGCAATAGTCAGAATATCATTTGCCGTAAGCTCTTTAACCGAGGCCTTGAGCTTGGATGATGGTGCGCTGAGGGCGCTGAAGGTTTCAACCGACGCAAGCGAGGATGCATAGCCGATTGTGCCATCGCTTCTCTTGGCATCAAATGTAATGCTTGTGTAGCCCTGCTCTTCAATTTCATCAATAACAGAGCTGAGCATAACCGAGGAATCAAGGCTTATGCTGTCAACTTTAAGCGAGGAAAAGCGAAGCTCGGCTTCAACCATACCCGAATTGCTGCTTTGTGAGGGCGCTTTGGGATTATAGCTGCGCTCCTTAACCGTCATATAAACATCCATTCCCGTATAGCCTACGCAGATAATGGCAATGCATATAACGGCAATAAGAAGATTTTTCAGCCTCTTCTGACGCTTTGCTTTTTTCTTAACCGAATTATTATTTTTATCGGGACGCTTTGAATCAAATTTATCGGAGGCATTCTGCGGCTCGATATATTTATCGGCAAAATCTATCTTTCTGCCCTTTTCTTCTTCCGTCCACTTCTGATTTCGTTTTTTGTTATTATAAAATCGTTTTCTTTTTTTCATATATTGGCATTATCTCTCAGCGTTTCAATCATTTCATTGGGATTTTCGCTTTTGAAAACTGCGGAGCCTGCAACAAAAACATTTGCGCCTGCTTTTGCGGCAATTTTAACGGTTTCTTCGTTAATTCCGCCGTCAACTTCAATATCAATTTCACTGTTAATGCTTCTGATTTTTTCAATTTTAGGCATAACCTCTTCCATAAAGCTCTGACCGCCGAAGCCCGGCTCAACAGTCATAACAAGAACCATTGAAAGCTTGTCAAGGAAGGGAATAACAACGTCAACATCCGTTTTCGGCTTAACTGCAAGCGCAGGCTTTTTGCCGAGCGAAATTATCTTATCAACGGTTTTTTCAATATCGCTGTTGCTTTCGGTGTGAAAACAGATAATATCCGCGCCTGCTGATGCAAAATCTTCAACATAGTCAATCGGATTGCTAATCATAAGATGAACATCAAAGGGTATGTCGCACACCCTTTTTATTGCCTTAACTATGGGAGCTCCCAGAGTTATATTGGGAACAAAATGACCGTCCATAACATCAATATGAATTAAATCCGAATTGCTTATTCTTTGAAGCTCGGACTGAAGATTTGCATAATCGCTTGCAAGAATTGATGGTGAAACTTTGATATCCATAGACTACTCCACATTACATAAATGATAATATATTATACTATTTTAGCGAATGTAAATCAAGGTTAAATTATGATTTAAGTTGCGAGTTCCGAGTACCAGGTTCCGAGTTAAGGTTAGGCATTAGGGATTCGAACCAAGCAAGGTTTTGCCCGTCCCTTTTTCACAAATACTGTGTTAAAGCGTCTTGTAAGGCGCCAGCCTTGCTTCACCGCTTTGCCTTG
>SVQE01000031.1 GCA_015065505.1 Oscillospiraceae bacterium
TGGTAAGACAAAAAGCGGAAAAAGGGGCGTGAAATATGCAATTTAAGGCTTACTGGGTTCGAATCCCTAATGCCTAAGTTTATGGAAAGGGGCGAGGCATATGGAAAAGAATGAAAAAACCACCGAGGATTATCTTGAAGCAATGCTTATGATAAAGGAAAAGCAGGGCTATATCCGTTCCATTGATGTTGCCGAGCAGCTGGGTGTTAAAAAGCCGAGCGTAACCTATGCAACAAAAAGGCTCAAGGAAAAGGGCTATATAACTATGGATGCCGATTCGCTTATCACCTTCACCGATTCGGGGCTGAAAATTGCAAGTGAAACCTATAATCGCCACAAGCTTTTAACAAAGGTTTTCACAATGCTTGGCGTAAGCGAGGAAACCGCAATGAAGGACGCCTGCCGCGTTGAACACGATTTATCCGAGGAAACCTATCAGGCGATTGAAAAACATTTACAGGATTACTCATAATAAAAAGGACTGCGCTGCAGTCCTTTTTTGTTACTTCGCGGTAATGCGGAAAACCTTTACGCCGTGTTTTTCAACTACAGTTTGAATAACATCGGTGTTTTCTCTTTCATCGCTCCACAAATCGTGAATTTCGTAATCGTTTGCTTTTGTGAAAGCAAGATATTTATCGTTTGCAAGTGAATCAATTTCAAATTCAATCGGCTTTCTTTTGCCCGATTTATTGAAGAAGCAAACAGCCGTGTCGCCGTTGGCAAGCGGACGGGCAAGAATATCAACGCCGCCCGATTTCTTAATTCTTTTAGCAGCCTTAACAAGCGGGTCCTGGTCTATTCTGATAAGGCTGTTATTTGTTACTATTTTAATAATAGCTCCGCTTTTCTTGCTGCCGTCGAGCAGTTTTCTTAAATCGTTGCCGAGAACGAGGGGCGCAGCCATCATACACCAGAGGGTGAAATGCGAAATATTCTCTTCAAGATTCAGCTTGCCGTTGCCGATTTCAAGCATATCGGGGTCGTTAACATGACCCGGGGAAGAATATTTATAAAGCTTTATATTCTTATTATAAATGCTTTTAATCCTTAACCAGTGCGGCGTTATATCCATAGTTGTGCGCCACATATTGCCTGCCTTTGACGCCCATTTCCACGGCTTATTGAAGCCCCACTCGCAAATTGAGAAGGTTATCGGCTTTTCTTCTGTGTTGGTGTATTCAGCCCAGTCCTTAGTTGCCTCTTTGAGCGCATTACCCATTTTGCTGTATTGGAAATAAACCGAATCAGCCCTTGTTGCAATCGGGTTGCAGAGCTTGATATGGTTATCTCCGTTTCTGAGAGTTACCTCAAGCTGAGCCCTTGCATCGTGGGTTAAGGCGCGTCCTGCCGGGAAGAAAACCTCATAAACCCTGCCGTTAACAATAACCTGAAGATACTGCTTTGAGTGCAGGAAATTTTTGTGGTAGTGAATGGTTAAAATATATTCGCCGCCTGCAGGAACATCTATGGTATATGCCGCGCTGCCTGCGCCGTGATTAAGAAAGCCTATTCCCTGCTTGCTCGGCAAATCGGCACATTTAACCTTTCTTGCCCTGCCCGAAAACTTAGCGTGCTCGGGACGAAGGCGAATCTGCGACGACTCACCCCTTCTGTTTATATCAATATATTCAATAACAGGGGTTGACGAGCTTATTTTTTCATTGTGGCAATAATCGTATTTAACATATTCAACGCCCCAGGAAGCGAAGGTTCTTGCGTCAATTTCTTCGTTGCCGAGGGATGCAGGCATATCCTCGCAGGTAAGCGTTCCGTTTGAGGAATAAATACCCATTTTCAAGCCTAAGCCATTGATATTTCTGCAAAGCGCTTCCATACCCGAGGGAAAGGATTCCAAATCGCCCTGAAGCTTGCCATCCTCATCCCTGAAGGTACTCTGCCAGCAATCGTCTATATTAATATATGAATAGCCTGCCTTTGCAAGTCCGCTTTCCTTCATTGCTCTTGCTGTTTCAAGAATTGAATCCTCGCTGATGTGGTTTCTCAAGGTGTTCCAGCTTGACCAGCCCATAATAGGCAGTGGCGAAACATCGCTGCCGTAGTCCTCGGTTTTGGAAACATCTGCAGTGAGATTTGATTTTCTCAGCTGTTTCATTGCGCAAAGCGGACATTTTCCGTCAGCCATATACGAAAAGAACCATGTTATAAACGCCACAGCAGCTATTGCAAGAACAGCTATCAGCACTATTAAGAATTTCATAGCAATCCTATCTCCTCAAAGTATTCATACTCTTTTTTTGCAAGCTCTTTTGTTTTTTCACTTCCGATTGAAGCCGTTGCTCTTTTAACAAAGGCTCTTCGGTTTTTATAGTTATAATAAAATCTGTAAGCCCACGCTGCGCCGATTAAATAGGGCTTTCCGTCAATAAAGCTGATATATGGAATGTTTTTAAGCTTATCATATGACGGAAAAGCAAGGCGCATTTTTGTTTTGAATTTTGATGTTTTCTTGCCCTCTTCAAGCTGTTTGCGCTCGATAACGGACGCTTTGTTTCGATTCATATTGCCGAAAGCGCCAAAGGACACAAGAAACTCCTCGGTCGTCTGCGTATCAACAGCAAATGCTTCGCCCGCATCAAACCATTTTTTGCAAACGCTGAGGATAACCTTTGAAAAATCCTCAAGCCCGATTTCTCTCATTTTTTCAAATACAGCATCAAGATTTATGCTTTTGCTGTTTTGGAAAACCGCTAAATCAAGAATAAGCTTTATTCCTGCGCCGTAGAACCAGAAATGATGCGCGATATGCGTTAAAAGATAGGCAAAATGATAGCTATCATCAAGCTTGCCCCTGAACGAATCAAACTCTGCATGCTCCATAGCGTCAAGAAAGCACTCTTCGGCGTTGCTGTTTCCAACCTTGCCGCTGATAATCTTTGTGTGAACCTCAACGGTTACTCCGTTTTTCTTATAATCCCAGACGGGACCGTTTGAATTAATCAGCTCAAAGCCGTTTTTGCAGAGGATTTCCTTTGCGGCATTTCTGCTTTCGGGGGAAATTAAAACATCAACATCTCCCATGACCCTTGACTGCGGTGTCGGATAATATTCTTTAAGCTCAGCGCCCTTGAAAAAGATATGCTTTATTTCGTTTTCACTGAGCAGCGCGCTTATTTCTTCAATAATTTCTTCCTGAACGGAATATCTGAAAACCGCGTTATAAAAATCGTCCTCAAAGTTTTTGAAAACATCTTTTGCGATTATTTCCTTATTTTCGGCATTCTTCAGAACGCAAAAAACAGACGCACTGAGATTATGTGCGTTTGAAATTTCGAAGAGCATTGAATAATCAATGCTCTCATCAAGGGATACAGTATTTGATTTTAAGTAATCGTTGCAAAGCTTTACTAAATACTCTTTCTCTTTTGTCATTTTAAAACACCGTTAAAATACTGCAACATTAAAGCCCAGGCTCAGCACGGTTATTATCAGCCCTGCGATAAACACGCCGATACAGATAATGCCGAAGCTCTTTTTTCTATCGAGATGAAGCAGCGAGGCAAGAAGTGCGCCCGTCCAGCCGCCTGTTCCGGGAAGCGGAATAGCAACAAAGAACAAGAGTCCCCAAATGCCGTATTTATCTATTTTATCGCGCTTTTTGAGTGTTTTTTCTTCAAGCCAGTATATGGGCTTGTTGATGTAGGGAATCTTTTTAAGCAGCTCGAATATTTTGTTTATTAAAAGAAGAATAAACGGAATCGGCAGAATGTTTCCGAGGAAGCTTATAATAAAACCTGCAACGGGATTCATTTTTAAAAGCACTATTGCCGTAAACATTCCGAGTCTGCATTCAAGAATCGGGCATAGCGAAATAATGAAAACAACAAGCCAATCGGGAATGCCGTGAGCACTTAAAAATTCCTGAATAGTTCTGCAAACCTCTTGCATAGAAAAACTCCTAAATATAATTATGACTGTCTAAAAACTCGTTTGCCGCTTTAAGGATGTTTTTATCGTTATCGAACTTAAGAAGATTCATAGCCTTTTCATAGGTTAGCCATATATAATCCTCTATTTCCTCAACCTGAATGGTTGTTGAGGTATCCTTCGTTGTGCCGACAAAAATCGAAACGGTTTTTTCAACTCTGTCGCGGATTTTGTAGCGCGAAACGGATTCAAAGCCGTCAATAATATTTATATGAATTCCCGTTTCCTCAAGAACCTCGCGGTAAGCGGTTTCTTCCTTGGTTTCGCCCTCTTCAATATGGCCCTTGGGGAAGCCCCAGTGCGCCGAGCGCTTGTTTTTTATAAGAAGATAGCGCACCTCGCCCTTGATGTCTCTGAAAACAACAGCGCCGCAGCTGCTTTCATACAGGCACACAAGCTGATAAGTTGGAAAATCTCTTTCCATATTAATATAACTTTTGATATCGTTGATAATAAAGCGGGTACTTTTCGGAGCAACAATCCAGATATAATCTTTATTCTTTTTGTCGCTCATAATCGCAATAACCCTGCCATCAAAGTTACGGACAGGATGATGAATGCCCATAATAAAGGCATTCTGCTTTTCGTTGCCGTAAACGGTTCCGAAATTAAGTGGATAAGTAAAACCCGCTCCGTTATCAGAGCCAATCGGTTTAACGACCTTGACTCTAACATATTTACCGAGCATTTTTTCACCACCGAGAATGGCAGATATATCCGTTTTTCTGTATCTGCCGTGATAACATAGTTATATTATACTAAAAAACTTATAATCATACAAGTGCTATTTTTTGTTTAGTAAAAAATTAAGGGAGGACGCGCCTCCCTTAATGCAGATAGTATGAGTGAAAAGCAACAAAAGTTAATCGCATGCCAGCTTTCACCGCAAACAAATATTGAATATAGTTACCTAAAACCTAATACCTAATACCTAATCAATACTTCGTTGTTCCGTTTTTAATCTTATAGCTTTTAGTTTGAGCAGGGCCGATACCCAGGGGCGAGCTGCCTATGGTGTTGCTCGACCATGCAAAGCTTGCGCTCATTTTCTTACCGCTGATTTTCTTTTTATCCTGATAATATAATTTGAAAGTATAGGTCTTTTTATTACCCTTAGCGTAGTAAGTGGAACCGCCGATTTTAAGTCTGAGTCCTTTTGCGTTTTTGGGAGTGCTCTTAACCTTAACCGTCATAGTATAGGTTGCAGTGTTAAAGGTTTCGGTGGGATGCCAGTCGCCGTCGGACTCCCAGTAGCCCGGAATAGTCTTTTTCTTTCCGTTTTTGAAATTTGAAATCTTAACCGATGTTATTTTTGGTTTGCTGTTGATAACAGTTGTAAGCTTGAACGGGTCTGCAAGCTGGTCAACGGTGGTTGCAGATTTGCCTGTTTCGGGGTCTGTGTAAGAAATTTTGCAAAGCGGATGGATTTCGTAAACCGTGTTTGCCTTAAGTCCCGTGAGCTTCATAGCCTTATTCTTGGCAAAGCTCTTTTTGCTCCACTTTTTAGCACCCTTTACTCTGTATTCAACGGTTGTGCTATAGCCTATGGTTCCGAGTGTTATTGAATCCTTTGTAACCTTGAAGCTGCTTTTTGAAAGCGCTATATCGGGTTTAAGATAATAACCGAGTGCATAAAGGTCTTCAACATATACTCTGCTGAAATAGTTTGAATTTTCGGGATAAACTCTGCGATTTTTAACTATGTTTGCATAATATGTTGAATCGCCGGAATAAACAATCGGGTCAAAGAGCTGCTCTCTTTCAACTCGGATTCTCATAAACTGCATTCCTTCTTTGTTTGTGTCGAATGCGCCGTCCGATTTTGAGGTATCAACAGTGTATTTCATCGTGTCGCCGGGATAGAAGGTTTTGCTTCCCACATTAATGCTGTAGGCGTTTTCACCGAGATATGCAAGCGGAATTTTGCTTGTGAAACTGAAAGTAAAGGTTGCCTTTTTACCCGAAACGGATGTAACCTTAGCCGTTAAGGTGTAAAGCTTGCAGCTCCATGTTGCCTTTGTGCCCTTAACAAAATTATATCCGTCGTAGTTTTCTACCTTTTTGGTGAATGTAGGGTCTGCAAGTCCCTGCATCAAAAGGTTGTAGCATTCCTCTTCGTCATAACCCAAATCGGGCTTTTGAACTATAACGCAGATAGCTCTTCTGCGTGAAGCATTAATGCTGCTCGAACCGTTTGTTTCATACTGAACGCCGAAATAAACAGTTTTTCCGAAATCATCATTTGTGCAGGTATAGGTGTATGTTTTCGTTGTTGAAACCTTATTTGTAAGGGTTGCAACCTTTGAATAATTTGTTCCGTCAAAAGATTTCGTTATGACGATTTGATGAGTGTAATCGCTCGGCGTTGAGCTCGGATTCCATGAAAGCTCAACAGTTCCGTGGCAAACGCCGTCAACAGCATTTGTTGCAGTTAAGGAATCTGCCATAGGCCAATCCGCATAAGCCGTCATAGGAAATGTGCATATCATCATAATAAGCGCTAAGATAATTGATAAAGATTTTTTCATAATTTGCTCCTTTCTTATTAAGGGTGGAGGGTGGAAGGTGGTTTCTCACACCTTCCCCTTGAGGGGAAGGTGGCGGCGAATACTTGGAGCCGTCGGATGAGGTGTCTATATATTTTGATTGCTTTCGGCGAATTTTTAATTAGTATGTCGTAAAGGCAACACACCTCATCCACCGCAAGCGGTCCCCCTTCCCCTCAAGGGGAAGGTGTGAGGCTTTAATAATCACTTCTTAGTCGTAACAGTCTTATACTCGCTCCAATTGCTGAAGAATTTTGATTCGGGCTTTTGAGTATAGGTTCTGACTTTGACATAATATTTTGTGCCTTTTTTAAAGCCCGAAATCGTTTTAGTGTTCTTATTTCTGCCCTCAACGGTTATTGTCTGTACATTCTTACTAAAGCTTTTATCTGTTGCAATTTTAATCTGATATCCCGTTGTTTTGCTTGTCTGGGTTTTCCATTTAACCTTAATTTTGTTTTTTGAAGGACTTGAAGCCGAAACAAGCGAAGTTCCCTTCGGATTGATGAGGAAAAACGTCCTTTTTTCTCCCGTGTATTTCTTGTCGGTAAATGTGATATAAACATTATATTTGCCGATATCCTTGCGTCCGCTCTGATAAGTAACCTTGTATTTGCTTGACGGGATTGTTTTGCCGTTTGCATCCGTAACGCTTACCGTCGGTTTTTTAGTTTTTCCGTTATATGTATAATTATATACTGAAAGCTTGAATGATTTGGGATAATAAATAATTGTTTTCTTCTGAACCTTACCGCAATTTCTGCATTGCACAACCGATTTGCCGTTTGCTTTGAGCGTTGCGGGAGTTATAACGGTTGTGTATGAGTGCGCGGTTTTGGAAGAAGTTTCCACAAATTCTCTTGACATAACTGCGTTGCAGATTGAGCAGTAAACAACAACATCATGACCTGCAGGCTGCTGGCAGGTTGCCTCCTGATAATCCTCGTTAACCGAAGCGCCTGCAACATGGTCGCAAAGCAAATCTGTAAGGCAATCATTGCCTTTTTCTATATTTATTCTCTTCCATGTTTCCTTAGTGCCTGCATATTCTGCTTCTTCAAGTCTTGCGCAGCCATCGAAAGCACGCTCGCCAATGTGGGTTACGCCGCTTCCGAGCTTAACCGACTGCAGCCAATAGCAATAATCAAATGCAAGCTCGCCGATTGAGGTGACGGTGTTTGAAATTTCAACACTTCTGAGGCTTGAACAATCATTAAAAGCATAGCTTCCTACAGTTGAAACTCCACTCTTTATAACAACCGAAGTGATTTCTTCGCTGTTAAAAAACGGTGAACGGTTTTCAAAATCGCCGTAATTATACATATCGCCCCTGCCCGAAATTGTGAGCTCGCCTGTTTGCAAATCAAGAAGGTACTCAACCGCATAACCGCATTTCCCTCTTTTGAAGAAATACATCTGGTCGCCGTCGAAATCGTTACTATAAAGAACATTAACATTTTCCCAATCATCACGGGTTGAATAGTAGTTGACTGCCGTTAAATCGGGGCAATACCAGAATGCGCCCGTGCCTATTCTTGTAACACTTTTAGGAATATCAACAGTTTGAATTGATTCGGTCATAAAGGCATAATCACCAATTGAGGTAACACCCTCCTCAACAATTATGTGCTTGATATTGGAATTGTTTGTAAACGGAGACTGGCCCATTCCGTAATCGGTCATGGCACCCATACCGGAAATACTGAGCTCACCTGTAGTTGTGTCTAAATAATAGTAAACATTTGCTCCGCAGGTTCCCGAGTCTGCGTTTGCCGAAAACGGAAGAGCGAACAGTGTTGTTGCTATCATAATGAGGGATAACAGGATTGACAATGATTTTTTCATTATTTGCTCCTTTCTTTTATTAATTAGGAATTAGGAATTCGGAGTTCGGAATTCGGAATTATTGGGTTTGCAACGCTATTATTGTCCGAGCGCAGCGAGTTACCGAAAACTTGCAACTCGCAGCTCGAAACTCGAAACTATTTCTTTGTCGTTGCGCTCTTTACACTGCTCCAGTTCGAATAATACTTTGTTTTGCTTACTGTTTTATAGGTTCTTATGCGAACATAGTATTTCTTCCCGCCCTTGAGCTTACTTATTGTTTTCTTTGTTGTTTTATTACTGCTAACAGTAACCTTTTTGCAGTTTTTGCTGAAATTCTTATCCGTTGAATATTCAAGCTGATAGCCCGTTGTCTGTGTCGACTGCTTTTTCCACGAAACAGTAAAGGATTTTTTGCCTGCGGTAACCTTTGAAAGAGATGTTCCCTTCGGATTAACCTTAAAAGAAAGCTTCTTTGTTCCGCTGTAATCGCCCTTGAATTTAACCGTTACGGTGTAAGTGCCGACATTCTTTCTTCCGCTTGAATATGAAAGAGTGTAATTCTCGGAAGAAATCTTCTTTCCCTTTTTGTCCTTAACCGTTACAGTTGGCTTTTTAGCATTGCCGTTATATGTATAAGTGGTTGTTGAGAGCGCACAGGTTTTAATCTGATTAATCGTCTCTACGCCTACCGGGTCGCCACAGGTTGCACAGTATTTTTCTTTAAATCCGTCTTTTGTGAATGTTGCCGGAGTAACTTCGGCTGATGTTTCATAGTGGAGCTTATTCCACTTGCGGTTTGTTCCCTCAAGTATTTCGCTCTCAATTCCGTTTGTATGGCAATATGCTGTTACGGTGAAATTGTCGTTTGAGCCGTTGAACGAATTCATATAAACGGTTTCAACCGCCGGTGAAAGGGTTATGCTATCAAGGCTTGTGCAATTCCAGAAAGTATATGGCAGGATATCTGAATATGCACCGAAATCAACGGTTTCCAGGCTTGTACAGCCATAGAACACCCACGCTCCGACATCTTTAGTTCTGCTGTGCAGAGTAGCCTTTTTAATGCCGGTGCAGTCTATGAATGCGCCTTCGCCCACTGAATCAACCTCATTTGTGTCAACGCTTGTTATGCCTGCACAGCGAGCAAAAGCATAGCTTCCGATATGGCTGATTCCGTCGCTGAATTTAACTGTTTTTATTCTCGGATTGCCTCCGAAAGGAGTTGTATACGGTGCGTAATCCTCCATATCACCGTAGCCGTAAATTTCCACTCTGCTGTTATCTAAATCAAATATATAATCAACATTTTCGCCGCAGCTGCCTTCGGTGTAATATAAGGCTGCATTGTCGAAGGTTGAATAATATTCACTTGCAAGCAGAGCCTCAAAATTTTCAGCGTTTCCGTCATAGTACGCATTGACTAAATACTTGCATTCAAGAAATGCGCCTTCGCCTATGGAGGTCAAGCCGGACGGTAAAATAATTTCATATATATTGTTACCTTTGAATGCATATTCTCCGATTGTTGTGAGACTGTCGGGAAGCTCCAGCTCCGAAAGATAGCAATATGCAAAAGCCTCATAAGCTATTTCTTCAACTCCGGTGCCGAGATACAGGCTGTTCAGATAGCAATATTTGAATGCCGCCTGACCTATATATGTAACACTGTCCGGAATATCAACCAGCGTTAATGCATCGCACTCATCAAACGCCCCTGCGCCTATTGAGTTTATGCCTTCATCAAGATTAATTGCTTCTGCCTTGGAGCAACCTGCAAAAGCGGCTATACCGATATCATTAACCGTGCCTTCGACGGAAATGTATTCAACATTCGGGTAAAAGTCAAACGCATAGTTTCCCACATGCGTTACACCTTCCCTTATGAAGATATAATGCACATCGTCTGCTAACGAATCATAAGCGGGGTCGCTTTCATCAAAATCATACATCGCGCCGTTGCCTATGATATCAAGCTCGCCCGTTGATGCATAAAACTTATAAGTAACTCCGTCGCCGCACACACCGGTTTCATCGGCAAGCGCCGTAAACGGCAGAGCGGTAATTGTTGCTGCTATCATTATGAGGGATAGCAAAATTGATAGGGATTTTTTCATAATTGCTCCTTTCTTTTGTTAATTAGGAATTCGGAGTTCGGAATTCGGAATTATTGTGTCTGCGACGCTATTTTAATTGTCCGAGCGCAACGAGTTACCTTTAATTCCGCAATCCGAATTCTGCATTCCGAATTATTTCTTAGTAGTAACGCTCTTTACACTGCTCCAGTTTGAATAAATCCTTGCTCCGTTCACCGTTTTATAGGTGCGAACACGAACATAGTATTTTGTATTCTTCTTAAGTCCCGTAAAGGTTGTATTAGTTGAGTTATTGTTGCTGTTTGAAACGGTTTTAACATTCTTTGTGAAATTTGAGTCGGTTGCATACTGAACGGAATAGCCCGTTGTCTGAGTTTTCTGCTGTTTCCATTTAACCTTTATACGACCTGCCTTCGGAGATGTTAAAGAGGATATGCTTGTTCCCTTAGGAATAATCTGATAAGAAAGCTTCTTTGTGCCCGTGTATTTATCGCCCTTTAAGGTAATAGTCACAGTATAGCTGCCGACATTCGTGGATTTGCTCGGCCATTTATACGAATAGTCCGACATAAAGAGCCCTGTTTTGTGCGTATCCATAAGCAAAATACTCGGATACTGGGTCTTGCCGTTATATGCGAACTTAGTTTTGTTGGCAGTAGCCGTTACCTTGAATATTGTTGTTTTGCTTGTTACCTTGCCGCAGCGGCTGCACTTTTTAACAATCTGACCGTCCTTATCAAAGCTTGCCTTTGTGGTTGTTGTTACAATTTTATGTCCAAGCGCTTTATCTGTGTGAGGCTTTGAATCAACAATCACACCGCAGTCCATACAACGCATATTAAGTTCGTAATAGCCGTCCTCCGTGCAGGTGGCTTCTTTTTTATTTTCGGCAGTATATTTATTATCCGTGCGGTGGCGCTTAATTATCTGATGATTTGTGTCGGCGAAAGCCTCTTTAACCGCCTTGTTATTGCATCTTGCAGAAACCGTGAAATCACTGCTGCAGCCATAGAAGGAAACCCTGTCTATTTCTTTAAGGCTGTTTGGAAGATAAACGCTTTCAAGATTTTCCATACCCTTGAATACGAATACGAATATCTCTGTTATTCCTTCTTCAATAACAATATTTTTTACCTTAATGCGAATATGCTTTGCGTCCATATCATCGCGGTAAACCTTGCCCGTTCCGCTGATGGTGAGAAGTCCCGTTGTGGTGTCGAGCGTAAAGGTTGCGTTTAAGCCGCATATGCCGCTGATGAGCTGGGGCTTACTGTCAAGAATTGAAAAGTTTTCTTCAAGAATTGCAACCTTGTTCCAGTCTTCGTCACTTCCGGCGTAATTAACTGTTTCAAGCTTGGTACAGCCCATAAACGCTGATTCTTTAATTGTTGAAACACCCGTACCGAAGTTAACGCTTGTCATACGGTAGCAATAATCAAACGCGTGTTCTCCTATTGTTTCGACGCTGTCGGCAAGGGTTACGGTTGTTATATTGGTGCAGTTATAAAAAGCATATGCTCCGATGGATGTAACGCCGTTTGTTACTTCAACAGTGTAAACATCCTCACTTATGAAGAAAGGAGATTTATTGTTTTCGCTGTCGTAATCAAACATATCGCCCGAACCGCTTATAACAACAGCTTTTGTATTGCCGTCATAACTGTAGTAAGCCTGCGCGCCGCACTGACCGACATTATTCTTATAATGGGTTGTTGCGTTTTCAAAGCATTCATTTGAAGCGCTGATATTTATTTGTCTGAACTGAGCGCCGCTGCCGTAGTAATAAACATCACTGAGTGATGTGCAGCCGAAAAACGCCGATCTTCCGATACTTTCAACGCCGTACCAGAGGCTTATACTGCTGAGCATTTCACAGCCTGAAAACGCTCCGTCCTTAATGATTGTTACAGCGGCGGGGATATCAACTGAAGTAAGAGAATAGCAATCCGAGAATGCACAGGACTCAATGCTTGTTATTGCTCCGGGGAGCGTTATTTCCGTAATAGCCGAGCAACCCATAAACGCGCTCTGACCGATTTCTTCAACAGAAGCGGGAATAACGGGGTTGTTAAGCTTAGTGCATTCATAAAACGCGGATTCGCTGATTTTCGTGAGCGTTGACGGAAGAGAAACCGTTTCAACCGAAGACTGGAAGAATGCCATAATTCCGACTGAGGTAACGCCTTCTTCAATAACAACCGATTTGATATTATTCTTGTTTGCAAACGGTGAAAAGTAAATCGGGTCGTTGTCATACATATCGCCCTTACCGCTGATAACAAGCTCGCCTGTTTTGGGGTTGAAAACATAGGAAACATTTTCCCCGCACTTGCCTGTTTCGAGGAACTGTATCGGTGCATTTATAAAGGTTCCGTTGCCTTCGCTGTTAATAACATATTTCTGCCAGTCCTCATAAGTTCCGTTATAGAAAATGCCTCCCTCACGAAGCGATGTGCAGCCATCGAAAGCATATTCATAAATTGTCATATATTCTGATTTTTCAAAATCAATATGTTTTAAATTCGTGCAGCCCTGGAATGCCATATTGCCTATACTTGCCACTCTTGCAGGTATTGATATGCTCTCAAGGCTTGTGCAATTTTTAAATGTGAAGCTGTTGATTCCCGTAGTGTTTTTTGAAAGCTTAACATTTTTAAGTGAGGTGCATTTCATAAAAGCACTTCCGTTAAGAATACTGACGCTATCGGGTATTTCAACGCTCTGCAAAGAGGTGCATCCGACAAACGCCGAAGCCCCAATAACGGTAAGATTCTGAGAAAACACTATTTCGGAAAGATTTGTGCAGCCGTTGAATGCATTTTCACCGATTAATTCTATATCGTTTTCAAAAACAACCTTTTTTATATCGCTCTTATAATCGTTCCAAGGTGTGTTTGTTGCATTGTAATTACTCATAATAGCACCGCTGCCGCTTATGGTCATTACGCCTGTTGCGGTATCAAGGCTATAGTTAACATTGTCCGCTTCGCCGCTTATTACCTGAGCTTTTGCGGTAAACGGCAGTGCTGAAATCACCGAGATTATCATTATTAATGATAACAGGATTGAAAATGTTTTTTTCATATTTGCTCCTTTCTTTTGTTAATTAGGAATTCGGAGTTCGGAATTCGGAATTATTGGGTTTGCAACACTATTATTGTCCGAGCGCAGCGAGTTACCGAAAACTTGCAACTCGCAGCTCGAAACTCGAAACTATTTCTTTGTCGTTACGCTCTTTGCGCTGCTCCAGCTTGAATAATACTTTGTTCCGCTGACTGTTTTATAGGTTCTTATGCGAACATAGTATTTTTTGCCGCCCTTGAGCTTACTTATTGTTTTCTTTGTTGTTTTGGTACTGCTTACAGTAACCTTTTTGCAGTTTTTGCTGAAATTCTTATCCGTTGAATATTCAAGCTGATAACCCGTTGTCTGGGTTGACTGCTTTTTCCATTTAACGGTGAAAGCCTTTTTACCCTTGCTTACGGAGGAAAGGCTTGTTCCCTTGGGATTAATCTTAAAGGTCTTTTTAACGCTGCCCTTGAAGGTTCCGATGCCCGTTATGGTTACGGTGGCAGTGCCGACCTTGGTGTTATTTTTGTAGGTTAATTTATAGTCCGTTCCCTTTTTGAGCGTTACACCGTTCATTTTAACAACCGGCGACTGGGTTTGCGCCTTGCCGCTATAGGTTTTGGACTTGATGCCTGTAATCTTAGCGCTTGAAACGCTTGTGCAATTATAGTGAATCTTAACGGTTTTAAGTATATCGTTATAGCCGTTAGCATAATCAATAGAAATCTTTTTCCAATCCGATGAGGAGCCTTCATAGTAGATATCCGAAAGACTTGTACATTCCCAGAACGCACCTGTTTCTATTTCGGTCACACTCTTCGGAATATAAACGCTCTTTAAATTCGGAGAAGCGTAGAAGGTGTAGAATTCGATTTTTTTGGCTTTACTCGGCATTGCAAAGTCCTGCAGAGCCCAGCAGCCGCTGAAAGACTGTCCCATAATGCTTGTCGCGCTTTCGGGAATGTTAATGTTCTTCAAAGCGGTGCAGTTCATAAATGCGAGGAGGCCTATTGTTTCAAGTCCGTCATTCAGAACAACGTCTGTTAAAGCCGTGCAGTAATTGAAATCGGATGTTTCAATCTTTTTCACCTTTTCGGGAATAACAATCTGCTTTAAATCCGTACAGCGTAAAAATGCAGAAGTGCCGAATTTTGTTATACTGTCGGGAAGCTCAACATCCGTTATAGCTGTTTCCATAAAGCAGCAGCCGCCAACAGAGGTAACGCCGTCTTCAACCACTGCGTGCTTGATTTCGTCGCGGTAGTTATACCACGGTCTGTTTTTGTGAGAGCCTTTAAGGTCTTCCGTCATATCACCCGTTCCGCTGAAGGTTAAGGTTTTTTCCTCGGGGTCATAACGATATGTAACATTATCTCCCCACGAGCCTGCGATTGAACAGAAGGTTGCGTTTAACAATGATGAATTGCTCTCTTCATCCGTTATCGTTATCGCATCAAAGAGCTCCTTGCTTCCGTTATAATAAAGCTTTTGGGCGTTGCTTCCCCAAAAAGCGTGGTTGCCTATGTTTTTAACTCCGCTTCCGAGATAAATTTCATCAAGATTTCCGCACCATGCTGTTGCATAGCTTTCTATGCTTGTTACGCTGTCGGGAATATTGATTGAATATAAGTTATTGCAATCGCGCAGTGCGCCCGAGCCAATTGTTTTAACTCCGTCTTCAATAGTTAAGGTGCTGAGTGCTTCAAGACCGCTGAAAAGATTATCGCCTATTCTTGTAATAGTTCCCTCAACGGTGATTTCCTGAACAGGTCTTTGAAGAAGGGGTGACTTTGAATATTCATAATCAAAGGTAGCGCCGCTGCCGGAGATTGTTCCTCTCTGACCGAAGGCATCGACGGTGTAAAACGCTTTTGCACCAATCGGAACGCCCCATGCAGTATATGGATGTACATTTGCATACGAAAGCACAGCTAAGTTATTATTCTTGTTAACAGCTTCCCATTCCTCGGCTGAGCCGCTGTAAAAAATATCTGTCAGCGAGGAGCAGCCCTTAAATACATCGCTGCTAATTGTTTTAAGAGATTTAGGAATTGTTATGTACTTGAGATCGGTACAGCCTAAAAAGGCATTTGCGGCAATATATTGCACATTTGATGGAATTCTGAATTCTTTGAGCTTTGAGCAATTTTCAAAAGCATTTGCATTAATATATTGAATTTCCTCTGAAAGATCGCCGGGATAATCAATTCTTTCAATATTGGAACAGTTCATAAACGCGCCGCTGCCGATTGTTGTTAAATCCGTTGCGTTTTCAAGATAAACTGTTTCAAGATTACTGCATCCGCAGAAAAGTCTGTCGCCGATGCTTGTTACGCCGCCTGCGATATAGACGGAAGTTATTGAAGTGTTATTATAAAACGGTGACGGATTGGGCGAGCCCTGGGTGTAGTTGTACATTGCGCCGCTGCCGTAGATATAAAGGTCCGAACCGTCAAGGTTATAATAAACATCAGCGCCGATACTTGCTGTATATTTTTTCCATATAGCATAAACCGCTTTGTGCTCATTCATATCAAGTGAGGTTATTATTTCATCACCCGACTGAGTAAGCGACCAGCCGACGAATTTATAACCGTCAGCAGGTGTGTATTCTGTTGTCTGCGGCAAAACATATTTACCGCTGACATTGTTTATTACCTGAGCAGCCATAGATGTGCTGCCGTGATTATAGTTTGGATACAGCGTAAGAGTGTAGGATTTTTTCTTTGGGCTAACAGCCAGAGGGCTTTCCAAATAATCACCATTTGACTCAGCTTTTACCGCAAAATAGCAGCCGTCCGTTACATCTTTAAAGGTATACTGTGTAGAGGTTACCGATGCGCCGTGCGTCCAATATCCGTTTTCGTCATAAAACCTGACCGAATAACCGGTTGCATTTTCAACAGTCTCCCATTTACAAGTATTTCCTTCCCACCTTAAATAACTCGGTGCGTCAAGGGTTTCATATGGGCTTATGTATTCAAATTGTCCGTAAATACTCCTTTTAAGATGCAGTTTTTCTTTATACCAACTTGTTGAATCGCCCTCCCAAAAGATTTGAATATCCTTATCAACTGCATCAAAATAATAGTAGCCTGTGGGAAATTTTTGGGAGTCCATATAAGTTTTAACATCAAGAGGGTTGTCGTACCTGTATGGTGTTTTAACATTCTTAAATGTGTGGTAATAATTCCCGTCTCCACGGTATTCAACAGTAACATCAACTTCCTGTGTGTCCTTAGCATTTTTGTTACTCGGCGAACCGTACGGACGGGTGAAATACAGAATACCGTCTTCATAACATTCTCTTGGATTCTCGAATCTGTAAGTTACATCTTTGTCAATAATCGGCTGATTTGAGCCGTGCCAGAATTCATACCATGTCGGTATTGCATTTGCCTCAAACGGCACAGCCGCAAAGGCGGATATTACCATCAGAAGCGATAATATCAGGGATACTGTCTTTTTCATATTTTTACTCCTTTCAATTAACCGCGTTAAAACGCACGCGCACATGCGCGAAAATATATAATATTGCAATTTTTATTATATCAGTTTAAATAAAGCTTTTGTATCATCCAAAAGTATGATTTTTTGCACAAAAAAACAGGGGCGATTTGAAAATCGCCCCTGAAAAATATTATTACTAATCTCTTCTTTTTATTACTATTCCGAGGCTTCTTGCCTCGCTTACGAGCTCTGTTCGGGTTTTGAAGCCTGTTTTTTCCATTAAGTGCTGAATATGACTTTTAACAGTCGGCACGGAAATATTAAGCCTTTCGGCTATTTCCATATTGGTGTCGCCCGTTGTAAGCTCCTTGAGAATCTCCAGTTCACGCTCGGTGAAATCGTGGTTAGTGGTGTTACCGATATGAATGAGCGGCGTTTCATCGGGATAGATATTTTCGCCTGCCATTGTACGCTCCATAACCTCTAAAATACTATCCTTCTGAGAATCCTTATACCAGAAGCTGTCAACGCCGATTTTTCTTGCTCTTTCAATCCACGAATACTCGGGCATTGAGGTTACAATAATAATCTTCGTTTGGGGAAACTGCTTTTTTATTTCTTCTGCGGCGTCGAGTCCGCTGGAGCCAAGCTCTGTCATAACATCCATAAGAATTAAATCAACGGCATTATTTTCGCAAACGGAAATCGCCGCAGACGCATTTGACACGGAAAGAAGATGATTGAATTTTTCGCTTGTATTAACGTATATTTCAAAAAGCTCACGAGGCATAGCCTGGTCCTCTACAATCAAAACATTATAAGCCATAATCTCCACTCTCCACTCTTAACTCTTAACTCTATTTTAAGCCTTGTTTCAAAAAAGTCTATCAGCCAAATGTATGATTTTTCAGAATTTTTAAAAGAAGTGAAAAATCTTCGCCGATTTCAACATTCAGCTCTGCGTCCTGCTCGCTTGCAAGGCGCGAAAGGTTTGCAAGACCTCCCTCAAATTTAACTTCCCTTTGCGGAATGCTTCCGTCATTTTTAAATCGGCAGATTATTTCTTCATCGGTTTCCTTAAATGAAATATCCATTTGTTTTGCGCCTGCGTGCTTAACCGCATTTATAATTGCTTCCTGCAGGGTGAAGAAAAACAGTTCCTTTTGTTTTTCGCTGAGCTCCTCGGGCAGGGCGCTGTTCCAGATAACGCTTATTCCAAGTGCAGCCGCAAGCGATTCAACTGCTGCCGTCTGATGCTGATTCGACTTGTTTTCGGCATCTAAACACAGAAGCAGAGCATTTTGTTCCCAAAGAGAAAAAATGTTATCAAGCGCCTTTGAATCCTCTTTATCAGCGGCAGCCGTTGAAAGCATAAGGCGGTTCATTTCATCGTGAATATTCATTTTTGCCTGCAGAATTTCCTGCCTTTTAACTGAATCATCAATGCTCAGATAATATTCCCTGAGCTCGTTATTAAGCCTTGAAAGCTCGGCTTTATCGCTTTCGAGAGCCTGCGTTTTTGCATATTCGTTTGTTATATCGGATGCAACCATTTCATAGATTTGCTCGCCGTCAACAGTTATTTTTCTGCTGACAAAACGCCAGACCTTATCATCAACGGAAATAATATCATCCTTAATTGCATCGTGGAAATGGTTGCCGTTTAAAAGCTGTTTCTGCGTTATGGCAACGCATAAATCGTTCATACAGATATTTGAAAACAAAACTCTTCCGTTTTCGCGCCAGCAGCATATTCCGCAGGGCATTTTATCAAGATATAGCTTGATTGTTCCCGAATTAAGATTAGTTCTGTCGTACTTAATGTTATACCCGAGAAGAAGCCCTGCACAAACGCTTAAAACAGCGAATGCAGCAAACCATATAAGCCACGAAATATTGCAAAGGGTTTCGGTGGCTGCAGCAATATCAGGCGTTCCCTTAAACAATGATAAATCAAAAATCACCTGCCACATAGTATAAACGGGAACAAAGAGCAGGAATGCAAGCACCGTTAGTTTATATCTCTTTTTAACCGCGGCAATGGAGGCACTTCCTATATTCGTCAGGCACAGAAGCAGCGCCCATAGCGCAAACAAAGCCCTTGCAAGCGGAGACAAAAGTGCAAATGAAATCATACCCTGTTCCCCCCTTTCGGCAGGGTAAAACAGATATATGTAACATCGTCCTCCTGCTTAGTATCAGCGTTAACGCCAACCGATGCAAGACGGCTTGCCATATCATCGGAAAGCAGCTCGGTAATATTTTCCATAGTGAGTTTAAATATCACTTCTTCACCGGCTGAAATATTAACAAAAACGCCCTTAACAGAGGAATAATTACTTTCAAGAAGGGCTTCAAGCGCTTCAAAAACCGCAAGCGCAGACTCAGCTCCAACGGTGCACTGAGCGCTGTTGAAAAGCTCGCTCGGAACACCGCAGAAATTAAGATACCTCAAAACCTCTGAAACGGAAAGCGCAAGCTCGCCTGCCTCTATCTCACCGTTTTCCTGCGAAAGCAGCATAAGATTTGCATATCGTTTTATATATGCGCCGAGAAGGGTTATTCTGTTTCGGCAATCCTCTCGAAGCGTTTCATCCTCGGATAATCTTGCAGTTTCGGCAAGCTTTGAAATTAACTGCGACTGCCTTTGCGTTCGCTTTGCGATTGTGTCGTAAACCAGCGTTCTCTGCTCAATTACCGTTTGCTTTTCCTTAAGCTCATTTCTCATACTAATGAGCTCGCCTTCAAGCGAAAGCTCTTCCTTTGCTTGCGCAAGCTCTTCATTAAGCCTGTCAAGCTCTGTTAAATCATCCTGCCAGAAGCCGTATCCGCCGGGGATTTCCATTTTATGCAAAACAGTGTGCTCGCCGATTCTTGCAGCATCCTGCATTGAAAACTGCTCTTCGCTAAGCGGTTTTGCAGTCAGCGAGGAATAAACCGCCTTTCCGTTTTTATCGGTTATCTGGGCGGAAATTGAAAATTCGCGGAACAGCTTGCCGTAATCTGTGTTCGTTGGTATTAAGCCGAGCTGAATGCAGCATTCAAGCACAACCGCAAGAGTGAAAATAATCGCCTCGGGAAATTCAATAATATTAGAGCCGTTCAGTTTCGGCATTTTTCCCGTAACGAGAAGCACATTCATAACAATTCCGATTACAAAGGGAATCAGAATAATCCACGCGTTTTTTCTTGCGCTGCTGATACGGCATTTTATAACAAGAACAATAATTGCCGCGAGATAAAGCGCATATTGCCAGACGGTTATAACATAGAACAAAAAGCCGTGGGAATAATCATTATCCCAGTTAACAAAGCCGTTGTTGAACCTGAAAACAAGCTGATGCAAATCATTTGTTAAAACAATAATAATGAAAACAACCGTCAGCGCAAGGCTCCACATCCAGCCCCTTAAAAATCGGGTGTTCTTTTTCGGGGATACAGAAAGAGAAATATAAAACAGAAAAAGCGGCAGCAAAAGCATCGGCACATAGTAAAAATACCATATGTGGCGCGCAAGCACGCCAACCTCCGAAAAGGCGCTGTATTTAATACCGCGAAGCAATATCAGAAGCAGCGCCATCCATGAAAGCAGTTTCATCATTACCGAAAGCACGCCCGAACGCAAAACACGGTGAGAATAGTACAGAATAAGGCAAACGCAAAGCGTTAAAAGATATATTGCGGAAACATTACGAGTAGGAAAGACATCGGGAATAATATAGGCGCTCGGAATAATGTTTATAATCATCAAAAGATAGTAAAAGCCCATACGCTTAAAAGTGTTTTTAACTTCGTTCATTCCCTGCTCCTCCTTTCGTTTTAAATGTTAAATTAAGGCACCCATAGGGTGCCTTCGTTTATTTCCCCCAGTTATCAATAACTTCCTGAACCTTTTCGGGGTCTCTTGTTGTTATGTTATCGGGTTTGATTATCAATGCTCTTTTTATCTGGCGTGTTGTATCAAGAGTCCAGATAGAAAGCAGATAGCCGTTTTTGTGAAGCAAATCCGAGAGCGTTCTTGAAGCATTTGCAAAATTGCAGTTGATGCCGACAGCGCCCGTTTCTTCAAGCATATCAATTATTTCCTGCTGATAATCGTCGGAAAAAATCTTGATTCTGCTCGGAACACAGTTGATATAGTAATCAACATCGGGGCAGTTTTCAATAACGGATTTAACCTGGAACTGCTCTATTCCCGTTAAGAAAACCTGATTCATAACGCCGTATTCAACAATCATATCGTGCAGCGCTTTGAGAACCCTTGTTTCCTTGATGTCGAGATTAAGCGAAATATCCTTACCCTTTATTATTTCAAACGCCGATGAAAGCTCAACGCCGTCGCTGTTTGTCATAATAATATCGTGACCCATAACAAGGGTTCCGTCGGGTCTCTGACGAATATCAATTTCGATAATCTTAACACCCTTTTCAACGGCGGTTGTTATAGATTCAACCGTATTATCCTTTGTATTAAATGCCCCTGTGTGAGCAGTGATTGTAAAACCGTCCACGAATCTTAACTTCCTTCCGTCGTATGATTTTGTTACTGCATAGCTTGCAACGCCGGCAACCATGGCAACCGATACCAGAAACGCAAACACCTGATACGAAAAATGCTTAGCCCACGTTACAGTCATATTCCGTTTTAAAAAGCGCTTAAACTTCTGCCATCTTGTGAATTTTTCAGCCATTGTTTCACCCGACTTAAATTAACTGCGATATGCTTTTATTTACTGCCCGAATAGTTGGGAGCTTCTTTAGTGATATAAACATCGTGAGGATGGCTTTCAATAAGTCCTGCTCCTGTTATTCTGATAAATTCAGCGTTCTGACGCAGCTCTTCAATATTATGGCAGCCAACATAGCCCATACCGCTTCTGAGACCGCCCATCATCTGATAAACCGTTTCGGACAATGCTCCTTTATAAGGAACTCTTCCTTCAACGCCTTCGGGAACAAATTTCTTTGAACCCTTCTGGAAATATCTGTCTGCAGAGCCCTTGTTCATTGCTCCGATTGAGCCCATACCTCTGTATACCTTGAACTGTCTGCCCTGCCAGATTTCAGTTTCTCCGGGTGATTCCTCACAGCCTGCAACAAGTGAGCCTACCATAACAACCGAGCCGCCTGCTGCGATTGCCTTAACAATTTCACCCGAATACTTAATACCGCCGTCAGCGATAATAGGAATATTATATTTATCTGCAACTTCCGCACAGTCGCTGATAGCTGTTATCTGCGGAACGCCGATACCTGCAACAACTCGGGTTGTGCATATTGAACCGGGGCCGATACCAACCTTAACAGCGTCTGCACCTGCTTTAATAAGCTCCTCGGTTGCTGCTGCAGTTGCTATATTGCCTGCAATAAGCTCAACCTCGGGGAATGCATTTTTAACCTTTGCAATATTTTCAATAATATTCTTTGAATGGCCGTGCGCCGAATCAAGAACGAATGCGTCAACGCCTGCATCAAAGAGCGCCTTTGCACGGTCGAGAATATCGTTTGTTACGCCGAGCGCTGCAGCGCAAAGAAGTCTGTCGTTATTATCCCTTGCGGTATTGGGATATTTAACGGCTTTTTCAATATCTTTGATTGTAACAAGACCTGTGAGCTTGCCGTTATCATCAATAAGAGGAAGCTTTTCAACCTTTGATTTCATCAAAACGGTTTTAGCCTCTTCAAGCGTTGTTCCTGCTCTGCCCGTTACAAGCTTTTCTTTCGGAGTCATAACCTCTTTGATTTTAATATCAAAATCGTTAAGGAAACGAAGGTCGCGGTTTGTTAGAATACCAACAAGGGTTTTATCACCGTCGCAGATGGGAACGCCGCTTATATGGTATTTGCCCATAAGCTCATCCGCTTCTTTAACAGTGTTTTCAGGTGAGAGATAAAACGGATTTGCTATAACGCCGTTTTCACTTCTTTTAACCTTATCAACCTCTGTTGCCTGCTCGTCAATGGTCATATTCTTATGAATAACGCCTATTCCGCCCTCTCTTGCAATGGCGATTGCCATCTGGGATTCGGTTACCGTATCCATTGCCGCAGTCATTAACGGTATGTTGAGAGTAATCTTATTGGTGAGTCTTGTGTGAAGGTCAACTCCGTCGGGTGTTACATCCGATTTTGCAGGAATCAACAAAACATCATCAAAGGTTAAGCCCTCTTTTGCAAATCTGTCGCCGTATGTTCTCATTCTTATGCCCCCTTTAAAACAGATATTAATATTTTATTTATCTTAACACTATTTAATTAATATATCAAGTAAAAAAACATCACTTACAAATAACGCTTTTTTTCGCACTCCACGCAGAACAGCACCTGCAGCTTTTGCCCGATGCTGTTGTGTAATCCTTATACGCCCTTACTCTGATATAATAGCGTTTGCCCTTTTTCAGAGCCGAAAGCTTTTTGCTTTTTGCCGAGGATGAAGCCTTAACGGTTTTGGCATTTTTCATCGATTTATTAGTGCTGTACTGAATTTCATAGCCCGAGCAATTAACCTCTTTGAACTTAACGGTTATGCTCTTTGATTTTGATGAAAGCGAGGATATGGCAGGCGTTCTCGGCTTTGTTGCCGTTTTATAAACGCTGCTGTATGCGCCGTAATAATTGCGGCTTGAAACCTTGATGAAGCTTCTGATTCTGAACTTATATGCCGAAGCAGAGCTTAAAGAATCAATTTTAACGCTTGTTGCCGAAGCAGAAAGGGTTTTAACCGCATTCCACTTTCCGTATCTGTATATTTCAACGTTGCAGCCCGATATATTTTCAGAGGGCTTGCTCCATTTAAGCGTTATTGAATTTGTTGCCCTGCCCGATTCGGCAAGCGAGAGCGCGCTCATTTTTTTCGGAACAATAACAAAATTTCTGTGGCTGAGCAAGGTTTCTCCGTCACCTGACATTATATTAACCGATGCCATACCGAGATTTTTATTATTCTGATATGAAACGCTGTATGCGCCCTGCTGTGCTTCCGACTGCACAGAAACCGCAGGCTTAAAACTGCTTCCCGAATAAACAAAGCTCTTTTTTGAAAGGGTTATTATGCTCTGCGAAAACAGGCTTTTATCTGTTGCATCATAGTTATTATTATCAAGCTTTTCACGGTAGTTTTCCATGAAGTATTCTTCATCATAAAACTTGCTGTCAAAAGCATGCTCGCTTTTATATGAATCATTTTTTCTGATGTTATCGTAATTCACGAGAAAGTAGGTATGCGCCTTGTTCTTTTCGCCTTCGTCGATTAAGGCATCGTCCCAGGTTGTATCAACGAAATAATATTTTCCGTCGAGCTGAACAATATTCCACGCGTGGCAGCCCCAGCTTGCATCCGAGGAAACGAAACGCGCGCTGTATCCAAGCTCCTTGCAAAGTCTGTAAAACGCAACGGCATAGCCCTGGCAGACGCATTTTCCGCCGACAAGCGCACCGTATGCGGTAACAGACCTGCCGACATCCTTTATATTGAAAGCGGCACCGTCGTCATAAGTGGTTTTTGAGCAGATATAATCGTGAATTCTTTCAACAATCTGATAATCGGTTAATTCATCGGTGTTGATTGAGGAAATGAAGCTGTTAACAACCTTATCAACTGCTTTTTCGTCCTCGGCTGAATCATAGTAGCCGAAGCTGAGCTCAAGCGTGTAGTAATAATATCCGTCCTTATATTCGCCGTTAAAATAGCGGTCGTTTTCGCCCTGACTCAGCCCATAGGATTCAACCGCCCAGCGAATATAATCGCCGTCAACGGGGCTTTGCGAAATTGCGTCATCGGTTGCTTTTAAGAACATATTCTCAACAACATCAAGCGCATTTTCATAAAACATCTGATTTTTTGTCAGATAGTAAACAGTGAAATCGGTTTTTCTTTTAACAAGATTGTTTCTGATAATTTTGTAAAGGGCTTCACCGTCGGAATAATAGGTTTTTGAATTAAGCTTCTTAGTTATTGATTGCTCGGAATCAAGGGAATCAAGCGACGCGTTAAATATCTCCTCGCCTGCATAAAAAGGATTTTTACGCATTAAGGGCTGATTATTATCTAAGGCATAGCAGGGCAGAGCCGATGATGAAATAATCAACATCGCACTAAGAATAAACGCTATTATTTCCCTTGCCTTTTTCATTTATTTCACTCCGATTCTCTTACAGTTATCAAACATAGGGCAGCCGGTGCATTTCGGGCTTCTTGCCGAACAGGTATCGCGCCCGAAAAGAACTATTCTGTGGCAGAAAGCCGAGCCCTCGTCGGCAGGCACAACCTTTTTCAGTGCCATTTCAATCTTAACTGGCTCTTTAACATCAACCAGACCTATGCGGTTTGAAATTCTAATCATATGGGTGTCAACAACAATGGATTCCTTGCCGTAAACATCGCCCACAATCAGATTTGCCGTTTTTCTTCCGACACCGGGAAGAGTTGTTAAATCTTCAATATTATCGGGAACAACGCCGCCGAAATCATCCCTGATTTTCTGCGCCATTCCGATTATGGATTCAGCCTTGTTCTTATAAAATCCGCAGGATTTGATTATTTCCTCAACATCCTTTAAGTTTGCATTTGCATAATCATCAAGGGTTTTATACTTTTCAAACAGCGCAGGGGTTACAAGATTAACCCTTGCATCAGTGCACTGTGCCGAAAGCCTTGTTGCAACAAGCAGCTCAAAGGGATTTGAAGCATTAAGCGAGCAAATTGCCTCGGGATATTCTTTTTTCAGAATTTCTATCGCGTTAAGCGTTCTCTCTTTTCGTGTCACTTTTCTCTCCACTTAAAAACTATAATAGCCGTGCGCAGCACCCGAAAACTCGGAACTCGGGGCTCGGAACTCGCAACTTAACTTTTTATCTTATCCCAATAAGCTTTAAACGCCTGCTCATTTTTGTTATCGCCGTATTCATAATACCTTGCGTTTTTGATTTTATCGGGAAGATACTGTTGATTTACCCAGTGGTTCGGATAGGGATGGGGATAAACATAGTGCTGTCCCTTGACCTCGGCATCCTCACCGTCGAAATGCTTATTCTGAAGCGTTCTCGGAATGGGACCCGTGTTGCCTTTTTTAATATCGTCGAGCGCCATATCTATTGCGTTTGCGCCGCTGTTGCTCTTGGGCGAGGTTGCAACAAGAATAACCGCGTCTGCAAGCGGAATTCTCGCCTCGGGAAGCCCAACCATCATAGCCGCGTCAACCGCCGCTTTAACTATCGGAATTATCTGCGGATATGCAAGCCCTACATCCTCGCAAGCGCAGACCATAAGCCTTCTGCAAGCGCTCGGCAAATCGCCTGCCTCAAGCAGCCTTGCAAGATAGTGCAGCGCTGCGTCGGGGTCCGAGCCTCGCATACTTTTCTGATACGCGGAAACAATGTCGTAATGCTCGTCGCCGTCTCTGTCGTAGCGCATCTGCGATTTCTGTGCAAGCTCATCGGCGGTTTCAACGCTGATGAGCTTTTTGCCGTTTTTTGAAGCGGTTGCAAGATAGCAGTTTTCAACCGAATTCAGCGCTTTGCGAACATCGCCGCCGCAGCCGATTGCAATCTTTCTTAAAACATCGTTTCCGTATTCAATTTCAATATTGTTTTCGTTTGCAAGGAAATCAAATCCCCTTTTAACCGCAGGAATTATTTCCTCGCTTTCTATGCTTTTGAATTCAAAAACGGTTGAACGCGAAAGAATTGCGGAATAAACATAAAAATAGGGATTTTCCGTTGTTGAGGCAATAAGAGTTATCTTGCCGTTTTCTATGTATTCAAGCAGGCTTTGCTGCTGGCGCTTGTTGAAATACTGAATCTCATCAAGATAAAGAAGTATTCCGTTTGGCGCGGTGAAGGTATCTATTTCGGCAACAATGGCTTTAATATCGCTTGTTGAAGCGCTTGTTCCGTTGAGCTTTCTGAGTGTGCGCTTTGTTTTGTTTGCAATAATTGAAGCAACGGTTGTTTTGCCGACGCCCGAAGGTCCGTAGAAAATCAGATTAGGTATTTCGCCGTTTTCAATCATATTGAACAGCGCTTTGCCTGGACTTAATAAATGCTTCTGACCAACTACCTCGCAAAGCTCGGTCGGACGCAGTCTGTCTGCAAGGGGAGTATTCATTTTTCTTCCTCCTTGTTCATCTTTGAAAAAATGCAGCCGCAGAAATCCTGACGGTATAAATCGTATTCACGGCTTAACTCTATTGAACGCTTGAATCCCTCTTTCTTCTTGAAATCCGAGGGAAGCCAGCTTATGCCGTATTTCTCGGCGGTTTCAAATCCGATTTCGTTTATTTTCTGAGAATTTTTAAGCGGACTGATTGAAAGCGTTGTGCAAAAATAATCAAAACCCATCTGCTTTGCAAGCTGAGCGGTTTTTTCAAGCCTTAAACGGTAGCACTCAAAGCACCTTTCACCGCCCTCTTTTGCGTTTTCAAGTCCCCTTGCAATTTCAAAAAAATCCCCGGAATTATATTCACCCTTAACAAGGGATATTTTGTTTTTTGCAGGAAGCGCTTCAATGAGCCTTTTCTGCTCGTTAAAGCGTTTTTCAAATTCCTCTTCGGGTGAAATATTCGGGTTATAGTAGAAAACCGTTATGCAAAAATACTGCGAAAGATATTCAAGGGTGTAACTTGAACAAGGAGCACAGCAACTGTGAAGCATTAGGCTCGGTGCTGTGCCCTTATTAAGAACATCTTTAATAATTTTGTCGGTTTCAAGCTGATAGTTTACTTTGTTCATTTTGATAAATAGTTTTTGGGATTAACCTTGCTGCCGTCGATAATCATTTCAAAATGGCAGTGAGGTCCTGTTGAGTTTCCGGTTGAGCCGCCCTTTGCAATCTGCTCGCCCTTTTTAACCGTTTGACCAACGCTTACAAGAATGGACGAATTATGGGCATAAAGGGTTACAATCTTTCTGCCGTCGGCATCTGTTCCGTGATAAATCATAACATAGTAGCCATATGAATAATCAAGGCGCTTAACCTTGATAACAATTCCCTTCTGTGCGGCAACAACCTTTGAGCCGACTGAAAGCGGAAAATCAATTCCCGTATGCGCTTTTCCGTTTCTGTAGTGGCCGAATTCCTGGGAAACGGAATAGTGACCCGGCGCAGGATAGGTTAAATTAAGAACTGCGTTGGACCTGCTGTAAAGGCTTGATTCATCGCTTGATGAATCGGGAATATTATCGGGATTGTGCTCTGCGTCGGGCGCAGTTGTTACCTCGTCGGGCGCTTTGAGTCCGCTGAGAAGCGCGTTAATTTCATCATCAACGCTCTTAACAAGCTCTTCATCCTCGTTTCTGAACTCGGTGTACATCTTTGTTTTTGCAGTATATTCGGCAAAAAGTCTGTCGCTCTGCGCGCGCATTTCGGAAAGGCTTACCTTTTTAGTTGCAATTTCCTGCTGATTTTCTTCAATTTTTGCCTGCTGCTTCTGGCATTCCTTTTTCTTTGAGGAAAGCTCTTCGCGTGCTTTGAGAAGTTCTGTTTTCTTCTGATTAAGACCGTCCTGCTTCGTGATAATCTGCTCCATTTTTGTGTTTACTTCATTGAGCAGCTTTGCATCACTTCTTGAAACGGCTCTTATCATTTCAAGTCTGTTTAAAAACTGAGCAATATCCTTGCTTGAAAGAAGCGCGGCAATAAGGCTTGTTTCACCGCTTATATACATTGCTCTGAGTCTTAAGCAATATGCGTTATATGTGCTGTCGAATTCATCGTTTAATACATCAAATTCTTCCTTTGCGCTTTCGTATTCATTTTCAAGCACCTTAAGCTGTTCTTCAAGCGGAGCTATCTGATTGTTTAAATCAGTAACCTTTGCCTGAGCCTCGGCAATCTGCTTATCAAGAACATTGAGCTCTTCGTTAAGATATCCTATTTTTTCATCGAGCGCGTCTATGTATTCGCCCGTATTCTGGGCGTCCTCTTTAAAGGTTGCAAGAAGCTTTTCGCTTTCGGCAAGCTTTTCTTCAAGCTCTTTTTTCTGCTCTTCAAGAGTTTTTTGCGCTTCTTCCTTTGTTATTTTGCCGTTTTCCTCGGACTGCGTTGTGCTTTGCTCCTCTGCTGCCTTCTCATCGGCATAAGCACTCAAACCCGCTGATGAAATTATCAGCAGGATTGATAAAAATATTGCAAGAAGCTTTTTTGTTGCCTTGGATTTCAATTTATATTAACTCCTTCAGAGTGGATTTTTTGATACGCTTTGCGTTAGGGTAAATAGATTTCGGGGTCAACGGTATCTGAATAGCTCGCTCCGCCGATTCTGACTTCAAAATGGCAGTGGGGACCCGAGGAATTACCCGTTGAGCCGCTGTATGCGATAAGCTGACCCTTGCTTACATGCTCGCCTGCGGAAACAAGTCTTTGATTATTGTGCGCATAAAGGGTGTAAACCGCTTCGCCCGATGATGTTGTTTTATCGTGGGCTATAACAATATATCTGCCGTAGCTGCGGTATTTGCCGTTTGAATCATACAAGTCATCAGAAATAATAACCGTTCCCGATTCAGCCGCAACAATTCTCTGATTTTCGTTGCCGAAGGTTGAGAAATCGCAGCCCCTGTGGCCGACATAATCGCCGAAACCGCAGGTTACTCTCGTATAACTCGGGCAGGGATATGTGAGCTTGATATACTGCGAGGAAGCAGTTGTTGTGGTTGTAGTTGTTGTAGTAGTTGTTGGTTTTGTTGTTTCGCCTTTCTTTGTTGTTGAAGGCTTTGTGGTTGTTGTAGTAGTCGTTGTTGTGGTTGTTGTTGTTACAGCGGGAGCATATTTCTTTGCTGCGGCTTCAATATCCGCATCAATTTCATCAAGCTCTTCCTGAGTTATATCTCTGAACTCACCGTATTCCTTTGTTTTATTGTGAAGCTCCTGCAAAAGCTTGTTTGCTTCCTTTTGCTGTTCTTCAATTTTTTCCTGCTGGGAAAGCAGGCTTTCCTGCTTTTTGAGAAGATTTATTTTTTCATTCTTTAAGCTTTCGGTGTTATTCTTTAATTCTTCCTGAGTTGAAATTAGCTTTTCATTCTTTTCATCAAGCTTTGTTTTAACCGAAATAATATTATCGGTCTGCGATTTAACCGCTTCAAGCAGCTCGCCGTCCTGTTTTGAAACAGCGCTTATCATCTGATATCTTGTTAAAAGATTTGTAAGTCCGTTGCTCATTAGCAAAAACGAAAGCTTGCCCGAGGCTTCACCGCTTATATATATTGCTCTTATTCTCTTGCAGTAAGCCTCATAGGTTGTTGAAAATTCGTCGTTCAGAATGGCAATATTGCCTTCAAGCGCTTCAATTTCATCCTGAATTGAAGCTATTTCAACCTCGTTTGATTTAATATTGCTTTCAAGGGCTATAACCTTATTTTCAATATCCGCAACTTCCTGCTTTGCAAGCTTATATTGCTTGTTGAGATAGCTTATCTTTTCATCAAGCACCGCAATATATTCTTCGGTTTCCTTGCTCTGACTGCCAAGCTCTTCAAGCTTTGCCTCGGTTTCTTTGAGCTTCTTTTCAAGCTCGGCTCTCTGTTCTTCAAGAGAAGCGGTATCGGCAGCGATAACCGTGCTGTTATAGGGAACAGAAAAAGAGAAAACAAGGCAAAACGCCATCACAGCTGCAATAAACGAAACAATCCTTTTCTTCATATTTTCACATCCCTTAAAGTATTAATACCTTAAAACTATCTCATTATAATAATAACACATTTATTATAATAAGTAAAATACAAATTATGTAAATTTTTAAAAAAATTAAGACCGCTTTGAGCAGTCTTAACATCTATTTATAAATCAGAACTATGATTTCAAGAATTACATACATAATTGCATACAAAACGGGTTGATGTGCGAGGTAGAACCACAGACTGTTTTTTCCGATAAATCCCAGCACCCTTGAATGCTTTTTATATGCAAATTCGGGAAAAGCGCCGTCCTTTGCGTATTTTCCGAAAAACGCGCCGAAAAGAAACATAAACAGCCACGGAAAAATTGCAAAATAATCGGCGCTTTCAAAGGTTGAAGAATAAATTCCGAGCGGCATTAAATAATTTGTCTGATAAAGCGCTTCGGGAAGCTTAATGAGCCCGAAGCAAAGTGAGCCGTCGCTTATTGAATAGAAAAAAGCAAACAGAAGAACGCTTATAATCATTCCTGCAAGCGCATTCAATTTTTCAATCAGCGGCATAAGCAGACCCGTTATAATCATACAAACTCCGAGGCACGAAAGAATACCGAAATATATTTCAGCGCCCGTTATACCCATTTTCGGCATAATAACCGCGGTAACAAGCGTTACAGCAAGCCCTGCCCCGAGAACAATGGTGCCTCTTTTGAGCGTATTTCGTGAAAGGCGCGAGCAGATTCCCGAAATAACAATAAAAATCGCCCAGAAAACAGGCTGCAGAACACAGAGCTTATTAAATACCGTATATCCCCAGCTCAACCCGAGAACAAAGCCGATATCAAGAAATGTGTGATGCACAATCATTGCAAGAATTGCAAAGCCCCTGAGTTCATCAAGCAATTCAATTCTTCTTGTTTGAGGTTTCAAGCAATCAGTTCCTTTATCAAAGTTGTAGTATATTATCAATAATATATCAAACAAAATCTATTGTAAATAGTTATTTTTTATGGTATTATATCAACGGATTTACAAGTTAATATTTACCCCTCATCAGTCGGCTATGCCGACAGCTTCCGGATAGAATTATTAAAACCATTTTGCCTTCCCCCTCGGGGGAAGGTGGCTGCGAAGCAGTCGGATGAGGGGTTAGTAATCGAGTATTCCCCTCATCAGTCGCCTTTGGCGACAGCTTCCGGATAGAATTATTAAAACCATTTTGCCTTCCCCCTCGGGGGAAGGTGGCTGCGAAGCAGTCGGATG
>SVQE01000032.1 GCA_015065505.1 Oscillospiraceae bacterium
TTTCTCCTTTATTCTCATTATACAACAAAAAATGAAAGTGAACACTTTTTTGTGTCCACTTTCATTTTACACTTGCATTTAACGCTCCCTTAATTGTTTATTACTGTCCACTATTTAGCTTCCGCTCTGAACCTGAATATAGGGCTGAAGTGCGCCTGCAAGCTTCGGCACGGGCATTGTCTGAAGAATAACCTCGCCGGGACCCGTTACAACTGTGTTGAAAAGTCCTTCGCCGCCGAATAAAACATTCTTAACACCCTTAATGGTTTGAACATCCATTTTGCAGGTTGTGCTCATAAGAACAACATGACCTGTGTCAACTATAATCTGCTGACCTGCCTGAAGGTTGTATTTAATTGCAGAGCCGTCAATTTCAATAAACGCGGTTCCGTTTCCCGAAAGCTTCTGCATAATAAAGCCTTCACCGCCGAAAAAGCCTGCGCCGAGCTTCTTCTGAAAGAAGGTTGAAAGCTCAACGCCTGCGGTTGATGCAAGAAAAGATGCCTTCTGTGCAACATATTCGCTTCCAGGGGCAATTTCAATAGGCATTATTTCGCCGGGAAGTGAGCTTGCAAATGCAATAGTTCCAACGCCGCTCTGAGCAGTGTATCTGTTTTGGAAAAGGCTTTCCTTTGTTAGCATTCTTCCGAACATTTTGCCGATTCCGCCGTTTGAGGTGGTTTCCATTTTCATGTTTGGGCTCATCCAGCTCATGCCGCCGCCTTCGGTTATCATGGTTTCACCCGAATCAAGCGTGCAAACAACAACCGGGAAGTTTCCGCCCTGAATGTCATACTTCATAATTTTTACTCCTTTTCATTATAATTTTTTATCTTTTTCAATTGCCTTGTTAACGGCATTTAAAACTGATTTTTCAAAACCGTCGTTCTGAAGGGAGGTAACGCCTTCGATGGTTGTTCCGCCTGGGGAACAAACCTTGTCAACAAGCTCCCACGGATGGTGCTTTGATTCAAGCACCATCTTTGCGCTTCCAAGAACAGCCTGCGAAGCAACAAAAAGCGCGGTTTCTTTTTTCATTCCGTTTTTAACTCCTGCTCTTGCAAGGGAATCAATAAACATATATGTGAATGCAGGTGTGCATCCGCCGATAACACCGAAAAGAGGGAAGAGCTCCTCTTCAAGATACATAACCTGACCAACACCGCCGAAAAGCTTTTCGCAAAGCTCTTTATCTTCCTTTGTGGCATCTGCATTGGCTGTGTAGGCGCTTATTGCCTCGCCAACCTTTGCGTTGATATTCGGCATAACTCTTATAATTCTGTTATCGTGCGATATTGAATTTCTTATAAAATCAATGGTCTTTCCTGCAGCTATTGAAATAATCAGCGTGCTGCTTTCTTCAAGCGCTGTGTTAATTTCTTCAAGCACAGAAGCAATAATATTTGGCTTAACTGCAAGAATAACAGCGTCGCTGTTTGCAACAATATCGCTTGCGCTTTCGCAAAGATTAACATTGTGCTTTGATGAAACCTTTTCAACCGCTGGATAGAAAATATCAAAGATATTTATATCCTTTTCATCAACAATTTCATTCTTAATTATTCCGTCTATGATTGCAGATGCCATATTTCCGCAACCGATAAAACCTATTCTCATAGTTTTTACTTCCTTTTGCTTGTTCTGCTTTTATTTTAACACATTAAAGTGTGTATATCAACTCTTATTTATCTTTGCCTTAAGATATTTTTCTTTTGTTGCAAGACCGCCTCGGATATGGCGCACCGCTTTGTTTTCCTGCAAAACCTTGTTAACCTCTTTTGCAAGGGACGGCGAAATCTTTGAAAGGCGCTTAGTAACATCCATATGTACGGTTGATTTGCTTATTCCGAAAACCTGCGCTGCTTGTCTTACCGTTGCTTTTGTTTTAATAATATATTCACCGAGCTCAATACATCTTATTTTGGAATTGTTAATCATATTATCACCAATAAATTATATGATTAACAGCCTTTAATATTACAAAACCCGAGGCATAAAGCCCCGGGTTTTGTTTATAAATCTTAATTACTGAACCTGAGAATCGGCATATTCCTGAACAAAGTCGGATATTGTTTTGTTGTGAATATTTTCAACTCTGTAGTAAACAAATTCCTCTGCCGCAGCAGGCTCGTGGCCGTTTTCTTCAATGATTTTTAAAGTCAGTTCGTCAGCGTGAACGGAGTATTTATATACTATTGAACCCGATGCACTCGGATTTGTAATAGTTATTTTTGAAGAATCGGCGGTATAAAGCCTTTCACCTTCAAATCCGAAGTTATAAAACTGGCAGGTTCCGTCATCATTGAACGCATAGCCGGAATAATTGTTGTCGCACTGCCAGTATCCGATAAGCTGTTCATCGTTTGAGGTGAACATATCGTGAGGCATCTGCTGAGGCGTTTCGTTGTGCACACCGCAGTAAATAGCGGATGGAACAATAATTATCAGCAAAACAGCAATTACGCAAATAATAACTACTTGTTTCTTTTTGAATTTTTTAAGCTTGATTTTCAAATTACTTCAATCCTTTTTTCTTAAGAAGTTTTTCAATTTTTTCAGAGTTATCAAGAAGTGATGAAACTGATAAATCGTGATTGATTGTGTCAAGGAAGTAAGCAAGGTATTTGGAAAGGTCAACGCTTTCATACCAGTCTCTTGAAAGAAGCTCAGGCGACTGATAAATTCCGTTGGTTGTGAAAACCTTTTCAAATATTCCTTCTTCGTGTGCCTTATCAAATATCTCAAGTCCGTTGCAGAAAAGACCGAAGGCGGTGCAAACAAAGATTCTGCCTGCCCTGAGTTCCTTAAGCTTGTTTGCAACATCAAGCATGCTTTCGCCCGAGGAAATCATATCGTCAACGATGATAATATCCTTTCCTTCAACGCTTTCACCAAGATACTGATGGTCAACAATCGGGTTTCTTCCGTTAACAACTCTTGTGTAGTCCCTTCTCTTATAGAACATACCGAGGTTAACGCCGAGCTTTGTTGCAAAATAAATACATCTGTGAAGCGCGCCTTCATCGGGCGAGATAATCATAAGATGGTCGGGGTCGATAATAAGGTCGTCAACAGTGTTAACTATAGCCTTTATCTGCTGATAAGAGGGCATAACATTTTCAAAGGATTTGTGAGGAATTGAATTCTGAACTCTCTGGTCGTGTGCGTCAAAGGTTATAATGTTTTCAACGCCGAGTGCTGTGAGCTCCTGAAGAGCCATAGCGCAGTCGAGAGATTCACGGGAAGCGCGCTTATGCTGTCTGCCCTCGTAAAGCATGGGCATAATTACGTTAATTCTCTTTGCCTTGCTTGAAGCAGCGGAAATAACTCTCTTTAAATCCGAGAAATGGTCGTCGGGAGATTTCATTGCCGTCATACCGTACATATTATATGTAACGGAATAGTTGAAGCAGTCGCAGATAATATATAAATCGTATCCTCTGATGCTTTCGTTAATAACTGCCTTTCCTTCGCCGCTGCCGAAACGCGCAACAGTTGTGTTAATAATATATGTGTCGCGCTGATAGCCGTAGAAAGCAATTGTGTTTTTGTGGTCCTCGGCTTGTTCCTTTCTCCAGTTAACAATATAATTGTCGATTTTCTCTGCGAGCTTTTCGCATCCCGGAAGCGGAATTATTCCGAGCGGACCGTAGGGAATTGTCTGAACATCAAGTGCTGTTATTCTTGGCATAGTTAAATCTCCTCTCACTTAAAAGTGTTTGTGTTTTTATTTTACAACAATTAACGACAAAAATAAACTGATAAATCACATAATTGCGTTAAATGTTTTATTGATTATTTTCGGTTTTTTTATTCAATTTTAACAAAGCGCCGAGCCTTGTCCTTTTTAACAGGAATATCACTAACAAAGCAGCCCACGAAACAAGCGTTATTGCAAGCCCTGCTTTTAATCCCTTTGGCTTGAATTTATATGAAACGGTGTGCGTTCCGCGCTTAATTGTTGTTGCAAGCTGGCTGTCGCCGATATCAAAGGTTTTAACCTTCTTGCCGTCTATATAAACCTCCCAGCCTTCATCATACGGTATGGAAGTATAAAGATATCCGTCATATCCTGCGTTAACGGTTCCTGTTATTTCGTTTTCGCTGAACTCTGTTACATCAAGCGCGCCGAGGGATAGAAGCTCATAAGCCGAGCTTAAAACCTCCTCATCAACGCAGTATGCATAGATTTCAAAATACGAATTCTGCGAATCCGTTGCCGAAAGCGAAAGCGACGCGGTTATTTCATCGCCCTCTTTATGACTTCCGAGGTCGATTATATACGGCTCATCAAAATTCTGATATTTTGACTCCTCGTCGTTATTCCAGTAGTAGTTAACATTTTCAATAACGGGTGAGGTCAAGTAAACATAAACATTGCCGTCCCTCACGCTCTTGAATTTAACATTAATCGAACCGCTGATATCCTCGTTTTCATCAGCCGTGTAGAAATAGGTTCCGTTTTCGGTTACAGTATCGCCCGAGCTTTCTTCATACTCGGTTTCAATATATTCAACGGGAACAAAAACATCGCTGACTCCTGCAGCTCTGTCGATGAAATCCTCCTGAACCTCAAAGGGATTTCCTTCCTCGTTAATCCAGTCGCTAATCTGCGAGGTGGTTTCAAAAGCTATGGGAAGATAATATTTGTTTTTGAAGACCGCCGTTGAATTATCCTCGGTTGTGTATATCTTCTGATAGAAGTTTTCACTCGGCTCGATTTCAACGCTGTTTTGCATAACATATTTAATGTTATACATCATATTGTAAACAGGGGTCTGAGTGTTATAGGTGTATGAATTAATTCTGTTTCCTGCAAGACCGACATTGAACTGAGTCCTTGAATACTTCTCATACGCCATTGAAGAAAACTCGCTCATGCCTCTGTATCCGTAAAGGCAGGGGTCCATTCTTGTATCTAAATAGCAAAGCTCGCTTCTGTAGAAGGAATCATCCTTATTATAGGTGTAGTCAATGGCTTCTCTGTATGAATCGTAGTTTGCGGTGTAGTCGCTGTGCTTTTGTGTGAAAACATAGGACGAGGTATCTGCAATAATAACCTCGCTGAAAGCTATTGAAACAATGGTTATTCCTATAAGAACATTGCTGATTTTGCTGTTTTTTATCAGGGTTAATGCACCCGTCCATATAATAACAAATGCAAGCGAAATATAAACGGTTGAATCGGTGAATTTTTCGGTCGGGAATTTTTCAAATAAAACTATTGCGCCAACGCAGAGCATTCCCGAAAGAATAATATCCCTGTACTCAATTCCTTTAAAGTATTTAAGCGTTCTGAATGCGATAACAAGCAGAATAAAGGAATACATATAAGAAAATCTGTAGGGCAAATCATTCGGGAAATGAAATGCGTGCCAGATAAAGTTTGTGTAGTTGGTGTTAAAGCTTAAAAGAAGAATTATCAAAAGCAGCACATAAACGGCTTTTTCCTTAAGCTTGATATTCCTGTTAAGAAAATAAAGCGGAACAAGAATAACGGTAAGAACAGAGCAGTAAACATTCGGCAAAACATCATTGCCCGATGAACGAATTGTTGTTTCAAGCCCTGCAAGGTGGGAGCTTAAGAAATTGAATATTTCAAAATATGATTCATATTGGGTTGGGAAGGTGTCCTGCGTTGCAGAGCTCTGCTGAAGAATCATATAAACGGGAATAAGCATAAACGCGCACAGCGCACCGCAGAGCAGGGAAGACGCCGCAAAGGTAATGCTTCTGTTAATGAACTTGATGTTCATAATGCGCTTCAACGCATTCGGTTTTTCCTCTTTATTAATTGAAGCTATTTTCAAATCGCCTGCAAGCATAAAGTATGCAAGGAAGTAAATAACCGAGAAAAGGCATGCCATATATCCCATATAATAGCTGCTGAAAAGAAGCGTGCTGAGCGAGATAATATAGCAGGCAGGCTTGTTTTTATCAATAATTCTTTCAATACCGAGAACAATGAACGGGAAAAGAATCATTGCATCAATCCACATTATATTCCAGTAGTATGCAAGGAAATATCCGCAAAAGGCATAGAAAACGCCGAATGCAGCGGATGCAAAGGAATGCCCCTTCTGAGAATGCTTGAGATAAACGGAAAATGCGCCTGCGCTGAGTATGCCCTTAACAGCAACAAGTGCTGTAATTGCATAGGGCATATCCTTTCTGTCGAAAAGCAGAACTATGAAGGAAAGAGGTGAGGAAAGATAATTGAAATAATTACCAATAAATGATGAGCCTCCGCCCGAAACGAAGGAATATAAGAAGGTTTCGCGGTTAATAACTCTGTCGTAAAACTCGCAGAAAAGCGGACCGTACTGATGGTATAAATCCATTCTTAAAACAGTGAAGTCGCCAAACGGGAAAAGCTTTGAAACAAGATAAACAAAGCCTATGCACACTGCGGCAAAAACCATTGAAAAAACAACAAATCTGTTGCCCCAAAACAGCTTGTAGCTTCTTCCGTTTTTGTTGTTCTGAGCTTTGCTTCGGCAGTCGAAAACAATGAGGCGCTGAAAATAATAGTTGAAGAAATAAAATGCAAGCGCACTTACCGTAAATGTGAGCGCATAGTGGTTATCCATCAGTGTTTTGAAAACAAAGTCGCTGATTTTATAAAAGCCTAAATCAACGGCAATATTAAGTATATAAGTTATAATCTGAACTAATGTTTTGCTTCTTGCAGAGTGGTTAAAAACAAAGAACTTGTTTAAAACAAATAAAACAGCCGCGCAAATTGCAAACGAAACGGAAACGCTGACATTAGGCGCAACCGAAAATGCAATTTTGAGCAGCTGCTTGAGAATAATAAACAACATTGAAACGGCTGAAAAAGCTAATGTATAATTAACTGTTTCGCCGTTGAAAACCTTTGTTGCTTTCAATTTTTTATCTGCTGAAGTTATACTCATAATAACACCTTTGGTCTTTAAGTATTAATAATATAACATATGTTATTTTTTACTTCAATTAATATGGGGCAATTTTAACCTCTTTGTAATATTTGTCCCGCTCGGGACATATAAAATAGCAGAGGCGATTATTTGGAGTATATTGATTATATTATTTCATTTATGAACAGTGAACTAAAATCAGTATTGTCTGTTTTGGATATTAATATTCTGAGCAGAGTAACCGAAATAAGAATAAGAAAAGAAAACTATCTGATTATTGTAATTAAAAACACATCCTATTTCATCGATTATAACGGCGATTTATATGATTTTCCGTCATCGCACTGCGTATTTATCAGCAGTGAAGTGTTTGATGAGCTTTTTTATTCATTTTGTAATTATTCAATTTACAGTAATGCCGAAAATATCAACAAGGGCTTTATAACTCTTGAAAACGGTTCAAGAATAGGACTTGCAGGCACAGCAGTCTATCAAAACGGCGAAATCTTGTCCGTCAAGGATATAAACTCAATGAATATAAGAATTTCAAGGGATGTTAAAAACTGCAGCGATGGCGTGCTTAATTTTCTCTATGTAAACAAGTTTCCGTCAATCATTGTTGCAGGTATGCCGAACAGCGGAAAAACAACGCTTCTTCGCGACATTGCGCGTCAGCTTTCGGGCGGATTTAATAACAGATTCTGCAAAATAACCGTTGTTGATGAACGAAATGAAATATGCCCCAAAAGGGGCAATGATTATTATCTTGATGTCGGAATAAATACCGATGTTTTATCCTCGTTTTCAAAAGCACACGGCATAGAAACTGCAACAAGAACGCTCTCACCTGATATGATAATCTGCGATGAAATATCTACGCAGAGCGAGGTTGATTCAATCCTTTTCGCCTTTTCCTCGGGAGTCAGATTTGCGCTCTCTGTTCACATAGGCGAAAAGAGTGATTTATATAACAAACCGATAATAAGAAAACTTCTTGAAACAAGGGAATTTTCGTATATTGTGCTTTTGGAAAACCATAAGTATAAGCCTGTAATTATAGATGCAGGAGAGGTTTATAATGAAATATGCAGGAATGATAATACTGATGCTCTCGTCAACCGCGTCGGGAATATTGTTGTGTGATAATTCGAAAAAAAGAATTGCAATTTGCAAGGAACTGAGCGCGCTTTGCGATATGTTTTTAATGGATTTAAGCTATAAAATAACGCCTGTAAAAGAGCTGCTTGAAAATGCACTTTGCAAGGATAATATCAGGCATCTTGATTTTATTTCTTATGATAATATCACACAGCAAAAAGAGGTTACATCGCTTCTTTCAAAGGAGGAAAATAATGAAATATCCCTCTTCCTGTTTTCGCTCGGTAAAAGTGATGTTAATTCACAGAAAAAGTTAATTTCAAACTTTAAAGAATACATAAACGGCGTTATGGAAAGCTACAGCGAAAAGCATAAACGAAATTCTAAGCTCTATGTAACCTTCGGCTTCTTTTTCGGTGCTGTAATCTGTTTAATCTGGAGTTAAAATGGACATTGGATTTATATTTAAAATCGGGGCAATAGGAATAATAATTGCGGTAATAAACACACTTCTCATCCGTTCGGGACGCGAGGACCAGGCAATGCTCACAACGCTTGCAGGGGTTATAGTTGTTCTGATGATGATAATTCCAAAAATTGCCGAGCTGTTTTCATCGGTTCGCTCACTTTTTGATATATGATGATAAAGTTTATAGGAATATCCTTATGTGTGCTTTTCTGTTCGGTTATTCTCAGAGACTATAACAAGCAGTTTGCAGTTATAATCAACATTGTTGCGGCGCTTCTGCTTGCGTTTGCGGTTTCAAAGGAGCTGTTTGAAATCGTTGATGAGGTTAAATCCTTTTCCTTGGTTTCGGATACCGCAGCGGCATATTGCAAGTTGATGCTTAAAATTTTAGGAATAACGCTGATAACGCAGATTGTGTGCGATATATGCAGGGATAACGGCGAAAACTCGCTTGCCTCAATAACCTCGGCGGCTGCTAAAATCGTTATTATTTCGCTTATTCTTCCACTGTTTAAAACGGTTATCAGTATAGTCGGCGGTCTGCTTAGTCATTAGGGATTCATAATCTCTGCGTAATATCATCCGCCGACAATAATGCAGGAACGATAAATTCGAATTTCGCTAAAATACTGTATTTTAGGCGGAATCGTCTGGGAGTTCAGCGGTTATATGAAAAGATTTTTAATTGTTTTTATCCTGGTATTGCTTGTTCCGTTCAACGCCTTTGCGCTTGATGGCGAGGAATATAACGACTTGCTTTCGGGCTATGATTTATCCGCTTTTAAGGAGGAGCTCGGAAGTGATACATACGAAATTTTAACCGAGCTCGGACTTGACGAATTTGATTATAACAACCTTTCATCACTGAGCTTTGAAAGCGTAATAGATATTGTGAAGGAAATAATACTCGGAAAGATAAAATCGCCGATAAAAAGTATGCTTTCAATTCTGATATTCATTATTCTTTCAGCGCTTTTTAAAAGTATGAAAACCGATGAAAATGAAGAAATGAGCTCGGTTTATTCAACCTGTGCGGCGCTTATTATTGCGGTTCTGCTTACCGCTCAGATTTCGCCTGCCATTTCTCTTTCGGCTTCATCAATAAAGGTTGCAGGAAGCTTCATTTATGCCTTTGTTCCTGTCTTTTGTGCAATAGTTGCCGCCTCGGGCGGATTAACAACGGGCTTTGCAACAAATTCAATGCTGTTGATGCTTTCCCAAGGGCTAACCTTCCTTTCTTCAAATGTTTTTATGCCGCTGATTAACTGCTTTCTTGCAATAGGCATTTGCTCATCGCTCAGAAGCGAGCTGAACCTTTCGAATCTTATCGAAACGCTGAAAAAAGTGCTGACAAGCGTTATATCCGTTTTGTGTGCAGGCTTTATCAGCATTTTGTCGGTTAAAACAACTGTGAGCGCGAAAGCTGATATGCTCGGCATACGCTCCGTCAGATTTTTAATTAATTCGGTTGTTCCCGTTATCGGCGGTTCTGTCAGCGAAGGGCTGCTGTCAATTCAAAGCTATTCCTCGCTGATAAAAAGCACAGTCGGTATTGTCGGAATAATTTCAATAGCAGTTCTTTTTCTGCCGTCAATTATTGAAATATCGCTTTGGAGGCTAACTCTTTCGGCGTGTTCTCTGATTAGTGATGTATTCGGCGATTCTAATATAACCCTTGTTCTGAAAGCGTTTAAGGATACTGCACTTATGATAAATGTTGTGCTTGTTCTTTCAATGGTAACAACAATAATTTCCTTCGGACTTCTGATTGCAGCGAGGACGGTTTAAATGGATTTCTTTAAAGAGTGGAGCTTTTGTGTCTGCATAACACTTGTAACTGCAGTGATTTTCTCGCTGTTTTCACCGCAGGGAATTATGAAACAGTTCTATAAGGTTATTATTTCGCTATTTGTATTCATTTCATTTATCTATCCGCTGAAGGATTTCAGCGCTTCCGATATAAAGCTTGATTCCTTAAGCGTAATAACCGAGCTGTCCGATAATACCAATTCAGGATATGAAAATCAGATAAATGCTATGATAAAAAGCTTTCTTAAGGATAAAGGAATTGTAGGTGCAAATGTTTCAAGCAGTGTAAGCGTTGACACTGATAATTCGCAGATTGAAATAAAGCAGGTAACTGTTTCAATACCCGATGATTATAACAGCAATGATGTTTCAAATATGATATTTGAAGAATACGGAATAAATGCAAAGGTGGTTTATCTTGGCGGATAATATAAAAAATGTCATAACAGCAATCAAAAAATCCGATAAGAAAATGAAACTGCTTATTGCATTTGCACTAATAGGTGTGTTTATAATTATGCTTTCCGAAATGCTGCCGACAGCTTCCGTAAAAAAGAGCGCCGATGATTTTTCGTATGAAGAATATGTTGAAGCGCTCGAAAGCCAGACTAAGAGAATTGTTGAATCAATAGACGGAGTGGGGAAGTGCAATGTTATGCTGACTCTGAACTGCTCGAGTGAATACATATATGCAAGAAATTCCGACGATAACAAAAATGAAAGTTCTTATTCCGAAACGCGTGAATATGTATTATATAAGGGAGAAAACGGAGAAACTCCGGTTCTGATAAAGGAATTATATCCCAGAGTTGAAGGCGCGGCTGTTGTTTGCAGCGGAGGGGATAACATCGTAGTGAAAGAAGATGTAATAAACTGCTTATCCTCGCTGTTTGATATTCCTTCATCAAAAATCAGTGTTTCAAAACTTAAGAATTAAGGTGATTTTATGACAGAAGAAACTGAAATGAAAGAAACAAGGAGCAAAAGAGAAAAGAAGGCAAAGCCCATACTTACTGAGCAGGAGCTTCAAAAGCGAAAATCACGCAAAACAAAGGTTGCCGTTGCGTCGTTCGTTTTGATTTTAGCGCTCGGAATTATGGGTAACTGGTATTATCAGAATACGGATTTAAGCGCGCAGATTCAGCCTCTTATCGATTCCGCTAAAACAAAAACACTCGGCGAGGCAGAATATGTTGGCGCAACCGTTCCCGATAACAGCAGCGAAGAAAATGAATATTTTTCATCCGCGCGCGTTGACCGACAGAAAGCACGCGATGAAGCGCTCGACTCTTTTCAGAAGATAATCAATTCGGCAGAAGAAAACAGCGAAGCAAAATCAAAAGCGGTGGACGACGCTGCTCTGCTTTCAAAGAATATTGAAATTGAAAATAAAATTGAAACTCTTGTTTGTGCAAAGGGTATAGATAACTGCCTTGCGGTTGTCAGCGCGGACGGAAAAAGGGTTGATGTAATAGTTGAGTGCGAGGACCTCAGCGAACAGGTTATAATGCAGGTAAAGGATATTGCAACAAAGCAGCTCGGCTGCGAGTTTAAAGATGTTACAATAATACAGTCTAAATAACATAATATTAATAAATTAAGTATTGTATATTTATGCGCCTTGTGTTATAATACCAACGAATTATTTATGGAGGGCGACATTTTATGGAAGTTACAACATCAAGCGAAAAGGGAAACCTTGTTATATCCGAGGATGTTATTTCATCAATAGCCATTAATGCTGCAAAGGATGTTGAGGGTGTAAGCTCATTCTCAAACAGACCGACGGATGTTATCAGCACTATCAAAAAGGGCAGTCTAAAAGTTATGAGTCCCGTTCGAATCAATCAGAACGGTGAAGATATCAGCGTAAACATTTATGTGAACATTGAGCCTAACCACAAAATTAAAACGGTTGCTCAGAATGTTCAGACAAATGTTAAGGAAGCAATTCAGAATATGACGGGTAGGCTTGTTTCAAAGGTTAACGTCATTATTGCAGGAATTGATTTTGAAGAGTCCGCCGGCTCAAATGAACCTAACGAAACTGAAGACTAACTAATTTTGCCGGCTTTTTTTCAGTCGGCTTTTTTGGCGTTTTATAGGAGAACTAAATGAACAGATACCAGCAAAGAGAACAGGCATTTGCGCTCATTTTTCAGAGCCTTTTTGCCGATAACGAGCCCGATGAAATTATTGCATCGCTAAACGAAACCGATACCGAAATCGGCGAATATTCCAAAGAGGTATTTTTCGGCGTATGCGAAAAAAAGGATGAGCTTGACAGCATTATTTCCGAATATTCAACTGGCTGGAAGCTTTCAAGAATATCAAAGGTAAACCTTGCGTTATTAAGACTTGCGTTTTATGAAATTCTTTATGTTGAGGATGTGCCTGATTCAGTAGCGGTTAACGAGGCTGTTGAGCTTGCAAAGAAATATGCAACAAAGGAAGACGCTTCATTTATTAACGGTATTCTCGGAGCATATCTCAGGGGCAGCGATAAATGATACTTGCATTTGATACAAGCAACTACACAACCTCGGCGGCAACATATGAAAACGGCTGTATTTCAAACAGCAAGATAATGCTTGAGGTTAAAAGCGGTGAAAGAGGGCTCAGACAGAGTGAAGCGCTGTTTCAGCATACTGTTAATCTACCGCATGTTCTTGAAAAGCTTGATGTTAATAATGTTGAGGCAATCGGCGTTAGCTCAAAACCGCGAAATGCTCAGGGAAGCTATATGCCGTGCTTTCTTGCAGGAGTTTCGGCTGCCGAGGCCGCTGCAAAATCCGCAGGTGTTCCGATATATAAAACCTCGCATCAGGTTGGGCATATTCTTGCGTCGCTCTATTCGTGCAATAAGCTTGACTTAATTAACGAAGAGTTTTTTGCGTTCCACCTCAGCGGCGGAACAACTGAAGGGCTTTTGGTTTGCCCGGACGATGAGAATGTTATCGATTGCTCAATAATATCGCAAAGCCTCGATTTGAAAGCAGGACAGGCGGTTGACAGAACAGGCGTTATGCTCGATATGAAATTCCCCTGCGGCAAAGAGCTGGACGAGCTTTCAAAGAAGAGCACCAAAAGCTATAAAATAAAACCTACTATCATAGATTCAAACTGTTCGTTAAGCGGAGTTGAGAACAAGGCTGTTAAAATGCTTAGCGATGGTGAAGCTAAAGAGGATATTGCAAAATTTGTTTTAAGCTATATCGGCTTTTCTGTTTCGGCAATGCTTGATGAAATGATTAAAGCATACGGAAAACACCCTGTAGTTTTTTCCGGCGGTGTTTCCTCAAATTCTCTTTTGCGTGAAATAATAAACAACAGATATGAAGCATATTTTGCAGAGCCTGAATTTTCGCTCGATAATGCAGCAGGCGTTGCAGTTTATGCGGCAATTAAATCAAAACAATTATGAATGTATTAACCGTTTCACAAGTTAACACTTATATCAAGGCTATATTAGACGAGATACCCCATGTTAAAAATATTTATATCTGCGGTGAAATATCCAATTTCAAGCATTATCCGAGCGGCCATATGTATTTCACTCTAAAGGATGCAAAATCCCAGCTCAAATGCATAATGTTCTCCTCGGATAACTATAAACTGAAATTTGCACCCGAAAACGGTATGAAGGTTATCTGCTTCGGTCAGATAGGCGTGTATGAGCGCGATGGCGTTTATCAGCTCTATGTTCGCGATATGCAGGTTGAGGGTATAGGCTCGCTGACAATAGCCTTTGAACAGCTAAAAGCAAAGCTTGAAAGCGAAGGACTTTTTTCAGAGGATAACAAAAAGCCCATTCCGAAATATCCTAATAAAATCGGCGTTGCAACCTCAAACAGGGGAGCAGCCGTTGAGGATATCAAGAATATAATTTCAAGAAGATATCCGCTTTGCGAAATAATAATTGTTCCAACAGTCGTTCAGGGCGATTCGGCGCCTGCGGATATAGTTAAATCCGTTGAATTTCTCGATAACCTCGGTGATATAGATACGATTATAGTCGGCAGGGGCGGCGGTTCTATTGAAGATTTATGGGCATTCAACACCGAAGAGGTTGCCAGAGCCGTATTTAAATGCAAAACGCCGATTATATCCGCAGTTGGTCACGAAACAGATTTCACAATCTGCGATTTCGTTGCAGATTTAAGAGCGCCCACGCCGAGCGCGGCTGCCGAGCTTTCCGTTCCCGATATCGTTAACGAAAAGCTTATGATTCAAAGCCTTTCGTATTCGCTTGATGTTAATATTTCAAGGATTATCGAAAAGAAGGAAGAAAATCTTAACAACATAAAAAACAATTCTGCTCTTGCAGATTTCAATGCTTTTTATGAAAGCCTTGAGAATAATATCCAGAATACCGAAGAAAAACTGAGAGTATCGTTTAAAAATAATGTTCTCGAGAAGGAAAACAGCTTAAAGGGCGTTGCATATTCGCTTAATGCGCTAAGTCCGCTTGCTGTTTTAAGCAGGGGATATTCAATAACCAAAAATCAAAATTCGGTTGTTAAAAGCATAAGCCAAATCAAAGCAAATGATGAAATAAGAATAATACTCAGCGACGGCGAAGCAAAAGCCAATGTAAGTGAGGTGTTAAATAATGAATGAAATGAGTTACGAACAGGCTGTTAAAAGGCTTGATGAAATAGTATCACTTCTTGAAAAGAATGAAATAGAGCTTGATGAAGCACTTGCTTTATTCGAAGAGGGCACAAAGCTAACCGCCTTCTGCACCAAAAAGCTCAGCGAAGCAAAACAGAAAATAACAGAATTGGAGAAGGAATAGTATGTATACACCCGATATGAAAAAAACAATGAATGAATATTTGAAAATCATCAACGATGCGCTTATAGAAAGCTTGCCGGGTTCGGAAGAGGGCAACAGAAATGTTGTAAGAGCTATGCGTTATTCGCTTGTTAACGGCGGCAAAAGACTTCGTCCGATTCTCGTTCTCGAATTCTGCAAAATGTGCGGCGGTGACTACAGGGATGCGATTCCGCTTGCGTGCGCTATTGAATATGTGCATACATATTCTCTTATTCACGATGATTTGCCCTGTATGGACGATGATGATATGAGAAGGGGGAATCCGTCCTGCCATGTTGTTTTCGGACAGGCTACTGCTCTTCTTGCAGGCGACGGACTTTTAACTCACGCTTTCGACCTTATCACTCAGAGCAACCTCAGCCCTGATAAAATAGCAAAGGCTGTTAGCCTTCTTGCGCAGAATGCAGGCATCGGCGGTATGATAGGCGGTCAGGTGCTTGATTTAAGATATGAAAACTTAGATGCATCGGTAACCGATTTGTTAACCGTTTATAAGCTTAAAACAGGCGCTCTTATTTCTGCTGCCTGCATTTTAGGCTGTGTTGCAGCAGGCGCTGACGAAAAAATGATAGAAGCAGCTTCAAGATATGCTTATTATCTCGGAATTGCTTTTCAGATAAAGGATGATTTACTTGATATCGAGGGCGACGAGGCTGAAATCGGCAAGCCCGTAGGCTCGGACGCTAAAAACGATAAAACAACCTATGTTTCTTTAGTCGGCGAAAAGAAAGCGGAAAAGGATGTAAGAAAGCTTACTCAGTCCGCTCTTAAACAGCTTGAGGTATTCCCGAATAAAGACTTTATTGTGCTTCTTTCCGATTATCTTATCTCTCGCAACAAATAATCTTTATCGAAAAGAACAAATGAAAAGAGTTGAGTTTTATGAGTTATCTCGGTGAAATAAATTCCCCGAAGGACATTAAAAAACTTAATATAAAAGAGCTTGAATGCCTCTGCGCTGAAATCAGGGAATATATGATTGACTCGGTTTCAAAAACAGGCGGTCATCTTGCTTCCAATTTAGGCGTTGTTGAATTAACCGTAGCTTTGCACAAGGTTTTCAATTCCCCAAACGACCAGATAGTTTTCGATGTCGGTCACCAAAGCTACACGCATAAAATCCTCACAGGCAGAAAAGAAAGCTTCAGTTCCTTAAGGCAGGAGGGCGGCATCAGCGGCTTTACAAGAAGAAACGAAAGCGAACACGATATTTTTTCGTCGGGACATTCGTCAACCTCTGTTTCTTCCGCAATAGGTCTTGCGAAAGCCAAAGCCTTAAAGGGCGATAAGGGCAAGGTAATTGCCGTTATCGGCGACGGCGCATTAACGGGTGGACTTGCCTATGAGGCGCTTAATAATTCGGGCAACGAAAGCAGCAATCTTGTTGTTATTCTAAACGATAACGAAATGTCCATAAGCAAAAATGTGGGCTCGGTTGCAAAGAATTTAACAACAATAAGAACCTCGCCCAAGTATTTCCGTTTTAAATCAAAAATAAGCAGAAATATTGCAAAGATTCCCAAGGTCGGCTCAAAGATAACAACATTTTTCACTCTGATTAATCAGAAAATCAGAAAAAGAGTTTATAAAAACACCTTCTTTGAGGATTTGGGCTTCAGATATTACGGACCTATCGACGGTCACGATTTAGATGCACTTATTGATGCGCTCAATGTTGCAAAGGCTCATAACCATTCCGTTCTAATTCACATAAATACTGTTAAGGGCAAGGGCTATGAATTTGCCGAGCAGAATCCGTCAAAGTTCCACGGAATTGGCAAGTTCGATATAAACACGGGTGAGCCCATCAGCTCGGGCGATAACTTCTCTTCCGTTTTCGGAAAATCGTTAATGAATCTTGCAGAGAAGGATTCAAGAATATGCGCTGTAACGGCGGCAATGGCTTCGGGAACGGGGCTCAGCGAATTTGCAAAGAAATATCCCAAACGCTTTTTCGATGTCGGAATTGCCGAACAGCACGCAGTAACCTTCTCTTCAGGTCTTGCAAGAAACGGAATGCTGCCCGTATTTGCAGTATATTCAACCTTCCTTCAGCGTTCATACGACCAGTTGATTCACGATATTTCAATGCAGAATCTGAAGGTTATTTTCGGAATAGACAGAGCAGGCTTTGTCGGTGAGGACGGTGAAAGCCATCAGGGCTTGTTCGACACTGCATTTTTAATGAGTGTTCCTAATTTAACCGTTTTTGCTCCTGCATATTTTGATGAGCTCTCAGCAATGCTCTATCAGGCTGCATATAAAGAAAAAAATGCAGTTGCAATAAGATATCCCAGGGGCGGCGAATGCGAAAAGCCAAAAGGATACAGCTATGAAAAAGAAACCTTCGGCATATTCGGCAACCCAAACGGCACAACCGCAATTATTACTTACGGCAGAGAATTTAACGAATGCTATAAGGCGCTTGAAAGCCTTGATAATGCATTCGTTGTTAAGCTCAACCGCATTAAACCGATTGATGAGGCGGTTTTCTCACAGCTTGAAAACTGCAGCAGAATTTTATTCTTTGAAGAGGGAATTAAAACCGGCGGAGTAGGCGAGGTGTTCGGCGCAAAGCTTAAGGAACACAAAAGCAATGCCGAATTTAAGCACATTGCGGTTGATGATGAATTTGTTAAACAGGCAAGCGTTAAATCACAGGTTAAGAAATATTCTCTTGACTGCGATTCAATTATTGAAGAGGTATTAAATGGCTGAAAAAATCAGACTTGATGTTGCTGTTTTTGAGGGCGGATACGCGCCCTCAAGAGAAAAGGCAAAGGCTATAATAATGGCAGGTCAGGTTTATGTTAATAATCAAAAGGCTGATAAAGCAGGAATGACCATTTCAACTGATGATAAGCTTGAAGTCAGGGGAAATTCTCTTAAATATGTTTCAAGGGGCGGTCTGAAGCTTGAAAAAGCAATGGCTCAGTTCCCGATAGTGCTTGACGGTAAAATCTGTATGGATGTCGGCGCTTCAACGGGGGGATTTACTGACTGTATGCTGCAAAACGGCGCAAAGAAGGTTTACAGCATTGATGTAGGCTACGGTCAGCTTGCGTGGAAGCTGAGATGTGATGAAAGAGTAATCAATCTTGAAAGAACAAATTTCAGATATGTAACTCACGAGCAGGTTAAGGATGAAATAGATTTTTCAAGCGTTGATGTTTCGTTTATATCGCTTAAGCATATTTTACCCGTATTAAGCAGTCTTTTAGCTGAAAACGGAACTGCCGTCTGCCTTATTAAGCCGCAGTTTGAAGCAGGAAAGGATAAGGTTGGCAAAAAAGGCGTTGTTCGTGATAAAAGCGTCCATATCGAGGTCGTTGAAAGTGTTATCGAAATGGCGCTTGCAAACGGCTTCTCGGTTGAAGGACTTGACTATTCGCCGATTAAAGGCCCCGAAGGCAATATTGAATACCTCATTTTTATAAAGAAAAGCGATAATGCGGTTAATAACTGCACAGTCAGCGCAGAGGAAATCGTTGAAAATTCACATAGTGAACTGGATAAATAGTTATGAAGATTTCAATTTTTGTAAATTTAAAAAATGAATATGTAAAAAATCTCACGAAGGATATCATAAGTGTGCTTTCTCAGTTTTGCGAGAAAATCTATATGAGCGAAAAGTATAGGGATGATTTTTCCGATTCGGTTTGCTTTATTGATAAGGGTGAGCTGATGAGCAGCTGCGACCTTGCAATTTCTATCGGCGGTGACGGAACAACTCTTGCAACTGCAAAGCAGGCGTCGTTTTATAACAAGCTTGTTCTCGGAATCAATGCAGGGCGTCTCGGCTTTATGAGCGGACTTGAAAAGGACGAGCTCGAGCTTCTCAATAAGCTTTCAACGGGCGAATACAGCGTTGATGAAAGAATGATGCTCAAAGCAAGCGTTTATAAGGATGATGAAGTAATATCCGAATATCATTGCCTTAACGATGCCGTTATTACCAGAGGCGGTCTTGCAAGGCTTATTGATATCAGCGTAATGAGTGAGGGCAGGCTTGCAACAAGCACAAGAGCCGACGGTATGATTGTTTCAACCCCAACGGGCTCAACCGCTTATTCAATGGCGGCAGGCGGACCCGTTCTGAGTCCCGATAACTCATGCTTTGTTGTTACTCCTATATGTCCGCACTCACTTCTCAACAGAAGTATTGTATTTTCATCGGATAAGGAATTAACACTCTTTGTTGAAAACGATGTTTATAATAACTCCTTCCTTGCTATCGACGGTCAGGAATCAATTCCGATAGATAACGGTGCAAGAATTGTTATTTCAAAATCGGAATATTCCGCAAAGCTAATTAAAATCAAACCGGATAATTTTTACGAGATTCTCAGCAAAAAAATCATAGAAAGAAGATAATAATATGAAAAAACGCAGACAGGCGAAAATCATTGAATTAATATCATCAAGAGAAATTGAAACGCAGGAAGAGCTTCAGGCATTGCTGCTTGAGCACGGCTTTGAGGTTACTCAGGCAACTATTTCAAGGGATATTAAAGAGCTCAGGCTTGTTAAGGATTTATCCCCAAGCGGAAACTACTATTATTCAACGGGTAAAAGAAACACCGAAAACATAAACAGAAGAGCAGGCGGTATTTTTAATGAATCGATTATAAAAATCGACTGCGCAATGAATATGGTTGTTATCAAATGCTTTGCAGGTATGGCAAACGCTGTTTGTGCTGCGCTTGATTCGATGGAAATAGATAATGTACTCGGCTCAATAGCAGGTGATGACACAATCTTTATTCTTTGCTCAAACGAAACCTCTGCTATGAACTTTACTTATAATCTGAGGAAAATGTTAAATGCTTAAAAGTCTTGATATTGAAAATATTGCGGTTATTGAAAAAGCCGGCATAGAGTTTTCTTTCGGACTTAATGTTCTCACTGGTGAAACGGGCGCAGGTAAATCAATTCTTGTTGATGCCATAAGCGCGGTGCTTGGTGAAAGAACATCAAAAGAGCTCGTCAGAAACGGTGCTGATAATGCATTTGTCAGTGCACTTTTTGAAGATGTTAATAGTGAAGTAACTGAGAAGCTTACTGAAATGGATATACCTTTTGAAGAGGATAATTCGCTGATTATTTCAAGAAGAATATCATCAACGGGCAAATCCTCGTGTAAGGTTAACGGCAGAAATGTAACTGTTTCAATGCTTAAAGAGCTTGGAATGCTTCTTGTTAATATCCACGGTCAGCACGATTCACAGGCACTTTTAAATCCCGATTATCACTATGAATTTCTTGATATGACGGGCGACGATAACAGCATTATTGATGAATATAAAGCGTCCTTTAAAGAGCTTATTTCAATCAGAAAGCGTTTGAAAAAGCTTACCGAGGATGCCGATAATAAGGAAAGAGAGCTTGAAATCCTTGAATATCAGATTAAGGAAATATCGGAATCAGATATTAAAATCGGCGAGATAGATTCTCTTAATGAAAGAAAGAAAATCATTCAAAGCGCCGCAGGGCTGATATCCGCTCTTAATTCTGTTTTGCAGGGGCTTTCGGGCGATGATGAAACCGCGGGCGCACAAAGCATTCTCGCTTCATCGCAAAACGAAATAAAGCCCTTTGCCGAATTTGATAAGGATTTCAAACAAATAAACGACCTTCTTTATCTGCTTTATGATAAAAGCGAAGAACTGAAGGACGCAGCCTTAAACAAGCTTTCTTCAATAGAGTATAACGAAAACGAGCTTGAAATTATTGAAGAGAGGTTAAATCTGCTTTATAACCTTGTTTCAAAATACGGCGGCAGCGAAGAGGCGGTTCTTGAATATTTAAAGAACGCCGAGGAAAGAAAAAGGCTCTTTGATAATTCGGATGAAGAAATTGAAAAGCTAAGCCTTGAATACGACAGCGCACTTGATAAAACGCTTTCCCTGGCAGAAAAACTTTCATCGCACAGAAGAAAGCTTGCAGATAAGCTTGAAAAAGATGTTAAAGAACAGCTTGTTTTTCTTGATATGCCGAAAATTCAGTTCAAGGTTGATTTTGAAAAGAGCAAGCTCACTTCAAACGGCTTTGATAAAATTGAATTTCTTATTTCAACCAATCCGGGCGAACCGCCAAAACCGCTTGCAAAGATTGCATCGGGCGGTGAGCTTTCAAGAATAATGCTTGCAATTAAAAATATTATCGCAAAGAATGACAGAGTTCAGACGCTCATATTTGATGAAATAGATACGGGTGTCAGCGGCCGCGCAAGCACTAAAATCGGCTTAAAGCTTAAAGAGGTAAGCAAAAGCACGCAGGTAATCTGCGTAACTCATTCGGCTCAGATTGCATCTGCCGCCGATATGCATTTGCTTATCAGCAAGCATTTTGAAAATGATAAAACATATACAAAAGTTTCGCCCCTTGATTTTGAGCAGAGAAAGCACGAGCTTGCAAGAATTATGGGCGGACTTGAAATAACGGATAATCTGCTTCAATCGGCAGAGGAACTGTTAAATAACTATCAGCAGTAATTAATCCACGGAGGAATATAAACTATGGGAGTTTATGAAGAATTAATTGAAAGAGGGCTTATAGCTCAGGTAACAAATGAAGAAGAAATCAGAACTATGGTAAACAGCGGAAAAGCCAGGTTCTATATAGGTTTCGACTGCACTGCAGACAGCCTTACTGCAGGTCATTTCATGGCGCTCACACTTATGAAGCGTTTGCAGATGGCAGGCAACCAGCCGATTGCATTAATCGGTGGCGGAACAACCATGATTGGCGACCCCTCGGGCAGAACTGATATGAGAAAAATGCTCACAAGAGAGGATATCGACCATAATGCAGATTGCTTTAAAAAGCAGATGGAAAGATTCATTGAATTCGGTGAAGGCAAGGCAATGATGGTTAATAATGCCGACTGGCTTTTAAATCTTAACTATGTTGAGGTTTTAAGAGAGGTTGGCGCATGCTTTTCCGTAAATAATATGCTTCGTGCAGAATGCTATAAGCAAAGAATGGAAAAGGGCTTATCCTTCTTTGAATTCAACTATATGATTATGCAGAGCTATGATTTCTATTATCTCTTCCAAAACTACGGCTGCAATATGCAGTTCGGCGGCGACGACCAGTGGAGCAATATGCTTGGCGGTACGGAGCTTATAAGAAAGAAGCTCGGCAAGGATGCCCACGCGATGACAATAACCCTTTTAACCGACTCGCAGGGCAGAAAAATGGGCAAAACCGCAGGTAATGCCGTATGGCTTGATGCAAATAAAACAACTCCTTACGAATTCTATCAGTATTGGAGAAATGTTGATGATGCAGATGTTATTAAATGCATAAAGATGCTAACCTTCCTTCCTCTTGAAGATATAAGAAAGATGGAAAGCTGGGAGGGCAGCGAGCTTAATAAGGCAAAGGAAATCCTTGCATTTGAGCTCACAAATCTTGTTCACGGTGAAGAAGAGGCAACAAAGGCGCAAACAGCTGCAAGAGCTCTTTTCTCACAGGGTGCGGATGATTCAAATATGCCGTCAACAGCTATAGAAGAAAATGAACTTGAGGACGGTAAAATTTCTGTTCTTTCAATGATGCTCAAAGCAGATTTGATTAAATCAAACGGTGAAGGCAGAAGACTCATTCAGCAGGGCGGCGTAAGCGTTAACGGCGAAAAGATAACGGATGTTTTCACCTGCGTTTCCGCAGAGCAGCTCAAAGAGGGCGTAACCGTTAAGAAGGGCAAGAAGATTTTCCATAAATTCTCAATGTAACAATAAATGGGGAGGGACTCCGTGCCCTCCCGTTAAAATTGAAATGTTTCGGTGATAATATGAATGAAACTGAAAAAAGGATAAACGATTTAAGAGCGCAGCTCAGATATCATTCCGACAGATATTATAACGACGATGCACCCGAAATCGAGGATTATCAATATGATATGATGATGAGGGAGCTCAAGGCTCTTGAAGAGAAATATCCCGAATACGACAGCGTTGATTCGCCAACTAAAAGAGTTGGCGGCAAGGCTGATAATTCCTTTGAAAGTGTTGTTCACAGCGTAAGAATGGAATCGCTTCAGGATGCATTTTCAAAAGAAGAAATATTCGATTTTGATAAAAGGGTTAAAGACGGCGCAGGCGCTGTTTCATATGTTGTTGAGCCTAAAATAGACGGTCTTTCCGTTTCCCTTGAATATGTTAACGGCGAGTTTTTCAGAGGCTCAACGCGCGGCGACGGCGACACGGGTGAGGATGTTTCGGGCAATCTCAGAGTTATCCGCAATGTTCCGCTTAAGCTCAATAAGCCCCTTCCTTATATTGAGGTCAGGGGCGAGGTTTATATGCCTAAAAAAAGCTTTGATAAAGTTGTTGACCGTCAGCTTTTAAACGATGAAAAGCCGTTTAAAAACCCGAGAAACGCCGCTGCAGGCTCACTCAGACAGAAGGATAGCAAGGTAACCGCAACAAGGGGACTTGATATATTTGTGTTTAACATTCAGCAAGTTGAAGGCGCTGAGCTTAGTTCCCATAAGCAAAGCCTTGATTTTCTTCGTGAGCTCGGTTTTAACACAATTCCGTTTTACGAAAGAGTTAACAGCATTGAAGATGCTTTTAAGGAAGTTGAAAAAATCGGCGAAATGCGCGGTGACCTTGAATTTGATATAGACGGCGCAGTTATAAAGGTTGATGATTTTTCAACAAGGGATATTCTAGGCTCAACCTCAAAATTTCCAAAGTGGGCTGTTGCTTTCAAATATCCTCCCGAAGAAAAGCAGACAAAGCTTATTGATATAGAAATAACCGTCGGCAGAACGGGCGTTTTAACTCCAACTGCCGTTCTTGAAAGCGTTCACCTTGCAGGAACAACAGTTTCGCGTGCAACGCTTCACAATCAGGATTTTATTAACGAAAAGGGTGTTAATATCGGCGATATTGTAACCGTTCGTAAGGCAGGGGATATTATTCCCGAGGTGCTTTGTGTTAATGAGAAAAATTCGCAGGGTGCTTTTGTTTATCCCGAAATTTGTCCGTCCTGCGGTGAAAAGGTTGTTCGTGAAGAGGGCGAGGCTGCAATAAGGTGCATAAATCCCGAATGCCCTGCACAGCTTCTTCGAAATCTTATTCACTTCTGCTCAAGGGACGCAATGGATATTGAGGGTCTCGGTCCATCAATCATTGAAACCTTTGTTAATGAAGGAATTATTAAAAAGACATCCGATATTTATCGCCTTGATAAAGAAGAAATTGCAAAGCTTGAAGGCTTTAAGGAAACAAGTGCAAACAATATAATAAACAGCGTTGAAAAATCCAAGGAAAACGATTTGGGCAAGCTGATATTTGCACTCGGTATACGCCATATAGGCGAAAAGGCTGCAAAGCTTTTAAGCGATGAATTTAAGAATATTGAAGCGGTTATGAGCGCTTCTGTTGAAGATATTCTTAATATAGAGGGCTACGGCAAAATAATGGCTGAAAGCGTTGTTGATTTCTTTTCAAGCGAAAGCGCAAAGGAATTAATTAACGAGCTTACTCTTGCAGGGGTTAACACTAAATCAAAAACAGTTATTAAGGATAACAGATTTGAAGGTAAAACCTTTGTTTTAACGGGAACGCTTGAAAGCTTCAAAAGAAGCGAGGCTTCAAAGATTATTGAAGGCTACGGCGGAAAAACCTCGTCAAGCGTATCAAAGAAAACCGATTATGTTTTAGCAGGCGCTGAAGCAGGCTCCAAGCTTGATAAAGCTAACGCGCTCGGCGTTGCAGTTATCAGCGAGGATGAATTTAAAGAGATGATTAAATGAATGAAGTAAGAAAAAAACAAAAGCTTTTCAAAAAAATAATGCGTGTAATCGTCATAGTAACCGCAATCTTTATGCTTGCATATATTGGCGTTGCACCTGCAATAACAAGTGTCAGCGTTGTAACAGCTTTAAACTATGTAAGCGATATTCTTGTTATAGTTTCTCTCGTTTTGGTTTTGCTTTATTATTCAAGATATTCAAAGCTTGAACTCTTTTTAAACGATGTTGAAGGCGAGATTGAGGACTGCGGCTATTACTTAACTGCAAGGGAAGAAAAAGAAATTGCAGACTATTTTTCAGCAGTTGAAGCAGACCTTAAAAGCAACGGCTTCAGATTTGAAAAGGATTTAGAGCTTTCAGAGCTTGAATTCGACGGCAGAGCGCTTAAAACAAAAGAGTTTTTCTATTTGGTGTGCGTTGATGAGCTTGATAAAAACGATATTATCGCTTATCTTGACGCAGCAGTTTACGATGTAACAGTCGGTAACCTAAGAAGAAAAGGGAACTGCGTTGTTGCCTTTATTTGTTCGTCAGTTGATGAAAACGCGCTCTCACTTTCAAAGGCGGTTACCGCAATGGGCAGAAAAAATCAGCTTAAATTCACACCTGCATTAGTTGATGTTAAGCAGGGAAGAGTGTATTTTTCGGGACTCAACCCGACAAAGTGCCAGCAAATGACGGCGAATTTCTTGATGAAATGCTCTGTTCCCATTGACGATAAGTATAAGGGGCAGGAAAAGCTGAAATTTCAATATGAGCTTGAAGAAAAAATGAAAAGCTTCACAATAAACGATTTCAAAAACGGAACATTTAATATTCACTGAGAGGTGCATTATGAATCAGGCAGAAAAATATATTCAAACAGTTAAAGGCAAGAAAATTGCACTTGTTGGTATGGGCGTTGCAAACACACCCTGCGCTAAGTTTTTAGCTCAGCACGGTATCGAGGTTTACGCCTGCGATAAAAGGGATAAGGAATATATCGGCAAAGAGGTTTGCGATGAGCTTGAAGCGCTCGGCGTTAAGTTTTCACTCGGCGATAACTATCTTGATATACTTCCCGAAATGGATATTGTTTTCCGTTCTCACGGCATTCTTCCGTTTCAGAATGAATGGATAGGCGAGTGCATTGAAAGAGGCGTGACGGTAACAACCGAAATGGAGGTTTTCTTTGAATACTGCCCCTGCAAAATATTTGCAATAACTGGCTCAAACGGCAAAACAACAACAACCACTCTCATTTCAAAAATGCTTGAAGCCGAGGGTAACAGAGTATTTCTCGGCGGCAACATCGGCAAGGCGTTAATGCCAACACTTGATGAAATAACCGAAAACGATATTGCCGTTGTTGAGCTTTCCTCGTTCCAGCTTTTAACAATGGGCAATTTAAGAAATAAACCCGATGTTGCTGTTGTAACCAATATTGAATGCACCCATCAGGACCACCATATTTCACTTGATGAATATGTTGACGCAAAAAGAAACATTCTGATTTATCAGAACGAAAATCAGAGAACTGTTTTAAATGCCGACTGCGATTATTCAATCGGCAACAGAGTTTATCACGATATGCGCTATGATGTTCGCGGCAAGCTCTTTGAGTTTTCAATTAAGCATCCCGTTGAAAACGGCGCGTTTATGGATACTGCAAGCGGTGATATTTATTACTGCGAAAACGGCGAAAAAACGCTTATTATGAATAAAAACGATATTGTTATCCCCGGTGACCATAATATCGAAAACTACTGCACTGCAATATCTGCAGTCTGGGGCTGCGTTAAACCCGAAACAATTAAAAATATTGCACAGACCTTCGGCGGCGTTGAACACAGAATTGAATTTGTCCGCGAATATAAGGGCGTTAAATACTATAACGATTCAATAGCAACCTCGCCGTCGCGCGTTATCAGCGGACTTAAGGCATTCGGCAGAAAAATAATCGTTATTATGGGCGGCTCGGACAAGGGCAACGACTTAACCGAGATGGTGCCCTATATCCTTAAATACTGCAAGGTTCTTGTTTTAAACGGAACAACTGCAAACAGAATATATGACGCTGTCAGAAATAACTCTCGCTTTGAAGAAAGCGGACTTAAGGTTATTATGACCGATAAACTTGAAAATGCGCTTGCAATAGCAAAAGAGGAAGCAGAGGAGGGCGATATTGTTTCTCTCTGTCCTGCATGCCCTGCATTCGACCAGTTTAAAACCTTTGAATACAGAGGAAGAAAATATAAGGAAATGGTAAATAGCTTTGATGACTGATATAAACACTAAGGAACTATTATTCAAATTAACCTCAGCACCGGGTGTTAGCGGTGCTGAGGAAAACATAAATAATCTTTTATGCGAGCTTCTGAAAGAATACGGCGAGGTTTATGTTGACGATATGAACAGCGTATTCTGCACCTTTGGAAGCGGCTATCACTTTTTGCTTGACGCCCATCTTGATGAAATAGGTATGATTGTCACTTCAATTTCGGACGACGGGTTTGTTAAGGTTGCAAAATGCGGCGGAATAGATGCAAGAATGCTGCTTTCAAGCGAAGTCAGCATATGGACTGCAAACGGCGAGGTTAAGGGCGTTATAACAACCGTTCCGCCCCATCTTCAAAAGGACGGAGACGACAGCAAGGTGCCCGAAATAGGGGATGTTTCCATTGATGTTGGTATGACTAAAGCCGAAGCTGAAAAGCTTATTGCTCTCGGTGACAGAGTTACTGTTAAGCGCAATTTTACCGAGCTTCTCGGAACTCAGATATCCGCAAGCGTTCTTGACGACAGAAGCGGCGTTGCAGCAATTATTCTTGTTCTTGAAGAGCTGCGCGATGTCAACGCAAAAATAACCGTTATGTTTTCATCGCAGGAGGAAACGGGTATGACAGGGGCAAAAGTCGGACCGTTCGGAAAAAATATTGATGAGGCTATTGCAGTTGATGTTTCTTTCGGCTATTCTCCTTTATGTAAGAAAACCGATTGCGGTGAAATGGGCAAGGGCGCAATGATTGGCATTGCACCTATTCTCAGCAATATAATGTCTCAGAAGCTTATTGAAACTGCAAAGGAAAATGATATTGCTTATCAGCTTGAAGTTATGGGCGGCAACCGCACAGGCACAAATGCCGACGCAATTACTTTAAGCGAAAGCGGAATAAAAACAGCATTGATTTCAATTCCCGAAAAATATATGCATTCACCGATTGAAGTAGTGGATACAAAGGATGTTGAAAGCGTTGCAAAGCTCATTGCAGCATATATCAAAAAGAGAGTGGGTGAAGTTAATGCTTAAGCAGTTATGTCTTATAAACGGAACCTCGGGAGATGAGGGCAGAGTGCGTGATTACATAATTGATAAAATCAAGAATTACTGCACTTATGAAGTTGATGCGCTCGGTTCAATTATTGCCTTTAAAAAGGGAAAGAAAACCCCGAATAAAAAAGTATGCTTCAACGCTCATATGGACGAGGTAGGCTTTATTATCACCGATATTACGGACGAGGGCTATCTTCGTTTTGCAACAGTTGGCGGCATAGATCAGAGAGTTTGTCTTGATAAGGTTGTTCGCATAAACGATATTAAAGGCGTTATCGGCGATAAGGCGTTTCATCTTTTAAGTGATGAAGAGAGCAAAAGTGCGCCCTCATTCGATAAAATGCTTATTGATATCGGCGCTTCATCAAAGGAAGAAGCCGAAAAATATATTTCCCTCGGTGATTTTGCATATTTTGAAAGCGATTATTATGAATTCGGAAACGGCTTCATAAAATCAAAAGCGCTCGACGACAGAATCGGCTGTATGCTTATGATAAAGCTTATTCAAAGCGAGCTTGAATACGACACATATTTTTGCTTCAATGTTCAGGAAGAGGTTGGGCTCAAAGGCGCTAAATGTACTGCTTTTCAGGTTCAGAGTGATATTTCAATCATCCTTGAATCAACAACCGCATCCGATTTAGACGGCGTTACAGGCGCTGATAAGGTGTGCTGTGCAGGCGGCGGACCCGTTATATCCTTTATGGACAGAAGAACTATCTATGACAGAGAGTTATTTTCTCTTGCTATGAACACCGCAAAGGAAAACGGAATTCCCGTTCAGACCAAAACAAAGATTGCAGGCGGAAACGATGCTGGCTCAATCCAAATCAGCGGTAAGGGCTGTAAGGTTTGCGCTATTTCGCTTCCGTGTCGATATATTCATTCGGCATCAAGCGTTGTTAAAAAAGAGGATATTGAAAATACAGAAAAACTCTTGTATAAACTGATTCAGAAAATTTATGATTGAAAAGATTAACGAAACCGAAATAATTGAAAACTGGGATAGAAGGGATATTTTTTCAGTTCGTATTCTTGCGCTTTATAAGGCATACGGATTAAAATATCCTTTTGCTGTTTTCTATATACAAAAAATTGACGGCAATATCACCGCGCTTATAGGCAAGCTTGACGGGGATTACACCATCAGCGCAAATGAAAATGCAGATACAGAAGAAATAGCGCATTTTCTTCTTGTTGCAGGTTATTCAAGCGTTCTCTGCGATTCGTCTCTGTATTTATTCCCGAAATATGATGAAGGAATAATAATGAAAAGCAGCAGAAAAATTGAATACACTCTCGGCGACTGCACTGTTGATGAATACCCAAAGCTTATGGACTTATATAATTTTATCGATTATAATTCACAGGATTTCAAGGCGTGGTATGTTGACATCAGTCACAGAATCCGTCACGGCACCGCGAAGGCGTATACGCTGAATAAAGACGGAATTGTTGTATCCTCGGGAATACTCTCGTCAATTATTGACGGATATTCTATTTTAAGCGCAGTCAGAACAGAAAATGAATACCGAAACTGCGGCTTCGGCTCATCCCTTGTTTCGTATATCTGCGGTGATGTGAACGGAATTATATATCTGATGCGTGATGAAGGAATGAACGAGAGCTTTTATAACAGACTCGGCTTTAGCGATATTGGAAAATGGAGAATGTATAAATGAATCCTTTCTTTAAGATTGATGAAAGAATTGAAAATGCGTCCGACGATGCACTGAAAAAGTGCCGTGAGCAGTTTTATAATATAGATGAAATAACTGAATTTAATCAGCTTAAGGTTCAAAAAGCCTTTATTGATAACGGAATAAGCGAATCGCATTTTGTTTCCTCAACGGGCTACGGCTACGGCGACAGAGGCAGGGCAACCCTTGACAAGGTTTGGGCTCAGGTTTTCTGCGCAGAGGATGCGCTTGTGCGCCATAATTTCACCTGCGGAACGCATACCCTTGCCGTTGCGCTTTTCGGCGTGCTTCGTCCGGGGGATAATATTCTTTGCGTAACCGGAACGCCTTATGATACTATTCATAATGTAATCGGCATCAAGGGCAGCGGTATGGGCTCTTTAAAGGAGTTCGGCGTTAACTACAGCGAGGTTCCTCTTAAGGATGAAAAGCCCGATTTGAATGCCATTGAAAACGCTGTTAATGATAATACAACAATGGTTTATATTCAGAGAAGCCGCGGCTATGAGCTTCGCCCATCGCTGAGAATTGAAGAGATTGAGAAAATCGTTAAAACAGTTAAGGCAAAGAACCCGAATGTAATAGTTATGGTTGATAACTGCTACGGTGAATTTGTTCAGAAAAAAGAGCCCTGCGAGGTTGGTGCAGACTTAATTGCAGGCTCGCTTATCAAGAATGCAGGCGGCGGAATTGCAAGAACGGGCGGTTATATTGCAGGCAGACACGATTTGGTTGAAAAATGCGCATATCGCCTGACAACACCCGGGCTCGGCAAAGAGGTCGGCGCAACGCTTGATATGAACAGAGAGCTGTTTATGGGGCTGTTTTATGCGCCTCACACAGTTGGCGAAGCGCTTAAAAGCGCTGTTTACATATCCGCTTTATTTGAGGATTTCGGTTACGATGTAACCCCGAAATATTATGAAGAAAGAGCGGACATTGTTCAGAGCTTGGGTCTTGAAAACGAGGAAAGCCTTGTTGCTTTCTGTCAGGGCATTCAGAGCGGCAGTATTGTAGACAGCTTTGTTTTGCCCGAGCCGTGGGATATGCCGGGCTACGACAGTAAGGTTGTTATGGCTGCCGGCGCATTCACTCTCGGTTCATCAATCGAGCTTTCTGCAGATGCGCCTATAAGAGAGCCGTTCTATGCCTGGATTCAGGGCGGTCTTAATTTCCACAGCGCAAAAATATGCGCGCTTTTAGCCGCACAGCAAATGCTAAATAAAGGATTATTGAAGGGAATATAAATATGGATATTAACTATAAAGGAATATCCCCGCAAAGCATTGAGCTTTTATGCTTAAACAGATTCAACGATTCAAAACCGTTTTATGAAGAGCATAAGGAAGAAATCAAACAGGGAATAACTGTGCCTTTAAGGCAGATGGTGCTTGATTTATCCGAGCTTTTATACGATATAGACAGCGAGATGTATCTCGACCCCGTTCGTGCAGTTTCCCGAATTGCAAGGGACACAAGGGGCAATCGTTCAAAAATGAAATACCGCGAAAATATGTGGGTGTTTTTCAGAAGATATAAAAAGCAGTATCCCGAAGCACCATTTTATTATTTCGAGTTCTATCCTGCGTCATACGGCTACGGGCTTGTTTTATGGACCTGGAAATCCTCGAATATAAGAGTGTTTCATAAACTGATTATGGAACAGCCAAAGCGCTTTATAGAGGCGCTTAAGGCGTGTTCTGATGCA